>NZ_JAVGCX010000014.1:0-162157 GCF_052928325.1 Lysinibacillus sp. BSL11 | reverse complement strand
CTCGAAACATGTTTATACAAGTAGGGGGTGAACAGTTTTGCGGACGGGATCTAGTCCCACGGGCCAGACGTTCTACCCCGACTACCGTTATAATAAGACCTAAAAGAAAAAGGTCAACCAGAAAAAACTGGCTAACCTCATATTACGAACGGGCCAGATTGTTGAGGAACATTCTTTAACGAAAGGTTCGAAAACGACGCTTTGGAGATTTTTTCAGTTACACTACATTTTAAAAATAGCATCTATTGTGCATCCGTATGGAAGCTGCTCTTTTTCAGCGTAGATGTTCACGTAAAATGTGATTTTTGCGTTGCCAACAGTATGCGTTTCTTCCTTATCTGCGTACACTTCAAAAAAATCAATCGTGTAATGTTTATACCCATCTTTCTCCATGTAACACCAAACTTCATTAGCTTTTCGTGGATCAAGGCCATTACTATGTAAAAACTCGATAAGCATATTATTTTTCATAATTTGCTCCGCATAAAAAATACAATCCTCACAGATGCAATGATTGACAGTACCAACAAGTTCTCCATTCGCATAAAATTGCTCATTTAATTGTTTCGTGTTCATTATGTCCTCCAATAGATTAATGGTTTAATTTTATCAATAATTCAAAAATTTTCGCACGTTTTTTTTATTCAAATAACGAAACAGATTGTTGGAAATTAATGTAATATATTTGAAAAATATTTGGATAATATATGTTAGAATGGTTATTAATTATACAATTATCGATTAAATTGTTTCAAGGAGGTTATTTATGAAAATAACAGAAGGCTATGGCAAAGTGATGATAGATGATTTTGAATTTTATGGTGAAATTAAACAAGATAAATGTTCTAAATGCAACTATAATTTAGTATATTACGATGATTTTGATTCTTATTTTTGTCCTAATTGTAATAGTTGGACTGAATCAAAATGTAGTGACCCTACTTGTAAATATTGCTCTAATAGACCAGAAACACCTTTAACTCACAAATAACGAAATTAAACTTCCATGAAGGGACTCAATCATCTTCCATTGTCTATGGAGACATGCTAATTTTGCCCTTCGTTGATGGCTAACTGAATGCTCAGTAATAAGAGATTACAATCATAGTATTTTATCAAAATGAAAAGTGAAAGATTGTTCTTCCAGAACTTAGGTAAAGAGTATTTGAAGGCTTTAACCAATTTTTGTTGGAGGTCTATCAAAAATGAAAAACGAAGAAAATAAGACAAATCAATACTTACCAAGCATAAACTACGATGATACAACTAACTGCGAACATGACATTGAATCTGATATAGTAGTTGGAAATTCACCATGCCCTTGCTGCGAGTTTATTACAATTCCGAATAATGGCGAGGCCCTTGCTTATATTTGTCCCGTATGTTTTTGGGAGATAGATTTGTTTATTCAAAGTAATGTAGAGGCAAGTGACCAAAACCATGGCTTAACATTGACTGAAGCAAGAAAAAATTATCAAAGTTTTGGGGCAGTATTGCCTATGTTAAAGAAGTCTTGCAGGCAACCAAAAGAATATGAATATCCAACAAAATGAAGAAGCAGATTCAAAGTTGATTGGGTTGGAAAACGGCGACTACGGGAGGAGCAACGCAAACGGGTTGGTTCACCGCACACCCTCCAGAATGAGTACGTCTGAAACAGAAATTAACGGTTTTAAATTGTTCAAGAATCGGGCGAGATTTTGCAATAAGGAACAGCGCTAAAAATTATCAAATAATATAAACTAACAACACAATATTTTTTATGTGAAATAACAGGTGGGGATATTTAATATCAAGACCCAGATGAAGAAATTACCTTGGAAGAATTGCAAGGTAATTTCGAAATTTATTCATACATACCCGAAAGACTCAGAAGTTATTGAACAACTATTATCAAATTTATCTAATTGTGCGCATTTCTTTAAACAGGAATGCGTCTTTTTTAATATAAAATAAACAAAAACTCCGCGTTATTAGTGTGTAAAGAATGGAAATCCAAGATGTAGGAAATAATGTAGTTCTCTAATGCAAATTACAATTTCAAAAGAAAACCAAATCAATGCGGAGGTAAAAATGACTGTTCTTGATTGTATCATTATAGGCGGAGGTCCTTCTGGGTTAAGTGCTGGCTTAACTTTAGGAAGAGCTAGGAGAAATATTGCATTAATGGATGATGGGACAAATAGGAATAGAGTGACACAGGCGTCACATGGATTTATTACGCGTGATGGGATAAAACCACAAGCGTTTAAAGATATAGCGTTAAAAGAGTTGGAGAATTACCCGTCTGTGTCCTATATTAATGCTACAGTTACTGAAATAATAAAGGGTATAGGTAATGAGCGATTTACTGTCAAAACATCTACTAGTCAGGAATTTGTTTCAGAAAAAATCATACTCGCCACCGGTGTTCAAGAAATATTTACTATACCAAGTATAAGAAAGTTTTATGGGAAAAGTCTATTTAGTTGTCCGTATTGTGATGGCTGGGAGCAAAAGGATAAGCCATTAGTGGTGCTGGCAGAAAAAGAAGAGCATGTACTGCATTTGACCAAGTTAATTTATAATTGGTCACAGGATTTGGTTGTCTTAACGAATGGAGCTCACTTATCTAGAGAAGGTAAAATGGAGTTACAAAAACACAATATCAAAGTTATATCAGAGAAGATAAAAGACCTCATCGGTAAGGATGGGTACTTACAAAAAATAGAGTTTCAAACAGGAGCAACCATTATAAGGTCGGGTGGATTTGTTGCCCCATCTTATTATCGCCCCAATCAGTTTGCTGAGAAGCTTGGCTGTGATATTGATGAAGATGGAAAAGTGATAACAGATGGTGTTGGTAGAACAACTCAAAAAAATGTATATATTGCAGGGGAAACCGAAAGATCTAAACCATCCACTTTAATGATTTCAGCTGCTAAAGGTAATAAAGCTGCTGTTTCAGTAAATACTGATTTAACGATGGAACGCTTTTGATGATGTCATAACACTTGGAATAGGATCTTAGTAAAAACATATCAGCTAATGTATTCTCAAATATTGTGTTAGAGTTACTATAAGAAATGACAAAGAACGGATTTTGATTGTAGAATCCGTTTTTCTTGTTGCAAAAATTATAGTTTTACAAGGGTAATAAAAAAGTGCGGAGGAATAAAAATATGAAACAAGTGGGGACTCTATACTTTTTCTGTGGAAAAATGGGGGCAGGAAAATCAACAAAATCAAAACAATTGGCTAAAGAAAAAAATGCGGTCCTTTTATCTGAGGATGAGTGGCTTTCCTCTCTTTATCCCAATCAGATCACATCATTTGAGGACTATCTAAAATTATCAGCACAGCTCAAGCCGATGGTGAAAAAGCATGTCCAAAACATATTGAGTGTTGGTACGGATGTAGTAATGGATTTTCCAGGTAATACTCAAAAACAGCGAAAATGGTTTTTGGATATAGCGTCAGAGGTCAATGCAAACCATCAACTAATTTTCCTTAATTTAAATAACCAGCAATGCTTGGTTCAAATTGCGCAAAGGCGTAATGAACAACCCGAAAGAGCAGCTTTTGACACGGAAGCGACGTTTATTGAAGTTACTAAATTTTTTGAAGCACCAGAAGCTTCCGAGGGTTTAAATATATGGGAGTTTAGTGGGAAAGAATAACACAGAGTTATCAGGCTCGCTTATTAAATGAACGTCATATTTTTCTTAAACTAACAGGGGTATTACTTGAAGAACATAGTGCTGTTTAGAAATTAGCTATTATTGTCATTTGTAATTTATGCGGTTTATGAAGAATTTTTTAAAATTATATTGACAAACTATTTTTTTTCTGTAAAATGAAAAACAATTCAAAAATATTTGTATAGAACAAAGGCTATGAAAAGAAGTAGTATCAATTATTTTTACGAACAGAAAGTTACCGGTCGATGAGAGGTGCATGTAAAACAATTGAGAATTCATCTTGGAGCTGTGTACCGAAAGGATTATTCTAAGTAGGCTACGCCGGTAAGCACCCGTAATCATGTGCGAGAGTATCGTCAAATGACCGTACTTCTTAAGGTAAGTAATGTGAATTGCTTATAAATTAAAGGTGGTAACACGAGTTGAATCGTCCTTTTGGTTAATCCAAAGGGGCGTTTTTTTTATTCCTTTTTTGAGCAAGTATTTGAAAATCTAAACGTATGGGGAGTAAGCATTATGAAAGATAATCATCAAGATTCACAACTAAAGCGGGAATTAAGCACGCGTCATATGCAATTAATTGCACTTGGCGGGTCCATTGGGGTCGGTTTATTTTATGGCTCTAGTTCAACCATTCAAATGGCGGGACCATCTATTTTACTAGCTTATTTAATTGGCGGGTTAGTTATTTTCACCATTATGCGTGCATTAGGTGAAATGGCAGTAGCGGAACCTGTATCAGGCTCATTCAGTATGTACGCGAATAAATATTTAGGACGCTTTGCTGGGTTCTTATCTGGTTGGACATATTGGTTCATGTGGATTGTCGTGGGCATGGCAGAATTAACAGTGGTCGGTGTATATATTAACTACTGGTTTCCAGATATTCCACAATGGGTAACTGCCCTTGTGGTACTTGTGATGATGACGCTTGTAAACTTAGCAAATGTAAAAGCATATGGAGAATTCGAATTCTGGTTTGCGATGATTAAAGTTGTGGCAATTATCGGTATGATCGTTCTAGGATTAGCCATTATTTTGTTTGGTGTCGGCAACCACGGTGAAGCAATTGGCTTTGATAATTTATGGGCACATGGTGGCTTCATGCCAAACGGTTTTCATGGTATTTTAATGTCACTCGTATTAGTTATGTTCTCATTCGGTGGGGTTGAATTAGTGGGTATTTCTGCAGGAGAAGCAAAAAATCCTAGCAAGGCCATTCCATCAGCCATTAACAACATCGTTTGGCGTATTTTAATTTTCTACATTGGGGCGCTAGGCGTTATGATGGTTATTTATCCTTGGAACGAAGTTGGCTCAGAAGGTAGCCCATTCGTTCAAATTTTCGATTACGTTGGTATCCCTGCTGCAGCTCACATTATTAACTTTGTTGTCATTACAGCAGCAATGTCTGCCTTTAATAGTGGCTTATACGGTTCAGGACGTATGCTACACAATTTATCAGTACAAAAAAATGGTCCAGAGTATTTTAGAACAGTAAGCAAAAATGGTAGTCCAAGTCGAGGAATTTTATTTTCTTCAGCTGTGTTATTAATCGCGGTTGTCTTAAACTATGTAGTACCTGAAAAAGTGTTCATCTATATTTCTGCTGTTGCGACGGTTGCAGTTATTACAAGCTGGATGATTATTTTATTAGCACAATTGAAATTTAGGAAGTCAAAAACGAAAGAGGAAGTAGCCAAACTGAAATTCAAAATTCCACTTTACCCACTTTCTACGTATATTGCTATTGCATTTTTATTAATGGTGATTGTGCTAATGGCGTTTATTCCAGATATGCGTGTTGCCCTATATGTCGCACCAATTTGGTTTTTCATCTTATTTATTGGCTACAAAGTAATACATGTTAAGAAGTAGTTACATCTTTTCATATTGATACTTCTACAGCGCAGACATATTGTAAAAAAATTCTGTTGGTATACTCGATTCGTTACATTTATCTAAGGTCTAATCATTTTTATCCATTAGTAAAGAATGTGATGAGTGCCTTTCTTTATGAATAGGTTCATAATAAAATTGATCTGTATTTAGACAAAAAAGGAGGGGCATGATGGGAGTAGTATATTTGGCTGGTGGATGTTTATGGGGCGTACAAGCTTTTATAAAAACGTTACCAGGAGTTACGTTTACAGAAGCAGGAAGAGCGAATGGAACAAGTCGTACGCTTGAGGGCGATTATGATGGATACGCTGAATGTGTAAAAACGGGGTTTGATCCAACAGTTGTAACCATTCGAGATTTAATTGGCTATTTATTCGAAATCATTGATCCTTACAGTTTGAATAGACAAGGACAGGATGTTGGCGAAAAATATAGAACAGGCGTATATAGTGAAAATCCTAAGCATTTAAAAGAGGCGAGGGCATTTCTTAGAGAGAGAAATGATTACAAGCTTATAATGGTTGAAGTGTTGCCCCTAACAAACTATGTCAGAAGTGCAGAGGAGCATCAGGATAGATTAACCAGATGTCCAAATGATTATTGTCATATTCCCGCAGAAATTTTAAATAAATATAAATAACGGAATTTACAAGACCTTTCTATGTGCTAAAACGCAGAAAATTAGAAGGAAATGATCAATCTCAGCGAGTGCTATTGATGAAACAAGAAAGCATATTACTGTTAACCCCGTCCTAACTTGGAACGGGGTTATTCTTATTTAGAAGGGTTAAAATTGTCACTTTACAAAAGCGGAACTATTTAATTTTGATAAAGGGAAGCATTACGATTTTAAGTGAGATTTTCCCCCTAAAGAGCCACAAAAGGTTCAGCAATTCCATATAGAGAGTTTGGATTAAATCATTTTTAGCAAATGGGTATATCAAAACTTTATTACTTACAGCACCCTTATGTTGGTATAAAGTAGTAAATGTAGAAAATTTACATAGATATTACATAGTGTTGAAAGGTTGAATGTTAATATGAAAAAAAGTTGGTTGTTATTATTCCTCATGGTATTGATGTGCGGATGTTCAAATCAATCCAAGGAGGAGACTGGGGTCGAGGCTAGCGTTGAACAAGAAGCAGCTTCTAAGTTAGCACAGGAAAAGCAGTTGGTAGATCGTCAATTATATGAGAAATTATCTGAGGCCGTTGAGACAATAGGCTATACATACGATATGCAAACATTTGCTGAAAATGAGTATAATCAGGGCGTTTTATATTCGGAATTAATCGATTTTGATAATGATGGGGTTCAGGAGGTTTATGCCTTCATGAAGGGAGTAGACTATCCATTATCTGCATATACACATCGAAATAAGGATAATTATATCCAAGAAGTTTGGACGGGAAATGCGAATGGCGAAAGCGCTATTCTATCTTTTTCAAGTGAAGTTGATCAATTGGTCTGCTCAGCCTGTGATATGAATGTGTCTTTAGTCAAAGGTCAGGATGGTCGAACATTCATCAAAATGTTCTCCAATCAAACAAGTCAAGGCACTACGGTGGACAAGATATGGATTTATGCCAAGGAGCCATCTAACTCAGCAATGGAGTTAGTTATTACTGGCTATACAATTGATAATAACAATGCAGTGGGTATCGATTATTTTTTAGATGGTGAAGTAACAGATCAAGCCACATATGACACAGCTTTTGCCCCATATACTGGAGAGGAACGTTCCATACTGATTAGTAATTTTTCCGAGAAAAAATATGGTTTCGATTATACTAGCCCAGCTAGCAATGTTGGCACAGTCCTTGCTGCCCTCTTACCGAGCGTAAATAGTATAGTTGGGCAAGAAGCATTGCTAGAAAAGAAGAAAAGGGAAGAAATCATCGGTGCCTTAGGTGAATTTAATACAGTGAGACGCATCCATCATCAAGACAAACGTGTCGTCCAATCTTTAGTGTTAGATGTTATTCAAAAGGCCAATCTTGACCATGAGTATTCAGACATGAGTGAAATGGTTTTTGATGGGGCCTCCGTCAAAGAAAAATACAAAGAAACATTTGGCGTTGACTTAGATATCGAGAAGATGAATTTCCCTTCCAGAGATAGCCAGTCCATTATGTCTTATGAAGCAGGCAAGTTTTATATCTATCCAACTGGTTTTTATTTTGATGCGATTGACCGCCATTTTCAAGATGTCTATAAAGTCAGAGACGATTTATACTATGTGACCATCTTAGATAATGAATTTAATCATACTGAATACTCGCTCTCAAAGGATACAAACATTACATCAGAGGAAATGTTTGCGCAGGATTTTGCAAGTTGGCCTAAGGAAGCACGGATTTGGCTAAAACCAGGGATACAAAGATATGCTGTGGTGAAATATATGGATGGGGTACCGAAAGTTCAATACCTCGGTGCACAAAACTTAACAGATCAACAAATAGAGGCATTCTAAGTTTCCCTAGCAATCCCCTAGATTGAAATATGGTAAAATGGACAAAAGCATAAGGTTTGGAGGGATGACATTGGCAGAAAAAAGATTAAAAGTTTGTGAAAATGGACATCGATTTTACAAAAGCACAGATTGTCCAAGCGGCCCTACCTGTGATCGGGAAAATAAACCTAACAGTGGCTTCCTTTCCAAACTAAGTTCACCTGCAAGAAATGCATTAGTGCACGCAGGTATTGATACGTTGGAAAAACTATCTATGTACACGGAAAAGGATATCTTAAAATTGCATGGTATTGGACCAGCCTCCTTACCGATTATGAGATCATCATTGAAAGAAGAAGGCTTGTCATTTAAATAAGTGAGGGGGAAGATAACAATGTCAACGAAGGAATTATCACAAGAGCAAACCGAGGAACTAATCAATACTTTGCAAGTTCGCTTCGAGAAAAATACATCTCGTCATGAAGGGCTTGATTGGGCAAATGTCCAAGCTAAGCTAGAGGCTAATAGGGAGAAACTATGGTCGCTCCACGAAATGGAGGCAACAGGTGGTGAACCAGATGTAGTAGGCTATGATGCAAACACGGATGAGTTCATTTTCTATGATTGTTCTGCGGAAAGTCCTAAAGGTCGCAGAAGTTTATGTTATGACCGTGAAGCATGGGAATCTAGAAAAAATCATAAGCCTGAAAATACGGCAATGGATGTTGCCAAGGAAATGGGCATTGAGCTGTTAACAGAGGAGCAATATCGCCAGCTACAGGAGCTTGGCAAGTTCGATTTAAAAACATCAAGCTGGGTACAAACACCTGACAACATTCGCAAACTCGGCGGTGCCATCTTCTGCGATCGTCGCTATGACATGGTCTTTATGTACCACAATGGAGCAGAATCCTACTACGCAGCAAGAGGCTTCCGTGGATCGTTAAGAGTTTAAAAAATAAAGGCATATGCCGATCTGCGGATGAGCATATGCCTTTTTCTATGGAAATATAGTTAGGCCAATGTCTTTCTAGTTAGCTATAACCTTTATTTAGTGTATGATAAACTAAAAGGGGAGGTGGAGAATTATGTTAAATTGTTTGAAAATTATTTTTTCCATCACAGGCATATCTCTCGCAGTTTACGGACTAGTCACACGAGATTTCCAATTGAATTACCTCATGATATTGTTCTTAGGCCTTTTCATGTTCACTTTAGGCATTCAAGAATTCCAAAAACAGCGAACAGTTTATGGTTGGTTCCTAATGGGGGTATCTATATTTTCAATCTATGTGTCCGTTCAAAGCTTTGTCTTGATTTAAGGGAAGCAGCCACTGTTAATTTTCGTAATACCATACATCGATCAAGTCCTTCCAGCCATTTTCATCAATCACTTTCAACTTATATGATGGCCCTATATTTGTATGGGATTCAGTTAAAATTTGCATGGCGTTTTTTTATTCTGTCGATATCATCAGCATGTTCAATAGTCCGTCTCTTTATCTCACGATTTGCCCCTTGTCCCATCACAATTACTTTTTGAATTTCATCAGGAAATTCAAACGTTTTTCCCTCCGTTTTAACCGTTTCATTTACACTCTACAAGAATTAACAAAATGAATAATAAGAATATGACTTAATGCTAATCATTTGATGGGGCAGACCGCTCGTCGCTCATACTAAAGGTTTTTATGCTATAATTTACATAAATTACATAATGAGGTGATAAGATGGAGAATGAAAAATTAGTGTGCAAGGCTTGTGGTCGAGATAAATTTACGACTGGACAGGTGGGTGGTACTACAAGCCAGGGCAATATAAGGCCTATAGGAGCAATCATGGCGGTAGGGTCACCACTCCAAATGACTTTTTGTAAAAACTGCGGAGAAGTTGCTTCATTTAAGGTGGTAAAACCACAGAATTTTAAATAATCGTTGAAAGGGTCACTGATAGGAAGGTGATCCTTTTTATATAGTGGACGTTTAAAAGGGGATAAGAATTTAAAAGCATACATGATGCTCGACTTTGGTTATTTGAATACCATGATATGAAACCAGCCTTACAAGACAAACACCCTCTAATTGGTTAAAGGGTGTTTTGCTAATACATACTAGATAGAACTTCGATAAGCTCTTAAAGTTGAATGTAAGTTTGAATTCGAACTTGCGATTGTTTTTTTATAGTTATACATACCTAATGGGCTTAAATGATTAGAACTAGATCCTAATAAACCTTGCTTTACAGCACTTTTTAACGTATCAATTTGTTTGGTAGATAATTTAGAAGTTTTACTTTCTTCAAGAATTTTATTTACATTATTTATTTTTTCTTGATCCTCTTTTGATGTAGCTTTAACTTCCTTGTTCATTTGTCGCGTCAACCCATAATACTTAGACGAGGATCTACGTGACATTAAATATTGCATATTAGAAAATTTTGTCGTCATCATGATAAATTGTCACCTTCCCATTCACATTTTTAGTTCCATAGTTGTTATCGTACTGAACTTGAAAAGATTTAGTATATTTACTTTTTTTAGTAATTGATTTTCAAGTTTAATCAGACCAGATGATGGCACCTGTAAGCATTGAAAAAACGTTGAGACATATTATCAAGAACACAGTATTAAGTCAGTTGGATATAAACTATCATATCTACCACTGCCGAATAGGCATATATTGAATATGAAAGTAAGCGTTAATTACTGTTTATTTTGCAATCAATATATATTTAACGGATGGATTGAATTACAGAAGGAAAAAAAGTAATAGGTAAAGAATATTTATTGTAGAAGACCTGTTAAAACTAGATGAGTTTGTTGATAGGAGGGATACAATTTAACAAGTAATTTGTGATGATAGAGCTCTAAGTAAAATGAGAAGTCAGCTGCAAAAACAAAGAATAATTCCATGCTGTTAATAATTAACAGTACTATTAACGTTTGTTAATAGAAACGACATTAAATGGCTATAAAAATTAATAATTGAAGATGAAAGTACTTATTCCAAACTAAACTAAGGAGTGTTATTTTGAAAAATATTATAATTAGTATAGTATTTTTATCAAGTTTTGTCGTTTCATTTCTTTCAGTAAATACAGTCACCTTTGCTGCAGTTGATTTCTCTGATATTGAGAATTCCTATGCAAAAAATGCTATCAACGAGTTAGTAGAAAAAGGCATTATAAATGGTTATCCAGATGGTGAATTTAGACCAACATCAGCAATTACAAGACAAGATTTTGCTATAATTTTAGCGAAAGCACTGAATTTGAATCTAACTAACTCTCCAAGTACTCCAACATTTACCGATATTCCAACAACTCATTATGCTTATCCAGCTATCGAAGCAGCAGTTAAAGCTGGATTAATAAATGGGACAGGTGATGGGAAGTTCGGGGTTGGCTCAGGTTTAACACGTCAAGAAATGGCTACTCTATTTGCTAGAGCATTAGGTGGCGAATCTATTGGCCTTGGCGAGCAGCTTACTTTTGATGACCAACATAAAATTTCTGCTTGGGCAAGGGATGCGGTAGGTTTTGCAGTAGCATCAAACCTAATGACAGGCGATACATTAAATCGTTTCAATCCACAAGCAATAGCTGAAAGACAACAAGTTGCCCTTGTTGCGTCTCGGTTTTTAAAGCAGATTGATAAAGTAACACCAGAACCAGAACCAAAGCCAGAACCAAAGCCAGAACCAAAGCCAGAACCAAAGCCAGAACCAAAGCCAGAGCCAAAACCGGTGCCAAAACCAGAGCCAAAACCAGAGCCAACCCCAACCCCAACCCCAGATCCTACACCAACACCAAGTGTAATTCCTGTAGTCGGGATTACATTGAATGAGGTAATAGAAAATCTTCAAATTGGTGAAACAAAGACACTAACAGTAACGGTTGTACCTGCAAATGCGACAAATAAACTTGTGAGATGGTCTTCATCAGATCTGAACGTTGCAACTGTTAACGGGCAGGGGAAAGTAATAGCGACTGGTATAGGGACTGTGACCATAACAGCAACAACGGTAGATGGATTAAAAACAGCTTCAGTTACTTTCACAGTGACCCATAGCAATGGTGCAGCGATTACTGGCGTAGGAACGTCATCATCTGTTTTACAAATGGGAGAGACTACTAGTAGAACAGCAGAAACAACCGAATCAGGCACCATAACCTGGTCATCAAGCAATACTAGTGTTGCAACAGTTCATTCTAGTACAGGTGAAATTACTGCTCACACACCGGGCACAACAACCATTTCGTATACTAGTAGTAATGGTAAAATGAATTCTGTGAGTCTCACTGTATATGATGAGGCAACAGCAAAAAGCCCAACATATTCGCAAGTACTGCAAATGGACGAAGTGATAACAGCTTCAGTAGGAGCAGGCTTATCTGCAACAGCAACAAACAAAAGTTTTGTAGCTGAACCAACAAGTGTAGCGACAGTGAATGCTACAACTGGCCAAGTAACAGCTATAAGTGCAGGTAGCTCAGTTATTACGTATGTAGGAATGGATGCTAATGGCGTAGTAATTGAAAAAGGTACGACAACTGTGACAGTTCATCCACAAGCAGCAGTAGCTGCAATACCCATGGTGCCAGCACCTTATTCAGTTATTGGCTGGGGCTCAGCAGCAACTAATTTTACGCCTCCTGGAGTCGGACAATCCATCATCTGGACTGTAACAAATGGTACAGGAGCTGCAACAATTCAGCAAAGTACAGGGGCTATAAGAGGTGTTACAGCTGGTGATGTAACGGTAAACTATAAAATAGTGGATAATAACACTAGAGTAGTGGCTTACAAGTCAGCACCCGTAACGGTAACAATTCCAGATACACCAAGAGTTAATATTTCACCACCATATGTTGATGGTGGGACATTTGGTGGACCTTATGCCATGTCAACTAATGTAATTTTGACCGTTGCCATAACAGGAGAAAATAATTCTACTGTCATTTTCAGCAATCCGAGAAGCAATGATGACAATATTGCTACTGCAACGATTACAGGTCCAAATCCCTCAGGACATGTTTCTTTAAATGTGCAGAAGAATGGTATTGGGGAAGCGCAGATAACATTTGATTACACAGATATTAACAATAAAACTGGGTCGATGACATGGACTTTTAATTTCCAATAGAACTAATTTTACAAGCTAAAGGATGCGTCTATGGACGTGTCCTTTTCTAGTGACTTTCATTCGTTTGAAAGTGGTTTATGGTAATCTATTATATTGAAAAGCTTGAAATAGAAACAATGATGGGAAATTATATAAAGATAGTCTTTTCATCAATTCTTACATCAATAACTACAAGGGTAATAAATAAATTTGAAATAGATTTTGTCAATACGAATATTTTACTCTTGGCATATCTATTGTTATTATGGTTGGTTTCTTTAGCTATAATTTTATGTTCACACTAAAAAGAGATAGAATAGAAATTTTATATTTGTTCTATTCCATTTCTAGTGGTCGTCTCAGAGAACAAAAGTTAATTCTCTGCATCGGTGAAAAACAACACATGCTGTGCCTACCCCTTAGAAATTATTATAATTTGTAATTATTTACATTTCCGAAAAGTATTAATTTATTTAATTAAAAATATATGTCAATTAGTCGTTTAAAAATAAATAAGATATAGGAGTTGATATAATTAATAAAACAAAGATTTATAAAGCGTTATTAATTTTGTTACCCATTAGCTTACTATTGAATTTATTTTTTGTAGTGACGTTTATAGAAAATAATTCGAGGAAACAAGAATACTTCATTTATAACCTAAACCTCAAATTATATGAATTAAATTTAGCAATAAACAATCAAAAAGAAAATGATTTTCAGGACCCTCAAATTGTAATGATTCAGCTAGATAAGGTAAAAGGTCTTTTAGTTGATTCGGTAATAACTAATAATTTCGCAAGTAGTGTGTTGAATGATAAAGAAAAAAAGATGCTACTGAGCATATACAATTTTTTAGAACCTTTGCCAAAAAGTGATTTATTTGAGGTAGAAAAATGGGGAAAAGCGGATACAGAATATATTTTAAGGGTTGGAGAAGCATTGAGTTTGTCTAACTATACTGCTAACAGCTTCCCTGAGCAAAATTGGAGTTCAGTTGTAAAACAATGGGAACAACTGGTTAAGGCATTTGAAACTGATTTTAATTAAGAAAACGTTGAGAGGATGCAGGGCAGATTGTTACTTGGACCATGGACAGAAACCATAAGTCATGATTAGCATGGGATATCGCAGTTTGCCCCCACACTCTTTATATGATGTGACAACACTAAGTCGAGTCGGTGCTATTGCAATAAAGCTTAGTATTACATGGGGTGGAGATTGGACAGCGAACATTGATCGTCCACATTTTGAAGTTAAACCAACTTGGATTATGCCAAAAGAATATAAAATTGAAGGACAAGTGATTATTCCCACTATAGCAAATACCAAGTGTAATTAATTGTGGAGGACAATACAGCTAAATCGATAGTGAAGGATGATGATACAATGCGATTTACGAATGAAATACTCAAAGCTACAGCTTGTGATTACCTTAAGCAAGCAGTGGACAAAAAGCTTATCGATAAATCACATCCAGATAAATTTGATGCTGGTACATTGACGGATAGTGATTTTGAAGGTTTGAAGATTATAATTGCACATCGTAGCGCTTAACAGTAGATGCCCGTTAACTTAATTGGTAATGGGCTTTTTTATGTTTCTACTTACTGTCTCTCTTACTTTTTACATAAAATCAGAAAATCTCTTAGTGACCAAATGAAGAAAAGTAATGGTAAACCAGTAATGAATAAAAATCCTAAAATGAATGAAGCTATAGGGATTTCTCCGGTATCAGTTGCCATAACACCGATAAAAAGCCCTAATGGACTAGTCGCACAAAAAATCAATAAATTGGTCACGCAGGTAATGATAAAGATAAAAAATGGGTATACATAATAATCCAAACGATGCGAACGTCATTTAACTCGCCTCAATTTCACTTCTGGAAATTTCCCCTTAGAATGTTAGACCTATAAAATCTTAACAATGTATTGCTCTATTTCATATATGTAATATTTCCATAAACTAATACTTGATAAAATGCAAAACCACTATCCGTTACACAAAAAAGTCACCAAAATCACGAAAAAGTCACATTCCCCCCGAAAACCCACGAAAACAGGCGAAAAGCATGTCTTTGTACTTTCACACGAAACCTTGCTATAATAAGGTTTGCGAATACATAGGAAAGAGGGTAAAAGCATGAACGCTTATGATGAATATATGAAGCAGGTTGTGAAGCCGATGCGTGAGGAGCTTGTGGAGGCTGGTTTTACGGAGCTAACGACTGCGGATGCGGTGAATGAATTTATGGCGGAGACGAAGGGAACTTCGTTAGTGGTGATTAACTCGGTTTGTGGTTGTGCGGCAGGGCTTGCTCGTCCAGCGGCACGTGAGGCGATTGCAGCGGTGAAGCCAGATCATCTTGTGACGGTGTTTGCGGGGCAGGACCCAGAGGCGACTGCGGCGATGCGTGGTTATTTTGAGGATGTGCCACCTAGCTCACCATCTATGGCGATTTTAAAGGATGGGGAGTTGGCTTACTTTATCCCACGTGAACAAATTGAGGGATTCGCTGTGGAGCAGATTGTCTCTCATTTAACTGGCGTGTTAGAGCAAACATGCGAGAACTAAAAACGATAGTGACGACAGCGGGCAGACCAGATGATGTATCGATGGCGCTCGCTGCTTTTGCGTGTCAAGAATTAGGTGCTACGTTTGAGCCACGGAACAAGCGCTCTGTTCGCAAAATTTCGCAGGAGTTGCAGGCACATGTGATGGTCGCTGGGAAGAATCGCTTCGAGTATTATGCCTATGGGACGCAGGAGCCGTTTTTCTTTCACCCCAATTCTGCGGCGTTTCGATTAAAGCGTGTTGCCCGTGGTGAGGCAGAGCCTTTTTTGGAAGCGGCACAGCTTCAACTAGGGGATTCTGTGTTAGATTGTACGTTAGGTTTAGCGGCAGATGCCATGTTAGCGGCTTATACAGTGGGTAAAGCAGGTCGTGTTGTCGGACTAGAAGCGAATCCAAATGTAGCGTTTATTGTTAGACAGGGGATGCAAGCCTATGATACATCCGAGCTACCTTTAACTGCCTGTATGCGACACATCGAGGTAATACAGTCAGAGGCTGTTCGCTATTTAAACACCTTACCAGACAATGCATTTGATGTGGTTTATTTGGACCCGATGTTTGAGAAGATTATTGAAGAGGCCAATAATTTTCAGTCACTACGGCTAGCAGGGGAGCATGTCACATTAACCGATGAATGGGTTCATGAAGCCAAACGTGTAGCGAAAAAGCGTGTGGTGTTAAAGGCACATTTTCGCTCAGAGTGGTTTGCGACCTATGGCTTTCAGCAGCATGAACGGATAACTGCAAAATTTCATTATGGTGTGTTAGAGGTATAGAGGCTTGTTCTTGAGACAAGCCTTTTTTTAGTATATGGTAATAAAAGGGGATGGTGGAATAATATGGTGAACAATGGTAGGCGAACTCCCTTTGAGCTAGAATTGCTGGCGAATGCACAATCGTTGATCTGCACGAAACCTCCTATTCCATGGGCGTATGAAACTAGCATTGCTGCCAATGGTGTTTTGGCTTGCGGTTGGGATCATGAGGAAAACATCGTGCTAATTAGTGGCTCTGGCTATAGTGTCACTGAGCCTATAACAGGTCGTCGACTTCATCGACAACGAGATGTGGATGAAACCTATGACAGAATGAGTGAAGACCGTTTATCGTTTCAATTACCTCAGGGGTCAATATCTATTTTCGGCTTTGAAGCTGGGGATGGGATTCATATGACAGCAGATGGCTGGCAGGTTGAAGTTATTTATCCTTGGTGGCCACGTGCAACAGTAGTACTCGATTATTTATATACAACTAATTATACTTATTTAAAAAATGCGACAGCTATTGATTTACAGCGATTGGATGGCATGATTAAAGGTGGATTTTCTCCATCTGGCAAGCATTTAATAATAATGGGCTCAGGCGGTGCATTGATTTATTCGAGAAAGGGGTGAGGTCATGGATGATGAACAGAATGGCTATGTTTCCATATGGGTTGGTAATTTTACAAGCGAAGAACAGTTACATACATATCTTGCCACTGTCTATCAGGGAGAAGATGAAACGGACGAAGCCTTTTCACAAAAGTTAGCAAAGCTTTTTTTACCAGAAAATCAGCACCGTACTTGTGAGGAAGAGTTTAAAGCACTTTATGATGAGTTCTACAATCAATTTGAATACGATTTCGGCTTAACCTTCGACGAGGATTTTTGTGAAGCGTTATTTGTCGAAGCAGCTTCTAATCAACTTAAGCAACTACTTTGTGATGAATTTTCCTATTCGCAGCAATTTAAACATCAAGTGCTAGCCAAAATGGGGAATGAACTACAGAAAGCTTATAATGCAATAATTTTACTATATGACATGAAATATGAGGGTCACATTCAATCTGTAAGCCATGAAGCGTTTCATATCGATTTTGTATGTTCTATTAAATTGCAGGAAATGTGATGAAAGGAGATTTTGATGATGTCACCAGCAAAAATTCCTCGTTAAGCCCGTGGTCCACCTTGGTTCAATAACAACGATCTTATTATAAAAGGAGCGATGTAAATGATTGGACCAAGAAAAAAGACAAGTGATGAACGCATGCAGATTGGCCACTCGATTGCGCAACAAGTTATCGCAAAATATGGGGCAAATGTTCGAGCAATTGGTATTTATGGCTCGCTGGCTAGAAAAACAGATGGCCCGTTTTCCGACATTGAGCTTAAGTGTATCTGTCATCAATTAGATCACAGCTATAGCTATGAATGGACAGCAGGAGATTGGAAGGCAGAGGTCAATTTCGATCAGGCAGAAGTGATTATCGAAGAGGCAATAACGGTTGAGGAAGATTGGCCATTAACAAATGGGAAGTTTTTCGATTTACAGCCACTTTATGATCCTTCGGGCTTTTTTTTAGAACTCAAAGACAAAGCGGCCACTGTGGAGAATGCCCGATTTAAGGAAGCAATTTGCAAAACCATTGTAGAAGAAATGTATGAATACATGGGAAAATTAAGGAACATAGCTGTTCAGGGTCCCACCACATTTTTGCCGATACTAGCGATGAAAATAGCGATGACAGGTGCCATGATAGTAGGATTACACCATAAGCAGTGCTATACAACATCCGCACAAGTATTACCTGAGGCTTTAGCGATGGATGATCAGCCACACGGGTTAAAAGCATTAGCTGAAATGGTCATGACTGGCAATCTAACGAATCCTCAGCAAATCATAGCTGCCTGTGAAAACTTTTGGCAAACACTTCTCCAATGGACAGCTGAAAAGGGCTATCAGATTAAATGCTCTAAGGAGATTCCTTGGTAATTTTTTATAGAGCTTTACATTTATAGTATAAGATGCTATAATAGAAAACGTGCTATTTTAGGTAGCATATTTCCGTAATCTGGCATTCTGCTTTTTGTTTTTGTAGATACTTATTCACACTGGCGCATGCTTTGGGGCTGCAAGGACGCAAAAGATGGTAGGGTTTGCGTTGCTTAAGTTAGAAGGCACACAGTGGAATTTTACCGCGGTGATGAAACGAATTTGGTTTCAAGATAATATTCCCCAGACGATTGGGTTGAGACTTTTACAATTTACGAGAATGTTACCTATAAATACTAAAGGGGTAGTTTCGCAACAGCGAGGCTGCCCCTTGTCTAATTTTAAAGCCTGTCATGTTCAACCATGACAGGCCTTTTTGGTATACATTACCGTTTACTCTCTTCCATAAATAAGTGATAATAAAAGCATGAATTTTGGTAAAAATCTAAATTCTGCATAAAAAATCAGAAAAATCAAAAAGGTGAGGGATGTCAATGGGAAATATCGACACACTATCGACGAATGTCGTGACACAATTAGAAGAAATGGTTACACGGCAAGACAGTATGGATCAGCTAGTATCACGCTATTGCCAAGAAAGACTGCTTTATCGTCTATCTGTATCCTCCTATGAAGATCAATTTTATCTAGATGGGGATCTACTTTTATTTGCTTTAACAAATGGTTTGGTGAACCCTTCCAAAGAAGTCACGCTGACAGCGCAAGCAAGCGTTCATCAACACGATATAGTGAAACAGGCCTTTAATGAAATTTGCTCACTAGCAATACCAGCGGATGGTATTGAATGGAATGCACAGCAGATCAAATCGTCCGTATCGAATGACAATATTCAACTAAGCATACCAGCTACATTGGGCAAAATGACAGTATACATAGAAGTAAGGATTACCTTTAAAGAAAGATTGCGAATAACACCAAAGACTATTATTTTTCCGAGCTTGCTAGACAATAAGGCTGCGGTGGTTTATACATATCCAACAGAATTCGTGCTTGCACAAAAATTTATCGAAATTTACCAGTACCCCGCATTAGAAAAGACTGAAAAAACAATAAATGAAGTACAACAATTGCTACAAACGCAAACTATTGAAGGACGAAGATTGCAGGCGTATATTGTGGACTTATTTGATCGTCATCATTTTACAATCGAGCTAACTTCTACACTCGAGATGACAGGGATTCTGAAACAATTCTTTACCCCTGTTTATGAAGCTATTTTGGCTGAGGACGAATTTTTCAAGCAATGGAACAATCGAGCTTGGCAATGAAGAGAGGGACCCGCAAATCATCTACGGTTTGCGGGTTTTTGCATGGCTATTATTCAGTAATTTATTAGGGAGATACATTTGTATGTCTCATGAATGGTTTCTTCTTTTTATTAAAATGTAGCTAAAGTGTATCTGTTGCACGAATAGATAAAGTTGAATCGTATTATGTCATGAAGGAGGTTAGGTGAAAAATATGATAAAGTTTGCTGGCTTAAGTGTGCAAGAAATTGTTCAAACATATAGTGACACCCTCATACGAATTGCTGTGCAACAGACCAAAAATATGGCTGAGGCGGAGGACATTGTGCAGGAGGTTTATATGACACTGATGAGGCAGAACAAGCCCTTTGCTCATGAAGCACATTTAAAGGCTTGGCTCATAAAGGTGACATTTAATAAGTGCAAGGATTATTTTAAGTCCTCACGTGTGAAGAAGACGGTACCCATTACAGACGAAATGGCCTTTATTGCAAAAGAGGAGCAGATGGTTCTTACTGAAATTTTTGAGCTTCCTTCAGAAGAGAGAGTCATTGTTTATTTACATTATTACGAGGGCTATACAACGGCAGAAATTGCTGATTTATTAGAGATCAACGTAAATACAGTAGGCTCAAAGCTCAGAAGGGCACGAATGAAGCTGAAAACGATTCTAGAAGAGGGGAGCAAAGTATGATGAATGCTTATAAGAATGTGATGAAGCAGATTCATGCTTCTGAGGAATTTAAGCGTAAGATGCAGGAAGATATGATGAAATATGAAAAGAGGTCCTTTATGAAAAAAGTAAGAATTAGTGTTGGGAGCTTAGTAGCCTGTGCAGTGATTGCTGTCCTTGCTATGGTAAATATAAATCATGATACACCAATTGATTTGACGGAGAGAATTGTTGCGGACCATTCAGCTCCTGCGGCAAGTGCGCTAGTAAATATCGAAGGGACAATTACGGAAGTTGGAGAAGATGGGCTGAGCTTTACATTGGATAACGGTATGGAAGTAGTCGTGACAGATAAAACCAAAATAGGAATAGATGGACCGACAGCACCACCTAAGGAGGAACAGCTATTTGAGCCTACTTTTAGAGTAGGTAATTTAATTGGCGGCTATACAGAAGATACCTCCTCGCACCCAGTTCAGGCTGCTGCCATTTATACAAATTGGAATTTTGAACATCCAATACGATAAAGATTAGATGTTCAAAAAAAGAATTTCCTAAGGGAGATTCTTTTTTTTGTATAGCTTCTGGTTAACTATTTATTCCTTTTTATCCTAAAAACGAGATTGAATAATACTATTTATAAAGAAATGATTATTTTTATACAAAAAAGTATTGTCTAAAGAGAATATTGTCACTATAATTTACGTAATAGTCTTACATTTCCGAATTGCGAAAAATAATACGCATTATGGAAAAAATATCATACTAGGGGGATGGGCTATGAAAAGAAATTTAATGGTGTTGCTTACAATTATGGCAGCTTTCACGCTAGTTTTAGCGGGTTGCGGCTCGAAAGACAATACATCATCAGGTGATGGAGATAGTAAAAAAGTTTATAAGGTAGGTACTGAGGCTACATTTGCACCTATCGTATCTCTTGATGATAAAGGGAATATTGTAGGGATTGATGTGGATGTGCTACAAGCAATCGCGGATGAAATGGATTTTGAAGTGAAGTGGGAAAGTATTGGATGGGAGCCTGTATTCCAAACAATTAAAAATGGTGAAACAGATATTGGTGGTGCAGGGATTACCATTACGGACGAGCGTAAGGAAACATTTGATTTTACTGAGCCGTACTACGAATCTCAATTATTAATCGTGGTGAAAGAAGATTCAAAGATCCAATCATTGGATGAATTAAAAGATAAAAAGATTTCTGTACAAATTAATGCTACTGGTCATATGGCTGCCAAGAAGCTACAGGGTGAATCTAGTCCCAACATTTTTGCTTTCGAAAATCAACCAATTGCTATTCAAGAGATGCTAAATGGCAACGTAGAAGCGGCGATTGGAGATAATTCAGTTGTTTATGAATATATCAAGGCACATCCAAATGACAAAATCAAAGTAATTAAAGATGATTCCTTCGAAAAAGAATACTATGGTTTCATGGTTCAAAAGGGGAACAAAGAGCTTTTAGATAAGTTAAATGAAGGCCTTAAAAAGATTAAAGAAAACGGTAAGTTAAAAGAAATTACAGGTTCAGACTTTTAGTAATAAATAAACCGTAGAAGCTCACCTCAAGGGGAGTTCTACGGTTTATTTTTTAGGTGCTAGTCTTGCGCTTCAGCAACTGTTTTGACCCGTTCTAAAAATTGTAGGACTACTTTGTCCGATGCAAACAATAAAAATAATTTGACGAACCATTTTAAGGCATTATTTGTTACGGAATAAGTAAAGGAAGTCTCTGTTTCATTTGTTTTATTTAATTCATAGTAAGCCGTAATTTCAAACAAATTAGCGAGTACAAAGCCTACTTTCAATATTTTTTTATCAGGTGTATTCGAATATTCCAATGTTTCTACATCATACGTTTCGATACGTTTTCCTTCTTTATATTTTTGGCGATAAATACTGCCAACCCCTTCTTCTGTTACTTTTACAGGCTTGTTTTCAATTACCTGTGGCATAATCTTCTGCATATCAGCTAAAGAGCCATCAAGTAATTTCCAAACGTTTTCAATGGGGGCATTTATGTTTATAGTCTTTGTCCATGTTTTCATCCAAACACCTCTACTATAGTCACATGATTATTAACAATTTGAAGAGATGAGGGAGAGAAAAACAAAAAAGATTGAAGCTAATGTAGCTCCAACCTTCTTATTTGCACTGACAGGTCTACTTTATTAGGTTTGCTGATGGGGAGACTAATCCTATTAATGGAATAGCTATGCGTTAGTTTTCATCTTTTATTTTCCAGTCGTTGTAAACGATATCTTGAAGTACATTTTTCAGTTGTACAAATTGTTGCTCCGAGATATTAGATTGCTTCATCACTTGGCGGGACACTTCAGGTAGTTTCCTTCTTACATCTACGCCTTCCTTAGTTAAATATATTTTCATTAATCGTTCGTCCTCCTTAGAACGCTCACGACAAATGTAATTCTTTGCCTCTAATTTTTTTAACAACGGTGTTAATGTTCCTGAATCTAAAAATAAACGTTGGCCCAATTCTTTCACCGTTATCTGTTCGTTTTCCTCTAAAGCTAATAAAGTGATATAGCCTGTATAAGTAAGATCGTAAGGCTTCAATAATAATGTATATTGCCGAGTGATTTCCTTTGATGTTGCATACAAAAGAAAGCACAGCTGATTATCTAAATGATTAGGCATAAAAATCCCCTCTTAAAGTTCTTCTTCTACCATTTATATTAAAAATAAAGTTCCTACTTGTCAAACGCAATTAAATTGTGTACAATTCAATTTGTGGAAATTAGATTGTATACAATTTAATTAATAACAAAAGATAAGGGGTTTTCAGTTATGAAAGAATTATACGCAACTACAATGATTAATGAAGGTGGCCGTAGTGGCACATCCTATGCAGAAGATCAATCTTTATCGTTAAAAATTGCACCACCAGGCTCCAAATTAGCCGATGTGACAAACCCAGAACAATTATTTGCAGCTGGCTATAGTGCTTGTTTTAATAGTGCATTAGATTTAATTAAACGCCAAAAGAAACTAAAAAATGCATCAACAATTAAAGTAACAGTGAAATTAATGGAGCAAGCTTCTTTTGACTATGTGCTTGCAGTGGAAATCGAAGGGCATATTGAAGGACTAGCAGTGGAGGAAGCACAGGAATTATTAGAGGTCACACATACGGTGTGCCCATATTCAAAAGCCACAATGGGCAATATTAATGTAACAATAAAAGCAGTTTAAATTGTGAAAAGAGGGAAACTACATGTTATCAACTACATCATTAAAACAAATTATGCAAATGCGTAAATCTGTTCGTAAATACAATGCAGAGACTAAAATTCCGCGTGAAACAATCATGCAGCTGTTGCAGGATGCTACTTCAGCACCTTCTTCAAGTAATATGCAGCCATGGCGCTTTCTTGTGATTGATGATAAGGAAATTCAGAAGAATATTAACTTCTTTTCATTTAATCAAGAGCAAATCGAAACAGCCTCTGCTATTATTGCTGTCATTGGTGATATAGAGATGTATGTAAATGCTGAGGAAATCTATGCAAAAAATGTGGAACTGGGCTATATGCCAGAACCAATTGCCAATAAGCTTGCACAAGATGCGCTGACAATGTATGGTTCAGCACCAACAAAAACATTAGAAAATATCGTACATTTTGATGCTGGCTTAGTATCGATGCAAATCATGCTATTAGCGAAGGAAATGGGCTATGATACCGTTCCGATGGGTGGGTTTGATAAAGCAAAATTCGCTGAATACATGGAATTACCAGCAAATGAAATTCCTATTTTATTATTAGCCATTGGTGAAGCGGCAGCCCCAGCATATGGTTCTTCACGCCTACCAATAGACCGCATTGTTCGCTTTAATAAATAATTTCAAGCAATGTCCTTGATACACGTGAGGACATTGCTTTTTTAAAGATTTTTTAGGAGTGAATAGGATGTCTTCATTAACTTTTATTTTAAGCTTAGTCGTAGCAGCTGAGCATTTGTATATTATGTATTTAGAAACGTTTGCTACTACTTCTAAAAGAACAGCAAGAACATTTAATCTGTCTGAAGTAGCGTTAGAAAATGGAAATGTTCAAGTTCTTTTCAAAAATCAAGGCGTTTATAATGGTCTGATTGCGATCGCCTTATTGTATGGATTATTTTTGTCACATCAGCAAACGGAAATGGTCGCCATTTTTTTAATCTTTGTAATTATTGTCGCTTTGTATGGTAGCTTAACAAGCTCTAAATCGATTCTATTAAAACAAGGTGGACCTGCTATTTTAGCACTTATTAGTTTATTTTTTTAAAGGAATCCCTACAGAATGCGTAAGATGTTTTTATTTTTATTTAATCATAAAAACTTAATGTAAACTTGTCACCCTATCCTACACATCAGGAGCTTTATCAAAGATATAAGCAGAAGCCAAAGCAACAGCAAAGGTATTTGGATACTGTTCTTTTTAAATAAATGCATGATGCATCTGTAACTGTTAGAAAAAGTATTATTGTTCAATGAGTTAAAAAGATTAAATGATATAATTTTTGATGGAAATATTCTTCGAGCTATTACCTACCATCGATATACGCTCAGCTAAGCGAAAGCTAGGACAGGACAACTTTAATTTCAATTAAAACACTCATGTAGAGAGTGGTTGTTTATTTGCTATAGGGCCATTGAAGGTAGTAATGCTTATTGCAAAAATGGGTATAATTTGAAATAATTTAATGAAACACTCGTAAATGGGAGGGCGAAAATGCGGTACTTTACAGGTTACAGCTTGTTAATAATGTTCACCTTGTTGTTTTTAATT
This sequence comes from Lysinibacillus sp. BSL11, assembly GCF_052928325.1. NCBI lineage: Bacteria > Bacillati > Bacillota > Bacilli > Caryophanales > Bacillaceae > Lysinibacillus > Lysinibacillus sp. BSL11. Next base: position 136,916 of record NZ_JAVGCX010000014.1, on the reverse strand, counting down.
GGATGTGCAGGAGTTGAAAAGGAAAAATCCCCATCAGATACTAAAATAACCATTGAGCCCTACAACATGAGTGAAAAAGAAACCTTACTCATCAGTAAAACAGGTGTAGAGCAAATTAATTTTTTCAAGTTGAATGGCACTTTGAAAGAAGATGATGATTTGCAATTTTCAGTGGAAGTGTTTGAAAATGGGAAGTTTAAAGAGGAGTTACTAAAGACTTGGGGTGAACTCGAAACAAAATATAATGATAGCCTTATTTCTTTTGGAATAAGTGACAGTAGGGACGAAGACCATTCTTTAAAACTGTTAAATGGTATACCTTCTGGGCTTGCCACAACATTTTATTCGAATAACATGACAACTTCATCTTTCAGCTTACTAATTGACGAAAAAATGACTTTAGAAAAAAATAAACCTATTTATTTAACAGCGTGGCTAGGCACTACTAAAAACGAACTATATTCTGGTAGAGGCAGAAATGGGGAACTACCCCCGGGTATTGAAGGAGCTGAACTTGCATATTTTTACAAAGTTCTATGGACGGATAAATAAAAGAGATAAGTTCTATCAAATCCAAAATGTTTGTAGGTAGGCTTGTGAGATATCTGCTTTGACACCCTGTTTTGTCGCAACCTGTTCAGAAGTTTTTGGTAAAACACTGAGTTTACCATCTATCTCAAGTAATGCATATTGTACATCTTGTACAGAGAAAATAGCTTGTTCGCGTAACATCATTGTTAACTCTTCCATATGCATTCTATTTTTTATAAAGGCAGACTCTAAAAGATGTGAATTAACTTGTGTAAAAAGCTCCAAGAGTATACGACAAACAATTGATAAAGTTATATTTTTTTTAAAATAAATAATAAAAGCCAAGAGGACTACGACTCTTGGCTAATTATCTATTGAAGATATTTTGAATATTGTTGTTGATTATTAATTGCTTGGAAAGGTTAAATGATTGTACAGAGATTTGTTTACAAGCGGTGGCGTTAATGTCTTGTAATAGTGCTATTACTAAGCAAATTTTGCAACATATGTACAGAAATTTGTGAATCATGTGCATAGCATTGTTGAAAATTTCAATATGCATATTGCCAAGAATATGCAAAAATTTGTTGCAAATGTGCGGAAATGTATAGAAAGTTGGCTCAATAATTGATTAAAGTCCTTCTTTTTGAGGAGGGTTTTTTATCAATTATTAAGTTTTCTGTACAATCAGTAAAATAATACCGAATTATTTTGGTGATAGTTCACTTTCTACTAACCACTTATGATTTTTAACCATTTCTCCTGTAGTAGAAATATAATCTACCATATACACAGTTGTATCATAAGCACCTATGATTGTAGCTTCAGCTCCTTTCATGTTAGGCATATGTTCAGCATTTATAATAGCTTTACTTCCTATTGGGAAAGCGGGATTTTCAGCTACCTTTAAACCTTCTAGAATTTCTCCTGAACTTGAATGATTCATTTTCATATTGTCCATCATCAATATATTTTGTAACCAAGTTGCATGTCGTTGTTCATCATGTGAGGCATGTATAAAGTGCATTTGAACATAATGAGTTGTTGCTTTTGATGCAATATCCTGATAATAAGCAGAAGCCTCTAATTCATTTTGAATCGCTTTTTGGACACCTTCTTTAAAATCTCTTGGTATTTCCCCAAACGTAATTTGTGGTTCTTGTCCACCCATCATCCTTAAAATCATTGTGAACCAATGATAATGCTTTATTTCATCGTGCTGTATTCTTAAAATAATCTGTCTGAACTGTTCATTGGGAGTTAATTGAATTAATCTTTGATAAAAATTATAAGCATGAACTTCTAAATTAATTGCTCTTGAAACGTCTTCTATTAGATGAGTGTCACTAGTTAAATTCATTCCCATCGGACCGCTACCATTTTGCATATTAGATTGCCTCCATTCCTCTTTCTAAGCTAGTATACGGTTAGCTAGTCAATATGTTTGTTTTTTAGCCTAACACTTTTAAAAAGCATTCATATATAATGAGGGCTGAGAAGGCTATTCTCTTGAAAAAGCATATGAGACAGTCGAGGAATGAGAAAGTACAGGGTATTCTAAAATCTTCAACAATGCAAAAAACCTAAAAAATTTAATAGATATATGGGGAAATTTTCTTTAACAGTAATCATTGCTACTTTGACAAAATTTCTTGTTTTTTTGGATATACATAAAACTAATTTTTAATGAAAGACGTTTCTAAAACAATTGCATATGATAATATGATGAATCTGTGAAGGGAATGAATTAAATGTATTATCAATCTAACGGATATCCACACCAAATCCCTTATTATGGAAATATATCAATCCATCATTATATGGAATACCCGAATTACTGGACATACCCTTATGGTCATGCTTCTAATGAAATAATGTTAAAAGATTATGGAGCTAACCCATTTGTTATTAATATTAACGAGGCGTCAAAGCAAAACAATACGTATCGTACAGCTTTATGGACAGGAAAGCATTTACAGCTAACATTAATGAGTCTAAATCCCGGAGAAGATATTGGATTAGAAATGCATCCTAATGTGGATCAATTCTTGTGTATAGAGCAGGGTCAAGGGGTAACTCAAATGGGCAAGAGTAAAGATAATTTAACCTTTAAAAGAAATGTCCATGATGATTTTGCTATTTTTATCCCTGCTGGAACATGGCATAATTTAACAAATATAGGTAGTGTCCCACTAAAACTTTATTCTATCTATGCTCCGCCTAACCATCCGTTTGGAACCGTTCACCCTACTAAAGCTGTAGCAATGGCTAGTGAAAAGGATAAAAATAATAGTAATGGAAATACAGTTATTTCTGGCAAGACTCCAGATGAATGGGTGCGGTACACGGAATTCTTGGTAAATGAAGGATTAGAGGATGTTCAAAGAGGAGTAAATCCAACACACATTCTTCAGGAATTTATTCTTATGGGAGTTCTAGTAGGTAAAGGATATTCTCCAGTAGAGGCATATGAGACAGTGGAAGAATGGGAACGGACAGGGGAATCTAAACTTCTACAACAAAGCAAAAATATGTAGAAAAACTTTAAAGATAATGGATACAGGTAAAAGACTTTAAGGTACTTTTGCAATACAGAGACAAAAGTACCTAAACTCTTCTATTTAGGGTTTTAAAACCACTTTAATGCAACCTTCTTGCTTTGTATCGAATATTTCATATGCATGTTTTGCTTTTTCAAGAGGGAGAACATGTGTAATGATATCACCGACATTCACTTTTCCTTCAGCCATTAAGTTATAGACATGAGGCATGATATGAACAACTGGGGCTTGTCCAGTACGAATCGCTACATTGCGTTGGAATATATCTCCGAGTGGGAAGGCGTTGTATCGACCGCCGTATACACCGGTAATTTGGATTGTTCCTCCTTTACGTACAGCTTGACTGGCCGTGACAAGGGCTCCCATAGCACCACCTTGAAGTTTTATCCCACTTGCAAGAAATTCTAGAGGCGTCATTTTTCCGCTCATCCCTACGCAATCAATGACAACGTCTGCACCGCCCTTGGTAATCTCTTTCAAGTATTCACCACAATTTTCATGGTCTTCAAAATTAACGATTTCGACGTTATTTGTCTTCTTTGCATGTTTCAGACGATCCCCGATGTAGTCAACTGCAATTACTCTTTCTGCTCCTTTCAACCAAGCAAATTTTTGTGCTAGCAGTCCAACAGGTCCGCAGCCAAGAATAATAACAGTATCTCCTTTCTTCACACCAGCATTATCTACACTCCAAAAAGCAGTAGAGGCGGCATCGGCAAGGAGAACAAGACTTTCATCAGGTACTTCTGATTTCTCTGGAATTTTGAAAGGGATAAAATTGGCATAGGGCACCCGCATAAACTCTGCCTGTCCTCCTGGAAAACCGCCTGTTGTGTCTGAATAACCAAAGTAGGCACCCATTTCGCCATTATCGTTTGCATTATCACATTGACTTTCCAGATCATGATTGCAGTACCAGCATTCCCCGCATGCAATATTAAAAGGAATGACAATCCGGTCACCCTTTTTAACCTTCGTCACATCTTTTCCAACTTCTTCTACAATACCCATTGGTTCATGACCAATGACATAATCTTGTCCAAGATTCGGAATCATACCATGAATCAAATGCAAGTCTGATCCGCAAATGGCAGTTGTGGTTAAACGAACAATAATATCATCGGCTTTTTTTATTTTAGGGTCTTGTACTTCTTTAACCTCAACATTTTTTACACCTTGAAAAGTGACAGCTTTCATTAAAAAAATCCCTCATTTTCGTTTATTTTTTCGGTGAGGTAGGGAACATTCCTTTTCGATTCATATCTTTAGGGAATAAATCCAACTGGGCAATATTAATCGCATTTTCTGCAGATTTAATATCCAGTTCTTTTTGACCTGCAAGATCATAAGGCTTCAGCCATTCTTTTTTTACCATCAGTTCAGAAATTTCGAAATATAAATCGACCATGACATCCAGCTGAGTTCTCAAGATTTTATGAAGAGCAGGAGAAGCTGTTTCTGTTAAGGCAATTGAAAGATTCCGAATACCCGTTTTGGTTGTAAGTAAAAACTCAAGAGCAAGCCCCGAATCAGTTAGTTCAGGCATCCCAACTGAATTTATAGGATCTAAATAGTCTTGCATACAATTGTCCTCCTAATATTCCAATTCCGATTTTGAGGAGAGCTTAACCATAGCAGTGAGTGCCGGGGTAGATAATTTTACATTTTTGTCCAATAACGCTCTTAAATCATCATCAAAGACCACACCTTGACTCAGCTTCGATTTAAGTAAACTAGTTGTCATAAAGTTAATGACTTCATGAAATTCCATGGTTTCATGAAGTGCTAATTTTTTCTCAAACACGTAATTCGCACCTCCATAATTTTCTTTAAAAAGTCTTCCCTTTAGCAAGTTATTTATACAAATTCTCATTGGATTAAAAAACTATATTGATAGCTAAAATCTGATTTAAAATTGAATTTCTTCCATTATTTTCACTCAACCCATTTATTACATTACTTATGTGCTTGAAACCTTATGAAAATTAGTTTTAGGCATTTTTCTCTTTGTCTAAAGAAAATGCGGAATAGCATATAATAGGTAGACAGATTAAAAAATAAAATCTGTTTATTTAAGGGGAGTATTTTTTATGGGGCAAAGCAAACATTCACTCGAGTTGAAACTACATATCCTTCAATTGTTCGAAGAAGGTCACTATTCTATAAATGAATTGTGTGAAAGATTTTCATTAGATCATCAAACTTTTCATAGATGGAAAATGAAATTTGAGGCAGGTGGACGTGAAAGATTACAAGAAGCGACTTCATGTAAATTCTATTCAAAAGAGTTAAAGTTAGCGGCTGTGGAGGACTACATTCAACGGAATTATTCACAAATGGAAGTGTTAACTAAATGTGGTATTGGTATCCAAAAAAACAATCTGCTGATGATTTGTTAATAGCATTGGAGCAACCTGACAAAAAAACTATTACTACTGAAAAGAAATAGTATTTTAACCTCATAAGTATCCTTCTTTCCATAATAAGTCGTTAATTTCCATTTAAAGTTTCATTTGTGATTATTTGAATTAAACTGCTTCGTTAGTTCAATAAAGAAAAAAGAGCTGCATATTGTAGAGTTATAAAAAAGATTGATTATTTAAAACAAAGTTCGATTATTTAAAATAAAGATGGATCATTAATAAAATTTGATAAAAAGTAACCTCTTCGGGTATGATATCCGCAAGAGGTTACCGTTAAAAGATAGATTAATTATTATAAACAATGGGCATTTTTCTTATTAACGTGCCTTGTCCAATAGTGGAATATATAAATTTTGCTACATTCTCTCTAGAGACAGACAGTTTAGCCGATTGATTTCCAATCGAATAACCATAAAGTTGCCCATTGTGTTTTATATTAGGATTAATAATTCTTACAACAGTCCAATCTAAGTTGGATTGCTTAATAATCCTTTCCATCTTCTTCATTTCAGCATAACCGTTTGGTAAGAAGAGTTTTGCCAATATTCTTGGCAAAACTGTCGATAAGTTTTTCTTATCATCTTTCGATTGTAAGGCCGGTGTTGCTAGAGTAATAAATCTCCTTTTGTTGAACTTCTTCATTGCTATGATAATCCGGTCATGTCCGTCGGCAATTGGCGTACCTTTAAGCTTTCGAGATATATCATTCGGGGGCCCCATTGTGCTAATTACAACATCAGCTTCTGCAACTGCAGTTTCAATGGCTGGTGTGTCCGAGAGTTCCCCTCTTACAAGCCGTAAATTCGAATGATTTATCTTGATCTTCTTAGTATTTCTAACATAAGCAGTAACAAGATCTCCGTTGTCTAATGCAATTTCCATTAGGAGATGACCGATTGCCCCACTTGCCCCAAAAATAGTTATGTTCATTCCTTTCCTACCACCTCGAGCGTATTATGTTCCTAAATAAAATGCATCTAATTTCTATACCAAAATTCGTGTCAATTTATTCTTAAAGGCTCTTTTATGACACATAATCATCAGTAACTAATTCTTCAACTCGATCTCTTTTGGTATACATGTCATACCAAATGTCAGCGATTTTGTCTTGTACTCCTGAATTTGGCTGCATCCAGATACCAATCGAAACATGCCCAGCATAAATACCCTTGTCCCTTAATTCATTGCTCAAATTTAATATATAATTTCGAAGGCCAGAAACAGCAATTCCGACATTACCCATCATTGGTACTGGATTCATTGCGGCAGCACCCGTCGTAAATAACAAAGCACCTTCTTGTTTATCCAACATATCTGGAAGGACTTCTCGAATACTTGATATTGCACCCATAACATTGAATTGAAATTGGTAAAATGCATTTTCTTCCGTTACTTCCAAAGCATTTGCTACTGTATCGATACTCGGAGTAGGGCTATATTCAAGCACATCAATAAATCCGTAATTTTCTTTGATCTTTGCAAATGCTAAACCAATTTCTGCTTTATTTAATATATCTGCTTGATATGCTACTGCTTCAACTCCTATTACTTCTAATTCATTAACCAGTTGGTTTAACTTTTCTTCATTTCGGGCAATAAGCGCCACACGAAATCCATTTTGTCCGAATTTTTTAGCAATAGACATTCCTAATCCAGGTCCTGCACCAACAATTACAATATTTTTCATAGTTTTATTCCTCCATAGTTCCAAATTTTTCAAAAAATTTTTATCATTATTGAATACTACCTTATGTGATCGCCTTTTGATCTTTAGCAAAATAAAAATGATTTTATTCTTAACTTTATTTTGAACATGTTCCATCTGAACAATAATTATCAAGTGATGGCTCTAATTGCTCTTCAGCTTTATTATTCGCGTAATCTTCTTTCCAAACCTGTTGTAATGTTTCTAAAAATACTTGGTTAGATTGCGCACCTGAGATGGCATATTTGTTATCCACCACGAAAAGGGGAACGCCTTGAACCCCAATTTTTATTCCTTCGGCTTTATCAGCTGCAATTTTCTCGCTATATTTATCATTTGCTAAAACATTCAAAGTTTCGTTGGCATTAAGACCTAACTCATTTGCAAGTTGGGCAAGTGTTGATGGGTCACCGATATCTAGTGAATCCGTGAAGTGAGCCTTCATAATTCGATCCATATATTCCTCCATCTTCCCATTCTCTTTTGCATAATACGAAAGTCGAAGTGCATCATATGAATTCGTAGGAATCATTGTATCTAATTGATAATCTAACCCCACCTTTTTCGCATGCTGTTTCAACTTATTATTCCTTTCTTTTGCTTTTTCATATGGGATACCATGCTTGGAAGATGAAACTTGATGGATATCCATACCTGTGTTTTTTTTCGCATATGGATCTAATTGAAAACTACGAAATACTACTTCTACTATTTCTTTATGTTCAAACTGTTCTAACCCTATTTCAAAGTTATGTTTGCCCATATAACAAAACGGGCATACAAAATCTGACCAAATCTCTACTTTCATCTTTTGAACCTCCTTATTTTTAAAGTTTTCTCGCCTAAATTGATTAATGTATTATTTATTCCGTCTGCGATTTAAACAAAACAGAACCATTTTGGGTTTGAAAAACAACACTTGTAATTTAGGCAACACTGGTTGTTTAAGTTATGATATTATGAAATAGAAGTATTAACAACCACCAAAATGGCTAATAAGTTGTTTACACAACACTTCTGTAATATTGTCGTTTTTAAACATCATTATGTAGCCCAATAAGGAGAAGAAAAACGATATGGAAAAAAATGATCCGAGAATACTTCGCACAAGACAATTGATAGTAGACGCATTTATTTCATTAACTAGCGAAAAAGACTTCAACCAAATAACGGTACGCGATATCGCTGAAAAAGCTACTATTAACCGCGCTACATTTTATGCGCACTTTGAAGATAAATTTGAGTTGTTACATTCTACAATCACCAATACTTTTACAGACAAATTAAAAAAAAGAATTAATAATCACAGTGGATTCAATGAGGAAGTCCTTGCAAACATTTTCCTAGCTATGTGTGATCACCATAAAGAGTTAAGCGACTTATGCCATAAAGGTTATAATTCTTTAGGAACAATTATAGAAAGTAAAATTAAAGAAGAGTTACAGAAGCTAATAGCTGATCTTGTGTTAAAAGAAACTAAAAATACCATTTTAATTGGAGATAAACAATTTGTAGCAACCCTATCTACTATACTAAGTTGGGGGATCTACGGAGCAACATACACGTGGAATAATAATGGAAGACCTATTTCAGCAGAAGAGCTAGTGACTAAATCCCTTCCAATATTCACAAATGGAATAAGTGAGTATTTCTATTAATGAAACTCAGTTATTATTTAAGTACCCAATTGTAAAACAGCATAGGCAGAAAGTAATTTTATTTAAAATATAACTGATGTTGAGGGACAGTATACAGATGCGATGATAAAAGCAGTTGTAAAAGAGGGTTATAAAGTAGTGATGTGGTCTTGGCACCACATTAGATTGGAAAAACCCATGTGTAAATAAAATTGTTGATACTGTATTAAAAGGAGTACAGGGAGGGAACATTGTTCTTTTTTTATGATGGTGGAGGATATCGCGAGCAAACTGTAAAAGCTTTAGAGTACTATCAGAACTAGAAAAAGAAGGATTGATAAGATACAGAAAACAAATAAAGCCGAGTGTGCCAACACGCATCGGCTTTTGTGAAATGTGTAGCTATTAATTAGTGTTAAAAGATTAACAAAAAAGTAGCTCTTTCTGAACACTCTGAGGTGCGAAAACCAATGGGACTGTATGCGTAATAGTTAATTATTCAACTGATAATTTTTGATATAAAAAGTGGCACATAAGAGGGCTGGTTTTTAATGATCAGCTAAGTAAAAGGCTTGATATTTACCAATCGGGCAATATTGTTGAGCAAAACAGGTAGAAAATATCAAACTTTTTTATAACAACCTAACTTAAAACTGCTAAAGAAAAATCCCTTTTGATTAATCTTTTTTCAAAAGGGATTCTTCTTACTTTAACGTAAAATAAGGGGTTTCAGAGTATTTTTGCTCAAACTTTATTTCAAAGCAACACCAGTTCCGCATTCCAAACTTCTACTGAAAACCTCCACTGATTGTTCTTCTAATTCTTTCATTACATGGCCGTAAATTTCATAAATCATTGCTGGTGTATTCTCTAAGCGCTGAGCAATAGCTTTTAAGTTCTGGTCGCTGTTAATAAAATTGTTGCATGGGTATGACGTAAATCATGAAAAGTAATTTTTGGTTCACCATCATAGTTTAATATACTAGCTTTTAAAATCGTATCTCAATACATTTTATGAATGGTAGCACCATGCAATAGGGTTATTTGATTTATTAATAAATACAAATAACTTTATTTGCTTAACTTCACCGAAATTATAAAATTTTAGATTAGCAAATTTTTCGGAAAATTGAGTTAATACCAAAATTGAAAATTGCTTACACGCTGCCCAGAATTATTAATATTATATTAGCCCCAACAAGCCCCAACATAGTCCCAAAACGAGCCACAACTGTGCATTATTTTGCGTTACTATGCAATGTAAAGAAAAATGAAAAACCCCAAAAGCTGCATATAACAGGCTTTTAGGGCTTTGTAGGGTACATATTACAAAATATAAAAATTAGTCCGTGAAACATAAAGATGATAAGTAACCTAACATTAATAAAAGACCAATACCCATTGCGATGCTCATGCTTTGTACCTCCTTTAAAAAAACGACACATTATTCATAAATATTGTACAATGAATTATAGAAATATGAAACCTTTTAATGGCGAGAACGTATATAATAATAGGAGAATTACCAATTTGTACATAAAGAGTAGGTGACAATAAATGAAAACGTGGGTTAAGAAAAGTATAGTCATCATGGTTGCGTTTTTAACATTTGGTTTAATAACGCCTACACATGAGATTTGGGAAGCATTTGATCAAAATCCTTCGAACCGTGCATCCATCGGCCCCTCATCTGGGACAAGCACTGCTTTAGCTGCTGAGCATGATGATAGCAGTGACGAGCAGCTACAAATACAAGAGGAAGCAATTGATTATAATGCCTTACTCGTAGATGCAGCTAGAGAACAATCGTACATAAAATTTGGCACAAAAATTGGTCCAAAAATTAGCAATGAATTCGACAGCATCATCTTCCCGAAAATGGAGGAAGCCATTGCAATGACAGTGGCTAATCTTGATGATCAAACTGCTGCATCTTTAACCATCTCTGAAAGGCCAAGCGGTAATTACGGTGAGAAAATTTTCAATGTCATCAACAATGAAACTGGCACAGATTTAATTCGCTTCCATGTGCGCACAGAAAAAAGACCGCAGGAAGGCTACTACTACAACTTCCATTACCACAGTGTCGAGGACAACTTCATGGCACACAACAACCTTGGCGATATCTATTGGGAAAAAAACACACCACCTAAGTGGTTGTCATAGAATACCCGAAACACTCGTATTGAATACGGGTGTTTTTTTATTGTAAAACGTTGATATATAAGTGTTTGTTGTATTTCATTAAGTTGTTGATTTTTAACAAAATAGAGAGAGGGGGAGGTAGGGAAAAGCATGTACCTCAAAATGTATCCCAAATTCTTCATTTTTTTGCTTAGATTTTTCAAATGAACCTAAAGTTGATGATTTCATCCATGAGATTAGATGCGTGTACCTCATCTTTTTCGAATGAATGTGCATAAACTTTATAAGTCGTCTACGGAGTATATATAGCGTAAAGGAACATAAGTAGTTCCATTGTATGTAAAAGGCTTATCTTCTGGCATCTTAGACACCGGGTTAACTACTGAAAATCCGATTAATTAACTTTGCATACACTTTTATTCCTCCATAAATTTAATTAAATGAGACAAATTGCTCGATTTCAATAATCCTTTATTCATCGTTAGATTATGTTTTGAATGAACAATTTTACTCATTTTTTAAAAATATTTTTAAAAAATATTTTATTCTAATATCATTTAATAAATTGATTTTTCAAGTGAATAAAAGCCATAGCGTTTGCACACGCTACAGCTTGTATCCTTATTTACTTTTATTTAAAGGAACGACCAATTCTAGTTCCTTTATTTCTTCGCTAAAACCTTCTCGATTTGTATGACTGGGCTTGAGTGTTAATGATTTTGGTATCGTATCCATTGGAGGCAAAGTCAGTACCATATGATGACCATAGTTCCCAGCCATACCTGCTTGTAGTTTCAGTTTATCATATACATGACCATTATCATCGACTACAGAGAAATCAAACCATGGCCAACTATCGTTTTCATCCATTTCAGTAGGATAATCAATTGTTAGGTCTATTCTTGTTGATAGAGGTGAAAATGTTACTTTGTCGGCCGTTAATGTATAAACTTCATCGACAGTTTCAGTTGTAACTTCTGGATAAAACTCAAATACATCACCTTTAATTTTTTCAAGTGGGAAAGCCACCCTCAACTTGCCCTCATAGCCAAATAAATCTTCGCCATGCACCGCAATCTCAATTTTATCTCCATATTCATTATAATTAGAAAAAGTAAATTGATGATGTTCTATTATTGTTTTCGAGTTTATGTCAACTTGCCCTGTTGAACTAATCGCTGGTTTAACTGGTTGTCCATTAATTGTTATATAATTAAAGCCAACAACTTCTTCTTTCATCGAAAGTTCTTTTTCTCCTGTGTAAACTAATGTTACGATTAACCGGCTACCATCATAAGCTGCTTCTTTTACAGTCATTGTTAAGCCATTTTTACTATCTTGTTTATCAATTATTGTCGTAAGTTGATCGTGTTCAATTTTATCTGAGGCAATGTCTCTAAAGTCCTTATAAATTGGACCAATTAGGGGGATATTTGATAATGCTTCTGCCATGCCTGTTGAAACAAATCCAGAACCAAGCAAAGTAATACATAACCCACACGCAACCAATATTGACCGTTTTGAGGTTCTTACTTTTCTTTTTTTCTTGCCTTGAAAGATAGCCGTCTTCTCCCTTGCCATTAGCTTTTCAATAGGTACATTTATGTTGTTGATAGATTGATTGAATTTGCCTTTATTCATAAAGATAGCCCTCCTTTAAAATGGGTCTTAGCTCTTTTTTCGCTCTATTTAAGTGTGATTTCACGGTTCCTTCTGGATAATTCATTATGGTGGATATTTCCTTGATAGACAGATCATGATAGTACCTCAACAAAATAATGGTCTTAACAGTTGGATTTAAGAATTTAAAGGCTTCTGATAAATCCATCGAATGCATAATAAAATCAACATTTTCAGAAGCGATTAATTCAGTAAAGATTTCCTCATTATCTGTAGTAAAATGGTGGGATTCTTTCCGAATAAAATCAATCGATTTAAAAACTAGAATTTTTGTAATCCAACTTGAAAAACTTTCAGGGTTTTTTAATGTCTTTATTGAAATATAAGCTGTATAAATAGTTTCTTGATAGACATCAAGAGCATCTTGTTCATTTCTAACATACGCATAGGCTGTTCGGTACAGCTTTTGTCGAACAGAACCTATCAGTTGTTCAAATGATTCATCATCACCCTTTTTTGCTTTTTTTACTAATTTTGCTATATCCATTTTGCTTCTCCTCTCCGTTACACAATAAAGTCGAATGAGGAGGTAAATCGGTTGCAAAATAATTAAACACATTAAACTTGTTATACATTATCTTTTTCCATTTCCTTTAGCCTAAGATAAAATGCCGCCTGACTAATTCCTGTAATTGTACATATCTCCTTTACAGTTATATCGGAGTATTACGTAATTCAATAGCATGGTTCTTTTACTTATCTGTATTTTTTTAACTTTTCCTCGATGTTACCACTTTGCTTACTCAATTTAATTTCTGAATGTTGCTTCTTACTAGGTATTGAATGGGGTGGTTACTGGCAGGCAGGAAATTTTGATGCTCCACACTTTGAGATTCTAAAATTGGGCTATACCTAAAGAAGATGATGATAAAACATTGAGATTTACAAATCCAGCAACTGAAAATGCAGTACGCGACTACATCAAACAGACTGTAGATAAAGGGGAAATCGATAAGTCGTTGCTTGATAAATTTGATTCAGGTACTATGACAAGTGATAATTTTGAAGGATTGAAGATCATCATTGCGCAACGAGCATACTAAAAACTATAAGATCAGCAAAGCTATTTAGTCGAGCTGGTTTTAATACATAGTAATAAAAGTGACAATTCTGCGAAAATTATTAGAGGATTATAAGAAATGAACTAAATGAAGGTGTCAAGGATTTTAGTGTGAATTTAACTAAAAATGTTACTTTTGTTATATAAAATAATAAAAAATGCGCCAAATAATGACAGTATAAGTGGCGTGATTTGGCGTACTTTCAAAATAATTAATTGAGCACCGCCAAAAAATGACGGAGTGAACGCCAAAAAATGGCGTAATTATTCAATTGAATTATTATTTTCAGGAATGGTAGGATAATAGTTACTCGAGGGTATTTTGCTATAGCAATTTATGTTAATTACAAATAAAGAAAGGTGATTATATATGAAAAAAATTAAAAAAATAGTTTTAGCTTCTGCATTAGCTTTATCAGCGTTTGCGTTACCATTAACAACTACACAACAAGCATCTGCTGCAAGTCCAAATTGTAATTTACCAAATGATAAATTTGGGGGTTCATTTTACAAAACTTTATCAATAGCTCAAATGTATACTTTTGGTGCTGATAATATAGAAATTATTTCGGGTTTTGATGTAGTTACTTTAACTCCTAATAACTCGCTTAAACCACTTAAGCGTGGAACAGCTGTCGTTCATGCACATTTCAAGGATGGTACTTATATATCTTATGATTTTAATATTTTTTAACTGTGCAACAATTCTGTAATTTGTTATTCCCACAGAAGATGCAAACATCTATTTATAGAGCTACATAAGTTCTTAAAACAAATCGCATTTTGAGAAAATAGCCCAGGAACTCATTTATTTTTGAGCCTGGGCATTTTCTATTTCCAGAAATTTTATCTTGTCAAAATACGAATGTTTGCTCCGATTCGTATACAAACAAGTGTTCTTTTATAGATTATAAATGAGGAACATTTCACATATTAGGAGGAACTGTGATGAGAGAGCAACTGATTAAAGCTATGCAGCGTAATCAATTAGTAAACATGATGTATGTATCTAAAATTGGGTCTGTAACAAAAAGGCGAGTAAAAATTTTTAAAATCGTTGGTGATTCATTTCAAGCATTCTGTTTCATGAGACAAACAAAGCGTACATTTTTAATAAGTAGTGTTCTTGCTGGTGTTCCAGTTTTTTACAAGGAGCGTGGCGTTATATAAACTACGAGAATATGCCAAATCGACCAATCATTTGTATCGATATGAAAAGCTTCGATGCCAGCTGTACCGCTATGTTAGAGGGGTTGGATATACTGAAAGATCCAATCGCAGTTGTCGGCAATTTTAGTCAACCAGGTAGGTGGTGCAAGCTGCGTCTCCAGTAATGAAAGATAATTTTAATACTTATGAACTCATACTTGATACACTACTTAAAACAAAACGAATTCCTATTCAAAACATACAGTCAGCTCAATTAGAAGCTGATTATTATGATTAAACCTGATCAACAACAGTTGTTACACCAATACTTACTAATTGAACTAGCAGTGAAGTCCGTACAGATTGATTATCAAAAAACGGAACAATTTAAAAAATTAAAGTTGTATTTCTTCCCCAAATGGATGCCCTTTTAAAAGATTTACGCCAAGAGTATTTCGATCTCAAAAGACAGTTGGTTTAGCAAAAGATACGGGTCATAGGATGGACTAATGTAGATGAATATTTTAGTGATGTACAAATAGCAACTGCTGGCAATGATGTCGTGCTTCGCTATGCCAACCAAGCACTAAAGACTCAAGTAGAAAAATTATTGATCCATCATAGTAATGAGAAGATGAAATGAGAAGATTTAATGTTTCTGAGAAATTAAATCGTTTGAAGAAATAAATAATTCTAAAGAGCCGTTTCTCTATAAAAAGGACGGCTTTCATGGAGTATGTGAAACAATATCCATAAGCTAACGGGTACTTTCCTTCGATATGAATAGGAATTGTGTTTATGATTGATTACCCTATATGCAAGTCCCTTTGTTATGCTTTCACAGCCTCTCCCGTAATCCACATAGGGCTTTATAGCACCATTTAGACAACCATATAAAAGAAAGGTGACTTTTATAGTCACCTTTTCACTTATATAGCAATTTATTTATTGAATATTTGCTCATAACGGTGGAAGAATGCCACTGCGTGCGCTCTTGTGAGAGAATCATTTGGTTTAAACTCTGCATCCGTTTTAGTAGTTGTTAAGTCGAATTCACGTAGAAAATGGATGGCTTCTGGCTGAGATACTGTTTTTCCATAATGCATAGATGCTAGGATACGAGCAAAATTACCACGTGTGATATCTTTGACTGCATATACCTGTTTAGATGCTGAATTACCACCAAGCGTTGGTAGAGCATACTTACTCGCTAGTTGATAGTTTACATCTGCACTCCATGAAGAACTAGGTTTTGTTGAAGCTAATTCATCTGACTTAAAGTAACGGAAAAGTACAGATAACATCTGATTTTCTGTTAAATTTGTGTTTGGTTTCAGTAAGTTTTCGTATTTCTTTGTGGCAGGGTTGTATACGTTTTGATAACCGCTGATAAGACCTTTGTTGACTGCCCATTGAAAATCCTCTGCCCAGTACTGGTCTGCCTTGTAATCAGCGAACTTTGATATATTTATACTACCTACTGGAGTTGTAGGTGTTGGCGTTGAAGCTGAGTAGTTTAAATAACTTGATGCTACATAACCCTCTGTCCCATCATTTCTTTTCACAGGATACCAAACAAAATGGTTTTTCTTCGTTGATACTGCTTCATATTCAAAAGGGCCCGTAATGGTAACAATTTCGCCTTTACGTAAAGTACCCATAGAAGGACTATCCGTAGTAGGTCTTGTTCTAACTGTTACATTAGTTGTTGCACTAACTTTTTGATTTGTTTTAAAAAAGTACTTTGATTTTGTTAATGGTAAATCAAAATCATAGTTCATCGCTGAAAATTTAATATTTTCCCTGCTGTTAGAGTCATATTGAAAATGTTCGCGTTTAAAAGGCAGCTCTGTTAAGTCTATTAATTCTAATTTCTCAATAATTTGGAGAATTCTTTCTTGATAGGCATTTACATTTCTTTTACCAGTCGCTTGGACAAAAGGACTATTTACTGGCTTAGTACCGTTATAAGCCATGATAGCGAAGTACCAATGTTCTAATACATCTTTTTCCCCTCCGTTGATGCTAGGCAAATCCTTCCGCTTAAACATATCATCCAGAGTCTCAACACCAGCTCGAATATTATAGACAATATCGCTTTTTAGTCTATCTTGATTGTAGCCAGCTTGATTTGTAATTTGCATAATGCCAATTCCATTATCAGCTGTCACAATCGCTTTACCATTCATATCGAAATGACGCCAATTTCCACTTTCACCTTCCGCTATTGCCTTCACAATTTCAGGAGGAACATTATAACTCAGTGCTGTTTCGGTTAACAAACAGTTCATTGTTGAATAATCAGGGTTGACCTTCGATGCCGAATCATACTTACATGTATTTGCAATATCATTAGCTAATACATTTTTATCTATATTTATAGTTAGAGAGAGGGCACCAATGACAATACCACTAATCAAAGGTTTCAATATCTTTTTCATCTCTGGTTATTACACTTCCTTTCATATTTTCCAAAGTTAAAAGATTCAGATATATGTTATCATAAACCCAATATTTGGGATAGGGGTAATATTCAATGTTTCTTTCATTTAACAGGTTTGAATGATAAATGATAGCCCTAACATATATTGATTCGGTGAAAGGGTTGTAAATAGTGATACTATTTTAGTGTAACAAAAGCTGTTTCATTTGGAGTAAGTGTATCATATGGCTTTGAATCAGTAAGTGCAGCCCAATCTGCTTCTGCTGGTTATCATATTCATGCAGATTATAGTAGATGGAATCGTCAGCTGTTTTTGGTGTAGATAGGGTAATATGAAAATACTAAAAAATAAAAAGATTCAAAAGAAATGTGGTTAATACCATCATCTTTTTTGATGGAGGAACAAATATGATAAAAAGACCAATTTTATTATTTTTAGTTACTTTTCTTCTGTTAACAGGGTGCAATGAAAGAAATCAAGACAATATTTCTTTCCCTGTATTTAATTGGAATGGTCATAATTATATTGTTACTAATGAACCTATCCCAAATGATGAAATAGAAGAAAAAATCGGAGAAATAAAAGAACAAACAACAGATTTACCTACAAAACACGAAGAGGGTTACAGACTAAATATCGGAACAAATATATATAAAATAAGGGAAGTGGAAATTACGAATGATATTGATAGCAATATGGCGATAGAGATAGAAGGTGAATATAGAGTAGCGAGAATAATTGTTGACATAAAATAATAGTATTTAGCTTATGGCATTTGATGTACATTTTTGTTTTGTTCAAGTGAAAGTAATGAAATTAAAGGATTCACATACACAATAAAACTCCAACCATTTTTGTCTGAGTTTTTTGTACAGTAGTAACTCCATCTGGGATATTTATTTGATATGCATTGGTATTTCAGCTAGTAACATTTCTGCAATTCAGGACTTAAAATTAATGTACCTCCCTGTAAGCGTATATTCTCACTTGAGATATTTCCTGTAGAGTTTACTACGTCAAGTAATTAATTCAGAGAGTCACATCTAACAAGGTGTGGCTTTTTAATATTTAAAGAAAAGACTATTGTAAGGAGTTTGTGTGAAAACACAATACTGAGAGGTAAGGGAAAGCATGTACCCCGAAATTTTGAGATGATGGGAATATCACGGATTATTTGGTATTGAAGGTATTCAAGATGGTTCTACTCAACAGGAAATAATTATTGAACAGGGAAACTATCCCAAAATGCCTTCTGCCAGTATTTTCAAAAGGCAAGGAAAATGAAGAAATCAGTCGCTTGATGGAGGAATGTGGGGTTGAATTTGTCTTTTCTTGCGCTTACCCGGGAAATTTTTTTATTTCCTAAAGTTACATTTTGTTAAAGGGAGATAGGGGGGACTGACAAATGAAAGTACGACTCCAATTAATATCAAACTACTATAAGAAAAATAGCTACCTGTTAAGGCAGCCATTTATTATTCCGCAACATTGCCCATAGCAATAGAAATTCGATTCCAACTGTTAATTTGATTAATCAAGATAACTAAATCGACATAAGCCTTTTCATCAAAATGCTTGCGAACACGTTCATATAATTCATCAGGAACGCGTTTATCTGGAATAAGCGTAATTTGTTCCGTTAATTCTAATGCTACTTTTTCAGCATCTGAATAAAAAGTACATTCTCTCCAAGCGCTAATGCAGTATAAACGCTGTTCAGTCTCTCCCATTTTCTTAGCATCAGCAGTGTGCATGTTGATGCAATAGGCACAACCATTAATTTGAGAAGCTCTAATTTTAATGAGCTCACGAAGCTTTCTCTCAATACTACTTTTTTTAGTGTATTTTTCCATTTCCATCATTATCTTCATAGCATCTGGTGCAACTTCATAATAATTCATACGTTGTGTCATTGTGATTTCCTCCATTATTTATTAGCTAATTCAACTGATAATTGATCCGCTTGATAAAGTGCATTTTGCAAGACATCTTCTGTATTCAATAAGGCTGATCCTTGGACACGAAGAATTTTAAAATCTTCTATTCCAAGAAAGGCAAACATTGATTTAAGGTATTTGTAAGAATACTCCACTTCGGTATACCAATCGTCATTTGTATAGATTGAACCACTTGCCTGTATGAGTATCATGCTCCTTCCATCATTTAATAAGCCCACAGAACCATTTTCCGTATATTTGAATGTTTCTCGCGCAATTAGAATGTTATCCATATAATCCTTTAGCTTTGAAGGAATATTAAAATTATGCAAAGGCATCACGATTAGGTATTTATTTGCACTTTTAAATTGAACTAAAATTTCATTCATGCGTTTCAAAACTTCATTTTCTCCGTGTGTCAAAGGATCTCCATTTCGAGAATGTTCCCAGCCACTTAAAACAACTTTATCTATCATCGGAACAACATCTTCATATAGATTAATTTGCTCAATTACTTCATCATTCTGTTTATTTTCTTTGTATGTCCCTAGAAAATGGTCCAATACTTGAAGGCTCAAAGATGTCTTGGATTCCACTTCAGGGTGTGCATTTACCACAAGTAGTTTACGCATAAAAATCCTCCAGTTAAATAAAGTTGTTACTAATCGCCGATTAGTTTAATCGTTGATTAAATTTGTCTACAATATACGCTTTTCATTTTCGTTTGTCAAACTGATTCATTTATGTATGGCTAAAATGTGTTACTATCATGGTAAGCAAAATGTTTTAAGAGGGTGGAATAATGAAATATAGTGTGATGGTTGAATATGCCCTACACAGTCTTGTTTATTTAATTGATGTACCAAAAAATGAAAGTATAGGAATAAAGGATTTATCAGAATTTCAAGGATTATCGGAGACCTATCTTTCAAAAGTTTTAGGGAAATTGTCCAAGGAAGGCATCGTTAGCTCGGTATCTGGCGTAAAAGGGGGTTATCGACTCAATAGAAAGCCTGAGGATATTACATTTTGGGATGTTGTGCGAGCTGTTGAAGGTGAGGAGCCGATATTTCAGTGTAAGAATATTAAAGCGAATTTTGCTTATCAAAATAAAAAACAAAAGTGTGAATCTTGTTCAAGTCAAACGAACTGTACGATCAATAGTGTCATGCTGGAAGCGGAAGAACACATGCGTAATTATTTAAGAAGCAAAACAATAGCATGGTTAGAAGAAGAATTACTGCGGACGCTACCAAAGGAGCAAATAGAAGAAGCAAAAAATTTTTTTAAAAAAACAAATTGATATAACTTCAATCGAATCATTGTAGATGTATGTAAATTCGGTTTACTTGAATCAACATCTAAAGCGAGAATTTTATCTTGAAGAAATCAACTAAAATTTTCCGAGAAACAAAAAACCGGCAAGGATGCCGGCTGCGGATGTTGAATGAAAGCTATTTTGAATTATTTTCGTTTGCAAATTTACCAGAAGCAAATTTTTTGTTAGCTTCAGCTTGTTGAATTTGTTGTCTGATTTGGTTAACATCAGTTTCATTCCCAAATTCAACGTTCGTTGACTTCATTGCGTTCATAGAACCAGAAGCCTGTTGCTTTTTAGCTTCAGCTTGTTGAATTTGTTGTCTGATTTGATTAACATCAGTTTCATTCCCAAATTCAACATTCATTGATTTCATTGCGTTCATAGAACCAGAAGCCTGTTGCTTTTTAGCCTCAGCTTGTTGAATTTGCTGTCTGATTTGATTAACATCAGTCTCATTCCCGAATTCAACATTCATTGAATTCATTGCGTTTGGAGCTGCATTAGGAATTTTTGAGTTGAAATTTTGGTTGTTGTTATTATTCGCCATTAAATATCACCTCCTGAAAAGTAGTCTGTGCAGAAGGCTTTTTACTATCCATACATTTTAGAAAAACCTAACCGATTTGGACTGGCACTACAGAATGAGGACTCTTGCATCAAATTTACATAGTTTAAGAAATCTAGTTTTCCTAGTATAATTGTAGTCAGTTCGTTATTGTGTTTAGAGATTGGAGAAATGTATGAAAGATCGTAAACAAATCGTTATCGAATCAACATTACAATTATTTACTGAAAAAGGGTATCAGCATACATCGGTTCAGGATATTTTAGATAAGGCAAATATTTCGAAAGGTACATTTTATAATTATTTTTCATCTAAAAACGAATGCCTGAAAGCCGTATTAGAGCAAAATCGCCAAGAACGAAATGTTTTAAAAGAGGAAATTTTAGTTGGTAAGAAAAAAGATGATGTTGACGTTTTAATTGAACAATTAATCGCCACATTAAAAATTAAAGAAAAATATAATTTAATGCCTTTATTTCGAGAAATCTCCTTTTTGCATGATGAAGAGTTGCAAGAAATTCTTGCGGAACATCGCTTTCATGAAATTACCTGGTTAAAAAACAGATTCTATGATATTTATGGAGAAGAAGGAAAGCACTATTATTATGAGTGTGCGGTCGTCTTTTTTGGCACATTCCAATATTTATCTTTTTATTGGAATTTGGCTACTAATATGACGATAGATCTAAAAAAAGTGGTTACTCGGTCATTGAAATATGTAGAAAGTTTTCTCCCAGAAATGATTAAGAGTGGAGAAATTTTATTAGAACCACAGGAAATGTTTTTGTTAGAAAAGGATTTAGCCTATAAGTCCATCACCAGTGAACAAATACAAGAGAAATTAGAGAAATTTTGTAAAAAAATCTCGACAATCGAACTTCCACAAAAATCACTCGAACTTTCTAGCTTGCTTTTGGATGAAATGAAGAGAGAAACACCCCGCATGAGTGTTTTAGAGATCATGTTACAGCCATTTCGTGCTTCTTTTGCTGAAACAATTTATAAATATGAAGCTGAAGAAATAGCCAATCTTTTCTGGCTCTATATGAAGATGAAAAACAGCAAGGCACAATAAATGATTGAATGACTAGACCAGCTTTTTATCATAAAGTTGGTTTTTTCTTTTGAATTCGTTGGCTAAAATTCTAGGGAGGGTTATTAAGTCTTTATCCCCTAAAAGCACTACCACTTTCATTATGATTTCCGTTTTTTTTATTAATACTGCCACTTTTATGGCGTCCTGATTTTTAATATAGTTTCATTTTGAATAATTAATTGTGAAAAGAGGGTTATGACTGTGAAAAAATGGAAGGATAGGGCAGAAGTATCTTTTGTCACGAATATTTCCCGATACGATTATCTGAAACAGCAAATTCAAGAAGTGGCTGAAAAATTTAGTTTCAATCATCAGCAACTTGCAAAAATATTTGATTTACCAATGAAGGAGCTAGATAGTTTATTGAATAACAAGGGAAGCATTACGACGGAGCAGCTGGATAAGATTGAACGAAAAATAGCTATGTTATGTGCTGGCTTTGAAGGCTTTGATGCAAGGGAAAGAGCCGCATTGCTTTTGAATGATCTCATCAAGGAATACATGTTTTCCACGGATAGTGTCGCGAAAATGATTCATGTAGAGGAAAAGGACTTAATTGGTTTTAGACAAGCGTTATCGATGGATAAGAACGTAGAATTGAAAATTTGCGTGAATAGTATCATGCTCCATTTTGTATTACATAACTAACGACAAGACCTGGTATTACAGCATTCCTTGGCATAAAAGCTTCATGACTTCCACGTTTTCATTCATATAGTAATGACGAGAACCACAAACATTAACCTCAAAAAGTATGGGGGTTCCAAAATGAAAAATGGCAATAAAGTGTATATGCTTTTATTTATCGTAGTTTTCTTATTTTTTACAACCGTATATGCTGAAGAAAATAAGGAAGGTATTCTTGTATACCATGTCAAATATGATTATGAAGCTATAAGTAAATTTTGGGGCATGACAGTGCAGGAATACGACCAAGAGTGGGGGAAAAGTCTTTCTATTGCAGAGATGGCGGAGAAAAAAGGAATTGCTAGAAGAGATGTAGAAGGCTATTTTTATCAATTTCATTAAGAAGAAATGCAAAAATGGCGAAAAAAGGGTGTCATGACGGAAAAACACTATTTCCATCTTGTCTACGGATTAGCGGATGAAATAGAGAAATTTATTGATCGTAATCCCAACCGATAACATTTCTCTATACCCTAAAATTGACCTTTTAAATAAAGTTTAAAGGCAGAAATGTTGCTTGCACAACATTTCTGCCTTCGTTCATTTATTTTTGAGTTATACGCTCGAAAAATTCCAGTGTTCTGTTCATATCCGTAACATGTTCATTGCATGTTTGACTATCTGCACAAATGTAATTACTGTGGTTGGTAAACGTGCCTACCACCTGTCCTTTAATGGACGTAGTAAATAAGCCTACATCTGAATGGCGATTACAGATAGCACAAATGCCGCGAACCGTGTTATTAGCAAATATCCCTTTGATCCCTTTTAGCTGCCCATTTTGCTCAAGGACAACATATTTTCGATGTGTGCCAGCATCATCCCAAGCAAGATAACAAATTTGCTGAAAATCGAGTGCTTCTAGATTTGGTAGCTTGAGCTTCTTTTCCTTTTTAAATATGGCTTTAAGCGTACTAGCGGTCACCGGCTTGAACGGGATGACATATGGTTTTAATTGCTCTAAAAATGCATCACCTTGTGCACGATCTGTGACAGCAAAAAGCTGGTCAATCAGCATTGTTTCTGCTTCTGATAATGCTAATTTTGTTGTTACCTCCGTATCAACAAGGCCACGTACTGCTAGGATAACGTTTTTATCCTTTGTTGTTGTCAGTGCATGTAAAATTTTATTTAATTGCTGTTCTAGTAAATGATAGTTGGCAACCGTTAAAAACGGCTGAATTGTTTGTTGTTCCATTTGAAATCTCTCCTGTTTATTAGGCTATTTGATTACTTTTTGGCCTAAAGAGATCATTCAATTTCTGTTAGTTTATAACTTAATCTTGACCTCTTTGACCTAAAGAAGTCGTTCTAGAGCATGCATTACAAGTGAATGCTATCATTTCGATCCCTCCTTTAAAGGAAACGTTGATTTATATGGGTTTTATATGAGGTTTTATAATAGGTTGAATTAAACAGGCGACCAAAAAGCGACCAATCTACATTAATTTGTTAAATATCTTCAAATCGTTGGCTTTATCTTCATCAGTCAGGTGACCATAAGTGCCTATAGACATATTAACATGTGAATGTCCTAATTGCTCTTGAATTGTTTTAAAATTTACTCCTTTTACAATGGCATAAGATGCAAAAGTATGTCTCAGGCCATGTAAATTTATATACTTCAAATCGTTTAATTTAACAAACTTTGACCATGCTCTGGATAACGAATTAGGGAGTACAGGATAACCGAAATTGTTGGTATATAATAAGTCCATTTCGGTCCCATCTTCAGTAAAAGCAGGACACCATTCATTTTTTTTTTGCTTATCCAATTTTTGTAATCTGTGATGAATAGCATATTCTTTAATTTCGCACATGAACAATTCAGGTACAATAATTGTGCGAGATTTTTTATTTTTTGGTGGTCCAAATGAAAATGTTTTATTATCTTCGTTATAGTGCAATTGTTTGTTAATGGAGATTTTATTGTGCTCATAATCTATAGAATCGTGCGTTAGTCCTGCAATTTCGGAACGTCTTAAACCTAACATAAAAGCTAATTTAAAAGCTATGCGATGTTTAGGGTTTGCATTGTGTAATTTGTTGAGTAGCAATGCTAGATCCTTTTCATCATAGTGCTTTAATTCACGCTCTTTGTTTTCAATTTGTGGCAACTGTATCGTTTCCGTAGGATTTTCATTTATTAATTTCATGTTTAATGCAAATGAAAATATGCTTTTCAATACAATATACTTGTTTTTGAAATTTTTATTGCCAGCATTTAACTCGTGCTTGAAATATTTTTCAATGTTAAGAGGTGTTATTTTCTCTAGAATATGTTTATCAAAATACGGATAGATGGATTTATCAACTATCTTTTTATATTCTGTCTGAGTGCGTGGGGCTAATTTACTTAAATGTAAATCTTCCCACAATTCTTTAATGAATCGCCCTGTTGTCATCCCTTTAACAATGTTATTGTTCTTTTTCAAATTTTCACGAGCTTCAATTTCAGCTTCTTTAATAGCGTTTTTTATTGCTCTAGCAGATAAGTTTTTCAATCGAACGGTTTTATACTCCCTTATACGTTCCCCAGTAGTTTCGTCATACCCTAGTTCGATAGTTATTTTAATACCAGGCTCTCCCTTTTTATTAGGAGGCAATTCCACGTAACTAGACACATTAATTCACCTCATACTAAACCTCATATTTAAAGAAAGAGAGCAAAACCCAGTGAGTCTGCTCTAAACTATTTATTTCTATCAACAATTAAGTATCCAAAAATTTATTAATCTAACTCTAATAGTAATTTCAAATTATTTATTTCCTCTTCTTCTGTAATAGTTTTACTAGGAGTAGTGGCATTAAAATCTTTGAATGTATCTTGGCTTTTTATTAAAGATTCAAGGTAGTTAAGTACATACTCTTTGTTGCTTTGAGTTAGCTGGTTAAATAAATGTAACAATCTATCATTCATCTCCAATTTTTACACGCCTCTCATCCTATTAAGCCTTTTCTTTGTTCTTGTGAAGCTGATGACGTTCTCGCTTTTTTCTCGGCTTCTAATTCACGACGATAGCTTGCTAATTCTGCTTCGATCTCGTCTTCAACAGTTGTAGCAGCAGTTTCAGCGTGTTTGCTAAATATTCCACCGAATAGCCCCATGAGTTCACTACGTGTTTCGGGCGGTAACTCCATATAACCTCTCATAATGTCAATCTCTAATTCTGAAAGGTTAAATTTCTTCGCTTTTTCATCTAATGAAAACGTTTCCTCTTTTACAAACATTTCGCCCTCACCGAAGCGCAGCCAATCTTCGTTGACATTAAAAGCTGAGGTAATGAGTTTTACATGTTGTTCTGTAACATTTCGAACACCCTTTTCAACGTTTGAAATGCTGGATTTAGTAAGCCCGATGGCATCTCCAAATTCCTCTTGATTCAATTTCAGAGTTTTTCGCAATTCCTTAATTCGTTCGTTTTCTACATTCATTTAATCACCTCCTTGAAGTGAATATAACACAAAAAGTTCTGTATGAAAACTTCTGAGTTGAAATATGTTGACATAGTTTACTTTGAATACTATTATGTATTCATACACAACTTTTTGTTTGCGATAAAAATATTACCTTGAAAGGGGAGAGGCAAGTGGATGTAATTTATGACATCAAAGATGAAGCGGTTTTCGACAATTTAGCTACTAAGCTAGAAGACATGACTGAACAAGAGAAACAAGCTTTCATGATGTTGCTTCAGGGATACCAAGCTGGTATTCGAGTGGGTTTGCGTATTGCGAAAGGGCATCAAGAAGAGACAGCTTAGAAACAGTCTCTAAATGTTCCATATATCAGAGGATGATTCAGTCTGTAGCAGAAGAAATTACTTAATTTTATCTTTAACAATAATTAATGATTTTCGATGCTACAGATTCCGTATTTAAAAAGGAGGAGAGAGCATGAGAACGGAGAGTATGAGAACTGTTAGGGGTGTAAAGGCAATTGTCGAATACCTAGCCAGTGTTAATTGCCCAATGGGGAAATCAACTGTAGACAAGCTAATACGAACTAAGGAAATCCCGCACATGCGCTTTAGTGAAAGGGTTATAGTTTTCAATCTTGATACGATTGATGAATGGTTAAAAGGTGTAGATAGCCAAACGGAATCAAGCCAAAAAAGATTAGGTTGAAAGTGGAACTAAAAGTGTCCTAAGAAGGGGGGGTGTACCTGTGCTTGATTACAAAATAGCATTTGTCATTGAAGGTGAAAGATTTGAAGTGCCAGGGTTAGAAAAAATAGTAGGAAATAATTTGATTCCAAGAGATCAAGTTGATGTATCTAGTATAGAACGTGACTATGAAATGACTCATAGAAAAGGCCCAAATGGTAAATGGATTTCTACTTTTAGTAGAAAAAATAAGAAAAAAGCTAAAGGTTCATAGTTTTGAAGGTAATAAGTCAACTTGTATTACGTGAGAATTTTTCAGACGTTTGCGAGTACAAAAAAACTCGCTCTCGTCAAGCAGTTTGTAAATGCAATGAGGATTGTTAAGGAATTTTACAAGCTGCTTGATGTGAAGTCATCATACATAAAACAAAGCGCTGTGATACCGAGCCGATGACGGTATAAATCAATCATTCATTCAGACTTATAGCTTATGCGGCGGTAGCAACGTCAATTATTTTTCAATAAAAAGAGGAGGTATTGGAATGCTTAATGAATTGCAAAAAGCTTATAACGAGGGGTTGAAAAATTTGGTATTCGTGGATTTTAAGAATGCCACAGGTGAAATGAGACTAATTGAATTGGAACTTGCAAATCAAAAAGCTTGTTGTGAGGATGTCATGACAGCAATTAACTTGCTCATAAGAAAAGGGGATTACGACTCAGTTCGTGAACGTCTTTCAGCTTTAGAAAACAGTGTTAATTATATGGAAAATTTAGAAAAACATATCAAAGGAAAACGTCTTACAAATTTCTGCAATATCGCTAGTAGCTTTTTTGAAAAAGAAGTACCAGCAAAAGTGGTGAATTTCAATGCGCATCAAAATTAGAGCATGGAGAAAAATGACGGTGAAACAACGTATTAGGTGTTTGGCGTATGTCTCAAATAAAAAACTGCTCAATCGTTGGAGCGATCAAGCAGCTTAAACACACTGATTTATTTAGTCAATGAAATCAGTATATCAAGAAGCGGTGTTAGTGTCTAGCTTACTTCTGTTAAATAGTTTTAAGATTGGAGGTCATAGTAATGCAAAATCCAAAAAAGCCAACTAGAAAAGAAAAAATCTATTTAAGGTCTCTACGATTAAATTGTGACAATTGGTTAATTAGTAAGAGAACAGTAGATTACTGGTTAATAATCCACCGTATTTCTGGAAGAACACGAAAAATACCACCTTTATAGAGTGATAACAAGGGAGTGAAAAAAATGTCCATGCAGACTGCTGAACAAGAGCGATTAGTAGTAGAGAATAAACGTTTGGTTCATTTTATCGCTAAACGTTATTACCAACAAAATATGGAGCATGATGACTTTGCTCAAGTTGGCATGATTGGGTTAATTAAAGCCAGTAGAATTTTTGATGCAAAAAAGGATACAAGTTCTCGACTATTGCTGGAAAGTGCATCGAGGGTGAAATTATTAAATCAATTCGAAAAAAACGTGTACAAGCTATATCGCTTGACGAAACCTTTTCTGAGGATTCAACACAACGAATAGAAATCGCAAATGATATAAACGTGGAAACAGAAGTTGTGTTAAATGTTGATTTGAAAAACGCTTTAACAAAGTTGAGCGAGTTGGAATTATTCATTATTAAACACAGCTTTGGTATAGATACGGGCATTTGCTTAACGCAATCCCAAATAGGAAAAATGGTCAATCTTTCTCAGATGCATATAGGTAGATTAAAAAGAGGTGCATTAAAAAAGCTGAGGGAAGAATTGGAAGGTGCTTATTCATGAGTGAGTACATGCTAGATATTTTAGGCGATTACTTCTATAAAAAGAAATTAATAAATAGAGGTTGGGAATTTCATGAATTTGTAGAAGCGTGGCAGCAAGGTTATGTTGCTTTAATAGAAAAATAGGACAAGTTGCTGTAACAACAAGTCCTACCTATAAAACCGAAATATGAGCCTTTGTGAAACATCACAGGGGCTTTACACTTACGAAAAAAAATCTGTTGTACAAACATTCTGACATGTAAGTACTTATTATTTGACTATTGCCAAATACCTTATTGCTAGTATAGCAACCCTCATGGCAATCAGTCAATTAACGGCCTTGTATGGAGTATTAAGTTTACGACCACAGAGAAAACAAGTGAAGGTGGAGTACTTCAGTAAACATACTAGGTGCTATAAAAGATTGACTGGAGGATAGGCATATGAAGGGTGCTCCGTTTAATGCGCTTAATAAAAGAATCGACATAGAAGATTATGAAGAAATGTTCACAGTAGATGAAGACTCAGTTGAAGATCACCTAGAAAACTTACGTGATAAGAGAGTAGTTAAATGTCGAAGAAAGACAATTAAGAGCGGAAATATACTTGAATGTGAAATCTATCCCATTCGTTCTGATATGGGTAAGTGGGAGCGTGGGAAAAAGAAGCAAGATGGCAGAAGTAGCATGGCGCAAAAGAATTTGAATATGAAAAATGCTATAAAGCACTTTGTAAGGTTAGTGAATAGAAACTTCACTTTTAAAGATATTGCTATGCATCTTACGTATGACAATTTTAATTTGCCTGAAAGTTACGAACAAGCAAAAAAAGATGTAACAAATTATATACGTCGTATAAAACGTTATATGAAAAAGATGGGATTAGGGGAGCTTAAATACATCTATGTTATAGAGTTTGCTGATTCGGAAGGAAAAAAGGTAAGGGTACATGCCCACATCATCATGAATTTCAATGACCGCACTGTAGCGGAGGAATTATGGGCTAAAGGACGTGCTAATTCACAACAGTTACAACCGAATGAAAGTGGATTAAAAGAGATTGCTCGATACATGATGAAGCAGCAGCGCAAAGACAGCACAAAACGGTATACACCTTCTCGCAATTTGAAACAACCAATTATCACAATAGCAAATAACAAAGTAACAAGGAAACGTGCGGAACGTATTGCACTAAATCAAAATACTGCTCATGAAACATTTGAAAAAATGTATCCAGGTTATCAGTTCAATGAAATCAAAGTTAAATATAGTCCTTTTACTTCGGGTGTCTATATATATGTGGAGATGATACGAATTGATAACCCAGTAAAGACAAAAAGGAGATTAGATATATGAAAATAATCAGCATTATCAACCTAAAGGGCGGAGTAGCTAAAACGGTTTCGGCTATCAATATCGCTTATACATTAGTAGCGGTGCATGGTAAGCGTGTTTTGCTCATTGATAACGATAAGCAGGGCAATACATCTAAGTTTTTCGGACTATATGACCCATTCAGTGTAGGGCTTGCAGAGTTATTAACAGACAAAAAAGTAGATGTGGATAACGTCATTTTGCAAACAGCTTATGAAGGTCTAGACATAATTACAGCCAATATGAATTTGTTGCGTGCAAATAAGGAAATATTAATGGATTCAGTCCGTCCACAGCAAACAAGGCTACGTAAAAAATTGAAAAAAGTAAGGGAGCAATACGATTATTGCATCATTGATAATGCGCCTGATCTCAATTTAACAGTGGTAAATGCACTGGTAGCTTCTGACGATGTGTTAGTGCCTATCAAAATTGATCAATTTTCTTTTGATGGATTAACAGAAATCATAGAACAGATTGACGATGTAAGCGAGTTTAATAGTGAAATTCGTTTTGCGGGTTGTTTTGTAACAATGTATCAGCGTAGCAGTGTAAATACACAAGGAGCAGAATTACTAGAGCAACAGGGTTATCCAATGTTTGCAACACGTATTAGAAAGACGGTAAAGGTTGATGAAATGACCTTTGCTGGAAAGCCGTTGTTAGAGTATGCGAAGCGGTCAACAGCTTGCTTAGATTATGTAGCCCTGGTGAATGAATACTTAGATATGTGACACATTCGGACACATGTTAAATCTTTTGAGAAAGGAGTGCGCAAATGTCGAAATTCAATCTATCACAACTTATGAGCAAGGAATCACAGAAGCAAAGTGTAGCCTTTAAGGTTGACCATATTCCAATTGAAAAGTTGTTTCCGTCAGAAATGAATAAGTACGTAGTAAAGGACGTAACGGAGCTTAAAGCTAGCATTGAACTTCATGGTCTACAACAAAATTTAGTGGTGCGTGAAGTTGAAGGTGGTTACGAGATTATAAGTGGTCATAGACGTTTTAAAGCCATGCAAGAGCTTTATGAGGAAGGTAACGAGGAATTTAAACGTATACCTTGCAAAATCCAAAAATCAGTAGATGACATCCAAGCTGAATTGCAATTAATTATGGCTAACTCTACTGCTCGGGAATTAACAGATTACGAGAAAACATATCAAGCTGCTAGATTAAAAGAACTGCTAACTGAACTGAAAAAAAGCGGTATTCCGATTTCAGGAAGAAAGCGAGACATCATAGCACAGCTTATGAACGTTTCCCCTACACAAATTGCTCGAATGGACAGCATTAACAATAAATTGATTCCTGAGTTAAAAGAAGAATTTAGCAATGAAAAAATTAATTTTACCACAGCATATGAAACATCGAGACTGCCTGAAGAACAGCAACAAGAAGCGGTGAAGGAATTTAAGGAAGGTAAACCTTTAACGCCAGCAATTGCAAAAGAGATGCAACAAGAAGTCATTGGGTCAGAACAGAAGGAAAAGCCAATGACTCACGAATTAGACAGCTACACACCACAATTCGAAGCGATAAAAGCTGGATTAAAAACTTTTATGTATGGCTTTAATAATCAAAGTTTTCGAGTGGGCGACAAGTTGAAAATAAATGAATTTGACTTTGACAATCAAGTGTATACAGGTAGTTTTGTTGAAGTGCGAGTCACTTATCTTCAGGAAGGTGGCGATGATGGCATCCCTGAAGATTATGTCATCATGAGCATTAAAAAAATTAGATAGCAAATGCGGTCCATTTATTGGGCCGCATTCAATTAATACTCGTTAGGAGCGTTAAGCTATGTCGATTGTTCAATTAAATATGTTTGAGTGTGATACAAATATTCGAATTAATGATTACGTCTATCAGCAATTAGAGGCATTGCCAATTGATGGCACATTGCGCTTTGGGGATATACGTGTATGTCGTAATGAAAAATTCTTTGTAGTTGCTACAGAAGCGGAATTTGAAGAAGTTTTTAACATTTATAAAATTCAAAAATGCTATGAATTTATCAATGAAAAATTAATGAATAAATAAATATAGAAAATCAAGTGAGGGGTTGAGATGTAATGAGGAAACAAAAGCAATCTTATTCACGCAGCCATGCGAACAGAGGGAAAGTGTTCGAAAATTTAATTGACGGGACAAACAATCAATATCGTAATAACAATTTTGCTGACGTCCGAAAAGTACCAACGCCAGTGAAGATTTCTGAAGTAAAAGGAAAAGATGTTGAGGGTAAATTTGGTAGTGCGACATGGGTAGATTATAGCGGTGTGTACAAAGGGCAAGCCATCTTATTTGATGCCAAAGAAATCCGTAGTGGCACTAATTTCCCTTTGAGAAACTTAACTAAAAAGCAATATGAGCAATTACGTTCTTGGCATTTTAACGGTGGTAAATCATTTTTATTAATTTGCTTCTGGCTAGAAGGGAAAAACGAACCTGAAATTTATCTACTTAAATTTGAGCAATTAGAAACTGCTTGGGTAGCTGCGCTAAATGGAGGTTCAAAACAAATACCAATTCAATTCTTTAGAGATCATTGCCCTCGTATTAGGTCAGGGATATATACAGTTCACTATTTAGAAGCCGTAGGAGTTGATTAATAATGGCTGAATATTGGAGTGCTAAACAAGGCGGCGGTTATATCAAGTGTCCAGTAAAGAATTGTAACCACATAGGTAATATTATCACTGAAGCGCATTGTCGTATGGAACACGGAATGACACGTGAAGAAATACGGAAGGAATATGGGTTGCCACACAATGTTTCTATACGTAAATCAAAAGCAAATTCAAAAAAATAAAAAAGGGGGCTAAACAATGATAGAGGTTAGAGGCAAGCGAGTGGTCATAACTCGAAAAGTTCATCCGTGTTTTGGTTGTGAAAACGAAATAGGGAAAGGCAAACAAGCAGTTTACGTTAAAGCGAAAGAAGATGAACAGCATATCAATTTCCATCTTCATGAAGAGTGCAACATGATAATTGCCAAAGACAAATGGTTTTCAGGAAGCGGGTTATATCGAGGGTGTATAAAAGATGCTATGAAAACCTCAGAAAATTTAAAGTCAATCAATATATTGCCAGATGAATTGCCGTTCCCGATGCAATTAATAACAGAGTGGGGGCATAAGAGATGAAATTCAAAAAATGGTTCTTGTCTATGCCTCTAGAAAAAAGGCTGTATTTAATCAGTAATGCTATTAATGTGACTGGAATTTTTAAAAGAAGCGGAAGGGATTGAAATGGATAATCCTGTTTTAATCTTCAAAGGCGAAGAAATTGAGGTCAAGAAAATATTTTACAGCCTGTTTAAACATGAAACGACTGATGAAGTGATCCGTGTTTGGTATGAAGATTTTGACGGCTATCTTGTATACGAAAAGTGTATGGATAGTTTGCGAAAAAAGAGAAAAATTCAATACGGTGAATTATTTGGAGACTACGAAAGGGTTTGGGAGGATGAATGTTCATGAAGATTGTTGTTTCGAAAGAACAATTTGAACAGGTACGCCAAGTTGAAAAGGTGCTAGGGATAAAGATAGCCTTAGCACCAAAAGAACAGCAGCTACGTGTAGTTGATAACGTAAATGGTCAGTGGGGTGTTTATCAAGTGATCCGTTGCTATAAAAGCGTAACAAAATACTTTGCTGATTTGAAACTGATTGAGCCAGCTAAAACAGAACAAGAAGCGGTTTTGAAATTTATGGCATTACAACAAAAAATGGCGAAGGAAGGGAAATTAAAAGTAGTACTTTATTGAAAGATTTTGTGCAGGAGGTAGCTTATGAGTGAAAACATACATTGGAGAGCAAGAGTTTTTGCTGACAAAACACTAAAAGCAGAAGTTCAAAAGGAAATCGAGAAATTAGCTTTAGTAGTATTAGGGAATCACCAATTGAAAATTGAACATAGCAAAGAAGGATTTGACAAGTATCCTTATTGCAAACATGACACGAAGAAGTACTGCCCTGTTGGAAGTAAAAAAATGCACTATAGAGGTTCTTGGGATTGTTGGGTAGTTTACGGCAATACAAAAACAGATGTCTTTTTAGAAGTTTTAAAGTTATTGGCAAACGACAATTCTGTTTATTTCCCGATAGTTAGCCATAGAAGAAATGACGAATGGGTTGAACGGTCTAAGGTAGAAAAATTGAAAGAACAGAATTGAACCATTTTGTACAGGAGGGTTGCAATTTATGTGTAAAAAGGTTTGCTGGACTTGTGGTCATTATGCTTTTGCTTGCTTTGTAACAGGCGAATTCGACAATAAAGTTCATGTAGAGGATACATGTGATAAGTGGTGTCCAGAAGGAACGCAAGGCACTGTCACAGATTATGGGTACGATGATGGAAAAAACGAAGAGTGGTTAAAAGACGATATGTCTAATCTTTAGTTGACAGAAAATGTGCAGAAACGGAGGTAGCTACAGTGAAGCAATTAAGCCTATTTAGAGAAATAATTGTAGACAATTTTGCTGGCGGTGGTGGGGCAAGTACAGGTATTGAAATGGCAACAGGAATGAGTGTGGATATTGCAATTAATCATGATCCAGCTGCAATTGCTATGCACAGAGTAAATCACCCAGATACAGAACATTATTGTGAGTCCGTTTGGGATGTGAACCCTAAAGAAGCAGTTAATGGACGAAAAGTAGGGCTCGCTTGGTTTAGTCCAGATTGCAAGCATTTTTCGAAGGCTAAAGGTGGTAAGCCTGTTGATAAAAAAGTACGTGGATTAGCTTGGATTGCAGTTAAGTGGGCAATTGCAGTTAAACCAAGAGTTATAATGCTAGAAAATGTTGAAGAGTTTAAGACGTGGGGGCCTTTAAAAGATGGGTATCCAGACGAGAACAGAAAAGGTCAAACATTCCAATCATTTGTAAAAGCACTTGAATCATTAGGATACCAGGTTGAATTCAAAGAGTTAAGAGCATGTGATTATGGTGCGCCGACTACTCGAAAGAGATTTTTCATGATTGCTAGATGTGATGGGAAAGCAATCAAATGGCCAGAACCTACTCATGGAAATCCCGATAGTTTAGAAGTTCAAGTGGGTAAATTATTACCTTGGAGAACAGCCAGTGAGATTATAGATTGGTCAATAGGTACACCTTCAATTTTCGACAGAAAGAAACCTCTTGCTGAAAATACGATGCGTAGAATTGCTCGAGGGATAGAACGATTTGTTATTAATAATCCTTCACCGTTTATTGTGCGTATTGGTCAAACTGGATTTGGTGGAGATAGACTTCAATATCAACTTAACAAACCATTAACTACCATTACAACGAAAGCAGAGCATTGTTTAGTAACTCCTATGCTTCTAGTAAATACAACAGGACATTCAGGAAGTAAACTTGACGAACCAATCAAGACAATAACTACTGGTGGACATCATGCATTAGTAACTCCTTTTTTAGCGACTTATTACACAGAAACAACTAAAAATGGAGTAAGAGGTCAAACATTAAAAGAGCCTATTGCAACGATTCCTACTGCAAATAGATTTGGACTGGTTAATGCTTTTCTCACAAAATATTACGGGTCAGACATTGGACAGCAAATGGACGAACCTTTACACACTATCACAACGAGAGATCGCTTTGGATTAGTCACAATTCATGGTCAAGATTATAAGATTGTGGATATTGGAATGAGAATGCTTCAACCTCATGAATTATTTGCTGCTCAAGGCTTTCCTAAAAATTATGTAATCGACAAGGATTTCGAAGGGAAGACATATCCTAAAACTGCTCAAGTAGCAAGATGTGGCAATGCAGTACCACCACCATTTGCAGAAGCGCTTGTAAGAGCGAATTTACCAGAAATGTGTGCGAGTAGCAGTCGTTATGCAATGAATATATGAAAGATAATATACAGGAGGGAATAACCATGTTATCGACTAAAGAAAAAGTAGAACTGTTAAATAGTATGGAAATCGTTGAAACGGATAGCGATGGTGAAACACTGATCTATGTACTAGTTGACTACAACGAAGAAAATTTAGAAAAGTTAGCGCAAATAGTACCCAATTTAGAACAGTATTTAAAAGATTTCGGTGATGTTGACAATGATAAATCGGCAATTGAAATTTCAATGGCAGCGTGGGAATACACAAAAGCTAAATGGTATCAAGGTGGAAAATTCCATTTAGAAAAGCCTGTCGTAAAAGTAAAACATCAAGTAACTAATTACACTCGTTTGAAGTCAGAATTAGCTACTAATGAAAATAAAGACTGGTGTTTCTGTCAAGTTAAAAAAAGTGCTGAAAAATACGGTTTGATTTTGAATGAGGAAGATTTTAAAAGATTCTTTAAATTAAAAGTTGATGGCAAAGATGTTGATTGGATGATGCACCAAATGAAAGCTTACAATAAAACTTTCGTAGATACGTTAGTAGCATATATAACTCAATAATTTTAATCAACAATCCATCAAAGCTACGGAACATTTTGAGAATATTGTTTAGCATTAGAAAAATTTAAGGAGAGATTTTTACATGGATATGACAATCAATGGATTATGTAAAGAAGCACATAAAACAGCAATTCAAAAGGGCTGGTATGACGAACAACGTGAGACGGGTACAATTTTAGCGTTAGTACACAGTGAAGTCAGCGAAGCTCTAGAAGCGGACAGAAAAGGGGAATCACAGAAATTCCAAGAAGAATTAGCTGATGTATGTATCAGGGTGTTCGATTTAGCTGGTTCAAAAGGAATCGACTTAGAATCAATCATCATGGCGAAGATGGCGTATAACAAAACGCGACCATATAAACATGGTGGAAAATTATACTAGAAAGATTGGATAAAGAAAGGAGATATGGATTATGGAAGGTACAGTACAAATTTCAATACAAGATTTCGATAATTTACGAGAAAGAGTAGATGGATATGAAAGGAAGTATAAAAATCTAGTGAAGGCACTTAATGAGTGTACTGTTGAAATTCAAGATCATGAAGTTGATGCAGAAAAGGATGAATGGATACAAATTATCTCACTTGATGCGGAAAAAACTTTGAAACTAGTAGCGGGTTTTGGTTCAGAATTTATTGATGAAAGTGACGTACTACAGTTCGTTAATGTAGATAATATAAAAATTAAAAGTATAGTTCCTGGCGAAAATAATCAGAAAGCGGTTATAAGTAAGGAGGAATGATATATGAACGCAATACGAAAGGAAACTAGAAAACGTAGAGCGGAATTGATTAACCAGCAAGACCATGTTTCTTACTTTGGATGCAAAGGTTGTCTTAACCGTAGAGCATACAAACCATCTCAAAAATGCAGAGGTTGCAAAGTATATAAGCAGTTAAGAAGCATAGGGAAAGAATTAGAACAGATTAGCAAGGCTGGTAGATGGTCAAAGAAAAACCCGCACACTTCAAAAAGAGAGTGTGAAAAAGATGGAAAATGAAAATCTGACGAGGGAAGAAATGTTAGCCTATCTTACAGCATTCGGACGATTAGTGCCAGAATACTATGAGAGGTTGGACGATGAAAAATTAAAAAGGGAATATGAGGAAGAAAGAAGGATATAAAAAAAGAGCAGCAGGAACACCTACTACTCAGCCAAACTATACACAAGGTAATTATAGCATAAAAAAGAAAGTGTTGTAGTTACCTTGATATGCAAGTGAAAGATAGGTCGGAAATTTGAACACTTCATAGGAGGTAAAACTATGACAGAACATAAGACAACAGTTTTAACAACTGAGCATATTGAGGTGATTTCTAGGGCTGCGGCAGTAGTAGCGATCGAACAATACAAACAAGAGTCACAAAAA
Organism: Lysinibacillus sp. BSL11; assembly: GCF_052928325.1. Taxonomy (NCBI): domain Bacteria; kingdom Bacillati; phylum Bacillota; class Bacilli; order Caryophanales; family Bacillaceae; genus Lysinibacillus; species Lysinibacillus sp. BSL11. The sequence continues at coordinate 98,912 of NZ_JAVGCX010000014.1, read as the reverse complement.
CAAGAAAAACAAAGGCATGACCGTCGATTGCGTAACGTAAAGATGCTGTTGCGTAATTATCGCAGTTTTGTAGAACATGTTGCTGACGTTCAGAACGACATTGTAAAGTTAGAACACAAACTTGTTATTGATGATCTGGACACAGATGATTTAGCAGTAGAGGCGATTAAACGTTCGAAAAAAAGAACGCTAGCCATTATTAAATTTCTTGATCGCATGTTAAATGTTTATAAAGCGATGTGCGAAGAAGCTACTACAGCAGAAGAAGCCAGACGATATAATTCCATCTATCATTTATATCTAGCTCCTGTAAAAAAAACATATGTAGAAATTGGTGAAATTCAGTTTTTATCCGACAGGACTGTTTACAATGATGTTAAAAAAGCCTATGAGGACTTGACCGTATTGATTTTTGGGGTAGATGGTTTACGATTTCGAATCTGAGATGTCGTTGCAAAAACACTTCATATTATTTTCATTATTAACAATGTATGATGATAGTGTAAGACTAATGTGTATATCTGGAAGCGGAGGAAATTAGTCTTCCAACGATCGAAAGGGGTGATTATCATGTGAATTATGCAACCCCCTTTTTTAAAAGACAAACTTACTACTGTTAAAGTGCGCGGAAACGCACTGAAACACAAACTATCGTTGCAAAACAACATGGTGCGCTCTACCGTGATGTCGAAAAAGAGCAATCGACAATTAAATATTTTTACCGCAGTAGACGAGCCTTATCCCTAGCACGGTAAGGCTAATGTAAAGGAGTAGTGGCGGAATAGGTAGACGCAATGTAGTGGTGTAGTTAATGGCTCTTGGTAATAGGGCGCTGAAGCTTCAGCAATATCGGGCATAAACGAGATACCACGAAAATTACCATACAAGGTGCAAATCCTTGTCTACTTCATTTACTTAAATAGGTTGTGAAAAAAGCATTGTAACAGTATTTCGTTGCAGTGCTTTTTATTAAATTGGGGGGGTGTTGAATAATGCCAAAACAAAATTTTAACCAACAAATTGAAAATAATTTTAAGTCCCATGCTCCGAAAGAGGCACAACCAGAGATGTATGAGGCTATTCGTGAAAAGGCTAAAGAGCTTGCATACTTGATTGACTATTTAAGCCCAAACAGTCGTGAAAAATCAGTAGCTATGACTAATTTAGAAACTGCTGTGTTTTGGGCTAACGCATCAATTGCTAGGAATTAAGAGCCTTCATTCATGGAGGCTTTTTTATTTTGGAAAGTGAGTATCGAGCAAGGCTTACCCCCTTTTCCTTGCTAAACGGTACTTGCTTTTGAAAATAAAAAATATGTATAAAGATTAGAAAGGTGTGAAAGGGAATGAAATATCGTAAAATGCCGGTAGTTATCGAATAAAGTTGTTGTGAGAGTAATTGAGACGGACAATGTATCACCTGCATGTTCCTCGATTGCTCTCATTGTCGTTTGGTAGATAGTGAAAGAGCAAATAGCGTAAAGAAGGTGATGCCATTGGGAAAATGAATAAGGTTAAGACAAGAGGTAAATACACTGAATGGCTTACAAAAGAAGGTTTATTGAAGATTGAAGGCTGGGCTAGGAATGGCTTAACAGATGAACAAATCGCCCATAATATGGGGATTAGTCGTTCCACTTTGAATGAGTGGAAAAAGAAGTATTCGGACATATCGGACACCCTTAAAAGAGGTAAGGAAGTTGTTGACATAATGGTAGAAAATTCCTTATTGAAGCGGGCTTTAGGTTACGAATACATGGAGCGAAAGTTTGCTCAGGTGGAGATGGCGGCTGAAGAACACCATGTAAGGAAACAAATTGCTGTTAATCAATACAAGTTAGATAATCCAGAAGCTACGCTTGAAGAAATACGTCTTGTTGAAATGAGCGTCTCGAAATTTAAAAGCGTATTAGTGGAGGAAAAAACAAAAGAAGTTGCACCTGACGTAACAGCTCAAATCTTTTGGTTAAAGAACCGCAAGCCTGATGATTGGCGAGATAAGCAGCAAAATGAAATTACGGGTGCTGGTGGCAGTCCGATAGATGTGGTGTTTAACATCCCTAGACCTCCTAAGAAGGGCGAGAAGGGGTGATGAAGGATGGCACAAACCATAACCATTGATTATGAACCAAATGAAAAACAAGCCCTTTTTCATGCGTCTGACGCTGACCAACTCGTATATGGTGGTGCAAAGGGTGGCGGTAAATCATGCGCTATTGTCATGGAGGCATTAGCGTATGGCATTGAATATCCAGGAGCAAAAATATATCTATTCCGTGAGACGTATGATGACCTTGAAGCCAATTTAATAAGTGAGATGAAAGCTAAGTGGCCTAGCGAACTGTATAAGTATAACGAATCGAAACATATAGCTACGCTCTTTAATGGCACAAAAGTTATGTTTCGATTTATTAGTAGCAAGAAAGACGCTGACAGGTATCAAGGGAGATCTATGGATTTTGTAGGAGTAGACGAGCTTACAAAGTTTGATAAAGCTTGGATTCAAATTCTTTTGTCATGTCTACGTTCTCCAAAAGGGTTTCCGCCACGTTTTAGGGGTACGTGTAACCCTGGTGGGCGTGGTCATGCGTGGGTTAAAGAAGATTTTGTGCTAGGGACAAATTATGGTGAAAAAATCCTAATTGACCCAATTACGGGCGGGAAGATGCAGTTTATTCCTGCGTCTGTATATGACAACGTTGTCCTGATGGCAAATGACCCTAACTACGTGAAGCGGTTAGAACACTTGCCTGAGAATGAACGTCGAGCTTTCTTACATGGGGATTGGGATATATTCTCTGGACAATACTTTACGGAATGGATGCGTGAAAAACATGTTATTAAACCGTTTAAAATACCCGACCACTGGCGTAAATGGCGTGCTATGGACTGGGGCTTTAATGACAACTGTTCTGTTGGGTGGTATGCAGCAGATGAAGAAGGACATGTATATAAATATCGTCAATTATATGTCCGTGAAATGCTAGCATCTGATATAGCTAAAAAGGTTGTTGAGCTATCGCAAGGTGAAAAAATCCGATATACGGTAGCAGGGCATGATTGCTGGCAGAAGCGAGGTAATGACAATTCGCAAGGAGAGTCGATAGCTGAAACGTTTGCACAAAATGGTGTCCCATTAGAAAAAGCCGATATTTCCCGTATTGTAGGCTGGCAAAGGGTAAGGGAGTATCTAAAAGATGCACCAGATGAAAAACCTTGGTTTATGGTTTTTGAAAATTGTGCCGATACAATACGCACTTTACCAATGATGATTTATGATGAAAGAAATATAGAGGATTTAGATGATTCATTAGAAGATCATGCGGCAGATGAAACAAGGTATTCTCTTATGTCTAGACCTTTGAAATCAAAGGCTGCACCACCAGATGAAAGTAAAATTAGTAAATTAAAAAAAGCAACAATTAAAAAGAGTAAGCAGCGCACTAAACGATTGATTTAGTGTGTTTATTTGTGTTTTAAGGAGGGATTAGGATTGAAGGTTAATGAAGTTCAGTTATTTGAAAAAGGGTACAAAAATCTGTGTTCTACGTTTGCGTGTGGTCAATGGGCAACGAAATATATAGGTCGTCCTGATGCGCCTTTAAATGTGGCGCATGTGTTATGTGATAAATGTCTAGGTGAATTAGTGCAATCAATTCATGAGCAATATCCTATGGAAGCGGCGAAGGATGAAACAAGCCATACAGATGTAGATGTGAATGGTTTAACTGAAGCGGTGGCAGATGCCCGTACACATGCTGAAGTAGATAAAATCGTAGAAAAGTATGGTTTACAAGGAGTTCCAACTAAAACCGATGGAGCAACTGTCCAGGCACGTAAAGATGAGATATTAAAAACAGTGGAATGATGTAGCATTTTTCTTCATAAAGGCTAAGGAATTTTATGCATTAAAACTTGGGAAATAATTAAGAGCAAGCCTTATAAAGCCTGATAAATCAACGATGTATAAAATCCTGCATAATCAATAAAAAAGGTAGTTTGAAGAACGTTGATATAACAGCGTTTGTAGAAATCCTAACTTCCTGAAACTATTATTATGTAAACCTAAAACGAATGTCATATTCAATTTTTGAATAAAAGATGAAGGGATGATGTGGGATGATTAACTATATTGTCATTATTGTATTGGTACTTGTTATCTTACTACAAGAGATTGTTCATAGCAGAGAGCGAAAAGACTTATATACTCGATTAATGGCTCGTGATCTCTATGAATATAACCAAATTACTAAAGGTGTCAGAGGTGGCGAGAGTGGCGATAAAACAAAACAAGGCACTAATATACTAAAAAAACGAATTGATAAATCATACCATCTTTTACATGGAGAACAAAAGGAGGTGTGATGATTGGTAGTAGGTGTAATTAAAAACATGATTACAGGAAGAAAAAGTGCGGATAAAAGTCGTGAGGACTTGTATGACGAGGAAATAGCGGCCTTTGTCAATCAAGAGTATGAGAGTCGTAAATCAGGACGTTTGCCATTTGAGCTTCAATGGAGACTTAACATCGAATTTCTAAACGGTAATCAATTTTTAGACATTGACCCTGCTTCTGTTTCTATTCAAGAGATACCTACAATGTATTGGTATCAAGAAAGAGAAGTATTTAATCAAATGGCAACAATTTACGAAACACGAGTTGCACAGTTGTCGAGAACGATACCGATGATTAAAGTGCGTCCAGCGTCACAGGATGACGGAGATATTTCTGCCGCAAGGGTATCATCAAGCCTATTGCAATCAACATGGCATGAAGAAGATATGGACGTCATTTGGGATGATTTATGTGCGTGGACGGAGCTAACAGGAACAGCTTTTATTAAAAATGTCTGGAATAAAGATAAAGGTCGAACAGTCATGATAATGAGAGTACCGAAAGAACAACAAGAAAATAAGGCTTCAAATGGAGATACAAAACATGCAAGTCAGTTGCTTGAAGGTGAATATGAGGATGTTGAATTGAAAGAGGGAGATATGGATGTGTGTGTCGTTTCGCCTTTCGAGTTCTTCCCTGATAACAATTTTGCATCGTCATTAAAGGCGTGTCATAGTGTTATACATGCAAAAGCATATGCCATAAAAGACATTGAAGAAATATGGGGTGTCAAAGTAGAACCTGAAAAAGTCGATGTTATGACATTGCAACAGATGCAAGCAGGACTTGGTGGTATTGGTTATAGTGTAGGTGGTTATAGAGGGAAATCTATGCAATTGAAAAATCATGCAATAGTAAAAGAATATTATGAACGCCCGACAAAGAAGTATCCAAACGGGCGTTTTATTGTGGTTTCAAATAACAAAGTGTTGTCTTTGAGTGAACTACCTTACAAGGTTGGTGACGATGGGAAGCGGGATTTTCCGTTTGTTCTGGCGAGATCAATAAAAAAGCCTGCTCAATTTTGGGGAGGTTCAGTCCTTGAAAGAATCATACCTATACAACGACGCTATAACGCATTACGTAATCGGAAAGCAGAGTATCTAAATCTTGTAGCTATGGGACAATGGTACGAGCCTGAAGGTTCTTTAGATGAAGATGTTGAGTTAGATAATTCACCAGGTAATATTATTCGTTATCGTCCAGTAAATGGAGGAAAACCTGAACCTGTATCATTCCCTAACTTACCAGCATCCTTTGAAAATGAAATACAGACACTTTTAAACGAATTTACTGCTATTTCAGGTGTGTCCGAGCTTTCACGATATTCCCAAGCACCAAGTGGAGTTAAGTCAGGTGTGGCGTTATCTATTGCTAATGAACAAGATAATACACGTATAAGTAATACTGCCTCAAATTTGGCACAGTGCGTAAAGCTAATGGGTAAGCAATGGTTGAGATTATATCGGCAATTTGTTAAAGAGCCGCGTGTCTTGCGTACAGTTGGGCGAGATAGAGATGTAGAAGTGTCCGATTGGACCGTTTCACAATTAAAATCCGATGATGTGATTATTGAGAATAGTTCAGCACTTGCCGAAACACCAGCTCAACGTAAACAAATGGTATTCGACATGCTTACAGCAGGTTTGTTTAACAAAGAGGAAACATCCCCTATTAGCAATGCTGCTAGAGAAAAGATACTTGAAATGCTCGAATATGGTAACTGGGAAGGTAGCATGATGGAGATGCAACGTCTGCAAGAACAAAAGGCGAAGCGGGAAAATATGCGATTTAAGCAAGGGCAGCCAATTATGATAAATGATTATGATGATGATGTACTACACATCGAAATGCATAATCGTTTAAGAATGAGTGCGGAATATGAAGATATTTTAAATTCGCCACAAGGTATGGAGATTGACCAAATGCTTAGAGAACATATTGAAATGCACCGACAACGTATTATGATGCGGCAAATGGAACAGTTACAACAGCAAATAGCCGCGCAACAGTCACAGACAACTATTAATGGAGGTAAAAATCAATGAAAACAGATTGGTTAGAAAGATATTATAAAACACTTCTTGACTTGAATTTACAATACTTTGCTGACGGAGAGGGACATCGGTTTGCAGCAGACCCTACGCCAACAGAGCCACATCCATTTGCTTCTGAAGAAAGTAGCACTTTTTCGCAATTTGCAGAGCAACCTAATCCATTAATTAGCGAAATTCAATCTTCTGAAACACCTACTTTGCAAGGAGGTGAACAACAGCAACAAATTGTAGGTGACGGACAAGAACAACCACCATCTCAACAACCACAAGAAGAAGTGTTGAAGTTTGGGGATCGTGAAATTAAAGCGTATGGCGAAGATGTAAGGGAATTGCATCGAGATTACAATCAACTAAATCAAACCGTTCAAAACCAATCGCAAGAATTAGAGCAAGCTCGCCAGTTATTGGCGCAGTATCAGACGGTAATGCAACATCAACAGCCGTTACAGCAATCAGAAGTGCAACAACAACCAGCTATTAACCCTGTACGTATGCAAGAACTCCATGAAGAATACCAGGAGCGAATGTACGAAAATAAGTTTGAAGCGGATAAGTGGTGGAATGAACAACCAGAAGTGCAAGAAATGGAGCGTCAACGAATTGAATCACTTGTGCAACAACGTGTAAATGAAGTAGTTGGACCAATCCAACAAGAGCGAGAAATTAACCAACAGGTATCAGAAGCTAAGGCACGCTATGAAGATTTCGATAATTTTACAGATACAATGCAAGCTTTATTGCAAGAGAGTCCTCAATTAGCAGAGCTACCAAACGCTATTGATAATCTGTACTTCATGGCAAAAGGTCGTGCAGCACAAACAGCTCCACAACCAGAGCAACTTTTGAATGACCCAAGTTTCCAACAACAGATTATTCAAAATGAACAAATTCGAAATATGGTACTACAAAGCTACCAACAAATAAAAACGCAAAGTCAACCGCCTGTAGTAATGGCGCAACAAGTGGCTCAAACTCCTACAAGCCTTGGAGAAAATCGCCCACGTACTTTAGCGGAAGCATCAAAAGCGGCTTTAAAATTCTTTGGAAACCAATAATTATATGAGGTGAAGTATTATGACAAACATGAAACAAGCACAAGAAGCATTAAAACTTTTCTATTTACCAGGTTTACAATTTCAATTAAATAACGCAACCCCGATTTTAGCAGTAATGGACCGTGACCAAAAATCAGTAGTTGGTTCAGAAATTCGAATGGCACTTAGGTATGGCCGTCATGGTGGTATTGGTAACCGTGCAGATGATGGTGATTTACCAACTCCACGTTCTCGACAAACAAAGCAAGCGAAGTGGGAAACTAAAAATATTTTCGGTCATATCCAAATTTCTGATAAAACTATGCGTGCTTCACGTGGAGATGGCGCATTCGTATCGTTATTAGAAGCGGATTTAGAAGATGCATTAAACGATGCGAAGGATGACTTAGAACGCCAATTATTTGGTGATGGTTCAGGGAAAATGGCAACGTGTGGTGTAACTACAGCTTCTAATGAAGTAGAAGTTGACGATACGAGGAATTTCGCAGAAGGACAAATTGTTGATATTGTAACTGCTGCTTCAGGTGTTATATTGGCTGGTAATCGTGAAATAGTATCAGTTAATCATAAAGGTAATACAATTACTATCTCGGGAGCACCAGTGACAACTGCTGGTACAGATATTGTTACCCGTGCTGGAAACTTTGGATTAGAATTAACGGGGTTAGATGCTATCTTTACACCTGATAATACATTGTATGGAATCGACAGAACAAAAAATACTTGGTTTAACCCTACTGTTATTGAAAATGTGGGAACGATTAGTGAAGTAAAAATCCAAGAAGCAATTGACGAAGCAGATCGTCGAGCTGGCGGTAAAGTTAATTTGATGGCAACTACGTATGGTGTACGTCGTGCTTATCAAGAACTGTTATTAGCTACTAAGCGAACTACAGACACGATGAAGTTAAAAGGCGGCTATGATGTATTGCTTTATGGCGATAAACCAATGACGGTTAGTAAATATGCTCATGAAGGTGTTTTATACGGTTTAGATATGGATACATTCAAGTTGTATCACATTATGGATTGGAATTGGTTAGATGAAGATGGAGCAATTCTATCACGTGTACCTAATAAAGCGGTATGGTCAGCAATCTTAGCGCGCTATATGGACTTAGGAATGAACAAGCCTGCTGGTTCATTTAAAATGAGCGGTATTACTGAAGCGTAATTTTGTGCAAAAGGAGAGGGGAAACCTTCTCTTTTTTTCATATTCTCATTATCATAACTTTACAGTTTTGACAAAGAAACTCCAACCTGATAAGATAGCATTATAAACGTTATCATAACTTATTATCATAAGTGGAGGTGCTGTTTTGACAAAATACGGTTATGGTCGAGTGTCTACTGTTAATCAAGATTTAGAAGCGCAAATACAGGCTTTACAGCAAGAAAGTTGCGAGGAAATCTTCACAGAGAAATTCACTGGCACGACAACAGAACGTCCCATTTTCAATGATTTGCTGTCACGGTTAAAAGAGGGTGACACATTAGTTGTTACCAAGTTGGACCGATTAGCACGTAATACACGTGAAGGTATTGAGGTCATTGAAAAGTTGTTTGCAAAGAATGTGAAGGTACATGTGATGGATATAGGGCTGCTAGAGAACACAACAATGGGTCGCTTCTTCCTTACTACGCTTTTGGCAGTTGCGGAAATGGAGCGTAATCTTATCATAGAGCGAACGCAAGAAGGGAAAGCAATCGCTAAACAGCGTGCTGATTTTAAAGAAGGTAGACCTAAGAAATATACAAAGAAGCAACTTGACCATGCGCTTGAATTGCTTAAAACAAATAGTTACAAAGAAGTTGAAGCGGTAACTAATATTTCCGTTGCGACTTTATCACGTGAAGTTAGAAAAAGAAAAGATTCTGAAATGATAAACGATTGAACTTAAAATGTTCTGTCGTTTTTATTTTGTACATAAACGAAAAAGGGAAGGTGTTTCTAGATGAAAGAGACAAAAAGAAATCAAATACAGGCAGTATTATTCAAGAATCATGATTTAGTTCTTATTGAAAATGATGTATTTAATATATCAGACCGTATTGAGGAATACGACAAAGATATGTTTATCGTATTCAATAAAAGAAAGAAAGCTTTTGAAGTTCATAGTCTTGAATTTGCTCCTATGATTGCCTCTCCTAAAGACACATTCCAAACGACCATACCATATGAAAAATTAGACATTAGAACATTACACCACGTGTACGACAATGACATTAAAGTACATGGACGGAAGATATTCGAGCGTATCGAACGACAAGAAGAATTAATTGAAAAACGAAAACAGCGGGATTATAAAAATTGGTTACGTGCGGTAGCGAGTGAAACGAAATCCATGTTTGCTAAAGATGCTTGGTTATAGGGAGGGGGTGAGAAGGTGAAATTGAAGGATATTCTGCTGGATGTAAACTTAATGATTCCAAACAGCATAAGCGATGAAATAAAGGTACGCTGGCTCAACGAAACACAACGGCAATTGTATCGTGATTTCGGCTTTCCAGATACTTCATATGCCTTTGCACAGCAATCTAATGTAGATATATACCCACTTCCTGATAACTGCTCTAGGGAGCGAATTTCAAGTGTTACTGTAGATGATTTGGAATACGATTATGTTTCGGTAGATGAAGATTTAAAGGGTAGATGTTGGACAATAATTGACGATAACATTTGGTTTTATCCTATGCCAGTTCAAGAAAAGCAAGTGTACATCGTGTACAAGCCTGAACCACGAGAAATGCGATTAGACATGCAAGAAGAAGAACCTGAATTTCCGAAAGACTTTCATGAGATTCTGACTTATGGCATAGCGTTTCGTGTGGCACGATCCTTGCAACTGTTGGATGTTAGCGGTCAAATACAGCAACAAATGTATGCTTTGCAAGAAGAAGCGAAACGAAAGCTACGCCCAAACAATCGGAAAAGGGTTGTACAGACAAGATTATGGAGGTAGGTGAGAGGGATGACAAAGGTAGCTGCTGCAACAAGTAAATCAGCACAAAGGTTACTAGAATTCCAACAAAATAATGGGTACTTAAATGATGTTCGTTTGGAATCATTTGGCTTTTTTTTGGATGACTATGTTATCTATGGTGGAGATTTAACGTTTGATACAGTGGATGTTTATAAGGTTTTACTAAGTGAAAGTATTATTTCGTTGAATGACCAACTGTGGAGAGCGTTTATTAAAGAGTTCCGTATAACTAAGCACAATACAACTTACTACGTGGGTTTTCTGGATGAAAAAGGTTATGTGTTTGGTGAGACGGAGCCGTTCGAAAACTATTTACGTCTATGGACTATTCCAGTAGACGCAAATGGAAATATTGGTTCAACAATAGATCATCGAAGTTTGTTCGGTTATTTGAAATTCAAGGCTAAATATGATGGTGTTTACTTAAATGTAGATGAAGTGAACGAAGCGATAAACAATGCGAATAGTGCTGCTGATAATGCTAATCAAGCTGCGTCAGATGTGCAAGGTGCAGTGAATGATGCACGTGATGCGGCAAATAAAGCTAAAGATGCAGTTGTAGAAACGGAAGCGGCAATAGAAGGTGTTAATTCATATTTGGATCAATTGGAACAGGTTATCACTAATGCTAATGAAGTAGTTGAAGGAGCGGTTGAAGCTGCTGCAAATGCTAGTGATGCTGCTCAAAGGGCTGATGTTGCGACTAGTAATACAAATCAAGCTATTCAAGATGTCCAAAATGAAGTTATTTTGATGCAGGAATATGTTAATGAATTAAGACCAGAAGATGAGTATGACGCTGAAAGGCAATACTACATCAATAATATCGTGACTTTTAATGGTAGCAGTTTCATTGCGCGACAGAATACAAAAGGTAATCCTCCACCTACGCCTTCAGCAATATCAAATGCGTATTGGCAATTAATTGCTTCGCAAGGAGCGCAAGGAGAACGAGGGTTGCCTGGACAAAATGGTAAGGATGGAACAAGTATCAATCCGTTAGGTGAATTACAGAGTGAGGATGAGCTACCATCAACGGGATTACCTGGTGATATGTATATGATTTATGGTGATATGTATATTTGGCAAGAAAATACGAATACATGGAAAAATGTAGGGCCAATTCAAGGGCCGAAGGGAAAATCGGCATACGATCTAGCGGTGGAAAAGGGCTTTGTTGGAACGATGGAAGAATGGCTTGAATCACTGAAAGGTGAGATAGGCCCTCCTGGACTAGATGGCCCTCCTGGACCAACAGGACAAGATGGTAAAGATGGAATTGGTATCAATCCGTTAGGTGAATTGCAGAGCGAGGATGAGCTACCGTCAACGGGATTACCTGGTGATATGTATATGATCCAAGGCGATATGTATGTTTGGCAAGAAAATACAAGTTCATGGAAAAATGTAGGGCCAATCCAAGGGCCGGAGGGAAAATCAGCGTACGATTTAGCGGTGGAAAACGGATTTGTTGGAACGATGGAAGAATGGCTTGAATCGTTAAAAGGTGAGATAGGCCCTCCTGGACCAGATGGCCCACCAGGCCCGCCAGCAGATTTGACAGAAATCAATCAAAAGGTTGATGATCTGCAAACAGATGTTACTGAACATTTGGGACAAATGAAACCTAAAGTTGATAACTCATGGCAAAAAGGCATAGAGAATGATAGCAACATAACTAACTTAGGTAATTATAACGTCACTAAGACATTCATAGTAAATGCTACTGACTGGAAAAGTTCTACGAATGTAGAGGTTATAACTATTCAAATACCTTTCGTTATCTTTTCAGGACTCATAAAAATGACTGTAACGTCAATATACGAAGTAACCGACGCAAGCGGTGGAGCTTATGTCATTTTCAACTTTGCTAAGTCAGGAAATACAGTCTTTCAAAATAGAATGGAGATAGTGTCCATATCAGACACCTTCTCTAAGCAATACTTCATAGGCGAGATTGGGCATACAGAAACTCATATACTTATCTACATCTCAAAGAAACCTACAGCTAAAAATGCTGTAGCTGTAGAGTTAGATTTCCAAACGTCTTTCCCGAACGCATTTACCGTTGTTAAAGATTCTACTTTGGAAGTAGTTGATACAGGTTCTCCTACAGGAGGCGGTATATCTCCGTGGATTCCTCAATTCCCGTCAAGAGTTCCTGTGTTTGCCTCCTATAGCACTAGCGAAACAGAAAACCCTGATACGTCAACACTTCCATTTTTCGTATCAGCTCATGCTAACCTTGGAGGTGGCTACTGGTATGTAGAAAATAGATGGTTAGGAAACGCTACAAATACCACATCGAGTCAGATGCAAGTGGCGACAAAGTACACAGAGGGCGGCGGTGACATGAAGGTCCGCTATAGGTATGGTGGTGTATGGTCTGCTTGGTCTCCTAGTTTTCAAAGTTTAAAGCAATCTGTCAGTGACGGGAAAGCAGCAGTTAATCAGGCAGTCACTGACAAGGGTGTTTACACTGCGCCTGACGCACCATTTGCGACTACTGCTGCCAACATTAGAGCTATACCTACAGGAAAAACAGTGCAAGAGAGTACCATGATCGTTCCTGCATTTTCAGGAGGTAGTTATGTTCAGGTGGACGTTGTGTTTACAGGTGGTACAGCACGCAATGTTACGGCTCAGTGCGGAGGCAGACTGCTAATTCACGGAATGTATTACGGTACTTCTGCCGTATCTAATGGATTGTTCGTATCTAACATAGAGGTTATCGGCTCTACTGTACGATTCACTTTCAATTTAGGAGGTGGGTTAGGAAGTTGGGTAGGCGGCTCTATAAGGTATACAATAACTTCTTAAATTGGAGGAAATAACATGTTCAATAGGATTTTTTATGATAGGTCTACTGGTAAAATTCTTTATCAAATGTTTATGGATAATCCTGAAACAGTGACAGATTTCGCTATTTTGGAGATTCCTTCTGGTGAGATCAACTACGATTCTCACTTTATTGAGTCTATTGATCCCGAAGGCAATCCAGTGATAAAAGCAAAAGAGTTATCTCAATCAGAGTTGGAAAATGAAAAACTGAAAGAAGATATTCTCTTATTAAAAACAGATTCAGACACAGGAGGAATTTTATAATGGTAAATCAAATCGTCGTACGTATTGCTGCAGAGCGCATCATGACAGGTGGTTTAAATCCAAAAACTGAAAAAGTGTATGTTATTGATGATATTACAAATGAGGATTATCGAGTTGCAGTTGAGGATTACATTTTAACTGCAACTGAAGGCGTTTAATCATTCGAAAATGAACAAAATCTGAAGAAATCTTTAAAAATGTACCAAAACTTTCATTTCTAAGAAAGATAATTAATTTTTAACGTGAAAGCATTGATATACTAAAAATAAAAAGGTGGTATATCAATGCTTGAATTTTCAATCATGGAAGATTTCGGTTTTACAGTTGAAGAAATAGAGGAGATAGGGGGGAATTCACTTTCACATTAAATTATGGTGATTGGGGTTCAATTGTCCTTAAAGAGGTAATCGACTTAAATGAAGAGGAGATAGAAGAATCTGAAAATCATTTAAAGCTTTCAACAGGAAGGCTGGCATTTTTCCCTGAGGATTTACTACGCAAAGAATTATTAGCACAAATTGATTAAAAGTTCCATATTGTTCAGTAAGCGCTACTCATTTGGGTAGCGTATTTTTATTACAAAAGAAGGTGAGAACATGTCAAAAATTGAAATGACAGAGGATAAAGTTATCTGCACAGTTGAAGGTAATGGACGCAAGTCAACGGTTACTACCGAAATTTTGGAAATTACTTCAGTAATTACGATTGATGCATCATTCGTAATTTTGAATGGTAAGGAGTTCTAATGAATAAAGTGTGAATACTTATTCGTTACAGCTTCCCAAAAGTACAATTATGTAAACTAAAACAACTGATTAAACGTTGTTAAATAGGCATTCTATATTGTTGCTAAATGTAATGATTATGCAATATTTTATACACAGCTTTCAATTGTAGTATTTATGCATGGTTACTTTATGTAACTGTAACAGTGTGGTTGGTTAAGAATGCATAAAAGAATGGAGGTGTGAGAGTGCTCACCTTACAACAAATTATTAAAGAAGCGGATGTGCGAGTGCCTAATCCTTTTGATGTAGCGCAGAAAATTTCTTGGTTAAACGAGATCAATGTTGAATTTTTTGAAATAGTCCGTATTCCCAAAGTATGGCGATTTGTAATTGTGGCAGGAACGGACACATATGAAATGCCTCCCGTAATAAAAAGTTATGCTATAGAGAATGTTCGTAATCAATCGGTAATGTATGAATCAATCCAATATGAAAAAGTACAACCAGGGCGCAACTATTGGAGTTTAGATGATGACACGAAGAAATTGACGTTATTCCCTAGACCGACTCTAGGTGTTGAAGCTATTGTAAGTTACCGTAAAAAAGCTGAATCGACGTACTTGGTAAGTGAATTATCTGCTACTCTTGATGCTCCAAGTGAGTTTCATTGGACATATATTTTAGCTTTATGTGAACGTATTGCTAAAGCAATGAATGATGTGCCGTTAGCTAATAATTATGCTAATGACTATAGAGGGCAATTGAGTGTAGCGCAAGAAAGCTATAAAAATCGTTCTGAAGGGGGCGGTGGAAGTGCTTAATCCGCAACGCACCTGGGGAGAAATACAAGGGATTCAATCACCTGAAATCATAAGACAATTTGGGGGCTTTAGTTCGGGAGATGCCTTTTCGCTGAATGATAATGTTATGGTCAAAAATAAAAACATTAGTTCTAAAGGTGTTCCTGCCGCTAAAGTCCGTTCGGGTTTTACCAAGCTAGGAACATTAGTTGCGCCAGTGATGGGAATTGCTTTGCATAAAGAAAATCAACTAAATGTAATTTCGGGCGGTGTATGGAAACGTTGGAATGGGTCGTCTTGGAATGATTTAGCTTCGGGGCTTAGTAATAGTTCCAAATGGAATTTTACAAATTTCAAAGGGAATTTTTCAGATGTGGCATTGATTGCGTCTAATGGTGTAGATGCAGTGAAGGTATATGATGGTACAACGGTAACTAATCTAGAAAATGCCCCGACAGGATTAAACTTTGTGACAAGTCATGAAAACCGTTTATATGGAGCGGTAAAAAATGAACTACATTACTCAGCTTTGAGGAAGCCTACAGATTGGAATACGGTAGACCAATCAGGGCAAATTGTTATTGAAAATAAAGGTGGGGAGGATATAAGTTGTGTAGTAGGAGGTACAGGGAAAATCGTTGTATTTTTACCTCACTCGATGCATGAATTATATGGAACAGGACCGATTAATTTTCGATTACAGGTAATAACTGAAGAAATAGGATGTGTATGTCATCAAAGTGCCGTCATGGTAGGAGGGATTTTATTTTTCCTTTCGCATGATGGCATTTATCGTTATGCGGGTGGTGCAATTCCAAAAAGGGACTTTTCTTTAAAAGTCCAAGAGATTGTAAATCGTATTAATAAAAATGCCTGGTCTGCTGTAGCTGCTGGAACAGATGGGGAGCGATATTATATTAGTCTACCACTTGATAATGCAACAGAACCAAACGTAACGCTAGAATATGATCCTGCTTATGATATTTGGAATGTTTGGGACATGGGGTATGTTCCGACTGTTTATGGCAGAAATCAAGGGAAGATGTGTATTGGTGTGAGGGAAAATGCAGTATTGCAAATGGGTGGTGTGAATGATGGAGGAAGTCCGATTCCATATATGTTAGAGACAAAGCCGTTTTCGTATGGTTCGTTGGCTGCTCATGCTCGTTTGTATCGTTTGTGGATTGTGGCTGATGTTCCTATTGGAGCCACGATGAACGTTTATATTTCGAATAAAGAACGAGGCGATATAGATTGGTCATTAGTTAAAACAATAAATGCTGATACAGCTATTGTTGCTACTCCAATTCATATCCCTGTCGATAAAAGTTTTTATTCTAATTGGGTACGAATAAAAATTGAAGGACAAGGGCAAGTCGTCATTCATGAAATAGCTCGACAATCGAGAGTGTTCAGATTTGGGATAGGAGGCGGTTAACATGCCTGTTCCAGGGTTTTCGCCTGTTGTTGGCACTGACATCGAGGAAATCGTTGATTCCCTAGAAAAGCAACGTAAAGAGCTAATGTGGCTATTGCAATCATTGGATACTACAAATGTAAAAGAACTTAATGCAGAAGTGATTAATGCAGGTCGTATTAATGCGAAACATCTTAGGGTTGGTTCTGATACGGAGTTTGAAGATGGTTATGATACTCGTGCATTATTTGAGGTAACGAACGATAGAATTACTGCTACAGTAGAATCTATCAATGGGGAAATAGCATCTTTAACAATTGAATCTAATCAAATTAAGACTAGTGTCGTCGATTTAGAAAATAATTTATCTTCAAAAATCACTCAAACTGCTAGTAGTATTCGTAGTGAGGTTGAAGCGAAGGTTACAACCATTAATGGAAGCATAGCAACAACCAATTATAATGTTTCTATGGTTAACCAAAAAGCGGACGAGATAAGATCAACGGTATCCTCGCAATCAACATCTATATCCAATTTAGGGACACGTGTAAGCAGTGCAGAATCAACTATAAGTCAGCAATCATGGCAGATAAGTCAAAAGGTGTCCCAAACGGACTATAACGGGAACACTATTGCTTCGCTGATTAATCAGACGGCATATAATGTTAAAATTCAAGCTGCTAGTATTGATTTGTATGGCGCTGTAATGGTCAATGGTTCTATTACAGGTACAACAGATATTCGAGTAGAAAGAGATGCTATTGTAGGTAATAATTTGACGCTTGGTGCAAATGGATGGGGAACTAAATCAGTAAACTTCGGATCAGGTGCAAATATTACTTATAACGGAACTTATATGGAATTATCTTCACCTAATGTTAGACTGGGTGGAACGAACAATGAATTAAACGGCTATAACACTATTTATGGGACATTAAATGTTCCCTATACTACAAATTTGGTAGGTGTCGTCAGAGCGGAGTCTTCAGGTATTGGCATCTCATATTCGGGTGGGAAATTGTATGTAAAAGTAAATGGGGTAACTGTAAAAGAACTTTAATTACAAATAAAAGGAGAGTTGTTGGAATGGATGAATGTGTTATTTTGATGACAAACGATAGTATTCCTGTGAGGGTTTCGGGGGTTAACTTAAAAGCGTTAGAAACATTAATAAATAAACCAGAATCTATTGCTGTCAGAATCGGTAAAAAGAGCATGGTTAAAAGTATGATTGCGGCAGTTGCAAAAATAAAGGCGATTAAAGAAACAGATGACTGTAACCTAAAAGTAATGGTCGCGAACAAATTTTTCTTCACTACTGCTCAATCTGATGAAATTTTAGATACATTAACTGATGGTATAAATAAAAAAGCGTTTGCTCTTGTTAATGATGATATATTAATTAATCGTGGTTGTTATCAGTATGCTGAATACGATGATAAAAAAATTGCAGAAAATGATATGGGTAACCAAGATGAAACGCAAGCAGACGCTTAGCGTTATTTTTTATTTTTAGAGAGGAAGGTGAGGGTTATGGCGAGTATTAGTGCGAATTTAATGCAGAAACAATTAAAAGCGGCACAGCAAAGGTTTAAAGATGTTAAATCAAATAAAACACCAGGGATCACTTCACCGACAAATGGGGTATCTTCAAATGGAGTATCGTCAAATAATCAAAGTGTCATAAATAATGCTGTGCCTAACCAAACAATACAAAATGGCATGGCAGCTTCAACGCCTCAAATTGACGAACGGTGGCAGTCTAAGCAAACTGTTCCCGATTATTTGGGTATGACATCCGATATGATTCAAAAAGCCTTAGCAGGGGCTACAAGTGGCTCTCAATACTATGACCCAGAACAAGACCCTGTTTATAAATCTATGTTGGAATTGAGCCAGAAACAAGCCGATGCGGCTGGATTGCAAGCGATGGAAGTGATGAATGAAAGAGGTATCTTAAATAGTGCTGTCACGGCAGATCGTTTGGGGCAAATAAAACAAGGGGCGTCAGATGCGGTATTGGCTTCGATTCCTAGTCTTTCAGCAAATCATAGTAATAAACAAGCCCAAAACGCAGCGTCATTACAAAATCTATTGAATTCAGTAATAGGTGCTGGACAATTCCAACAAACTTTCGCTGAAGATAATCTTCGCTACGACAAAGGGTTTGATGAAGATAAGCGCCGTTACGATAAGCAATTTTCTTTAGATGAAGCAGCCATTACGGGTAAATATCTAACCCAGGGAGCGCAAGATGCAGTACAAGCTATACTAAATGCAAAACAGATAGCGGAAGATCCTAGTACGCCATTAGAACAGCGTAAAAAGGCGAATGCTGACGCAAACGCAGCTCGTCAGTTGTTGGTATCACAAGGAGTGAATGTTGGTATGTTGGGCGCTGATTCTTCATATCGCCAAGCGATGAATGCCTTAAATAGTCTTGGTGGAGCGGGAATGAATACTATGGAAAATCAGAAGTTGCAAGCTAATAATGCACTTGCGGTAGGTGAAATGACAGGTAGTTATACACCTACTGGCGCTCAGTCGTTGGTGAATGAACTGTTGCGCTTGAAACAGGAGAATGAAAAGGGTGGCATTACGAAAAGCGAGAAACAAGGTAATGCGAATAGAGCGCAACAACTTCGTTCTCAACTAAGTTCTATGGGTATTAATGCAGATGCACTATTCGGAGCTAATGTCACAGCACAACAGGCGGCAGCTAATGCGAGTCGTATGAGTACGCAAACTGAAGCGGCACGCCAGTTTAATAGTGAGCTAGGGTTGAAGAAAGATCAATTAGCGTTTGAACAGCAATCATTTGACCGTAAGATGAATTTTGAAGAAAGTTCGTTTGATAGAAAAATGAATTTTGAGGAACAACAAGCAATGATTGAAGCTGATTTAAAATCCAGAGGTTTAGATTTAGATTCAGCTCGCATTGAAATTGATCGCTTTGCTACACAATCAGAGGTGCAATACAAACAACAATTAGCTGACCTTGAAATCAATGCAAAAACAGCAGAACAAAATACCAATGCAGCCATTGGGGAGGCATTAAAGGCGAAAAGTGCTGGTGAAGCGATTGCCTTTATTGCTGAATCAGCTTCTACTTGGTCACAAAGCGGTGTCAACGTGAAAGCAGTATTAGATTCATTGGAATATAAATTCCCAGGAATCAAAGATGCTGCTACTACTTCAGGTTCAAGCAATACTGTTTAC
Organism: Lysinibacillus sp. BSL11; assembly: GCF_052928325.1. NCBI lineage: Bacteria > Bacillati > Bacillota > Bacilli > Caryophanales > Bacillaceae > Lysinibacillus > Lysinibacillus sp. BSL11. The sequence continues at coordinate 79,152 of NZ_JAVGCX010000014.1, read as the reverse complement.
GGTACTCCCTAAGAAGTCCTCCACTTCGAGTGGAGGCTCTCATAGTGGTTTAGGTTCACTTTCAGCTAAGTACGAATCAAGTGGTAATCCAGGTACGGTAGCGCATACCAAAGGCGATATAGGTGGAGCTTCGTACGGAACATATCAATTAACAACTGCTAGTGGACATGCTCAAAAGTTTGCAAATCAATATGGCGGGGCTTTAAAAGGGTTAAAAGCGGGGACAGCAGCGTTCGATAATGCTTGGAAAGCTGAAGCATCTAAAAATCCTGAGAAATTCCAAACGGCCCAACATGAGTACGCAAAACAAACACATTATGATCCTGCTGCATCTCGTTTCCAAAAAGCTACTGGCATTGACCCAGGTAAAGCGCCAGCAGCTATACAAGATATGATTTGGTCAATTGGTGTCCAACATGGTGCGGGTGGAGCATTTACAATCTTTAAAAACGCAGGCGTGAAAAGCGGTATGTCTTGGGAGGATGTTTTAAAGAAAGTCTACAATGAACGGATGAAAGTGGATATTTACTTTAAATCATCACCACAGAATATTAAAAACAGTGTTAAAAATCGTTTCCAGAAAGAATTGAATGATGCTTTATCAATGTTAAAACGTTAGCGAATTGCTAGCGTTTTTTCTTTTATAAGGAGGATTAGATATGGCATTTAGTTATGAAGAATGGAAAAAACGTGATAATCAACGTGTTAAAGCAACAACATCTACGATGCCTTCGTTTGAAGATTGGAATGGTACTCACTCGAAAGCTCAATTGATCTCAAAAGGACTTGGTGAAGCTACTTATGAAAATCATGCTGCTAGACAATTAGCAAAAGCAATTGAAAGAACGCCAGGTGAACGAGGACGAGCAGCAAATACAAAAGCGTTGTTAGAAGATAATAAGAAAATTTCAACTCAGCAAAAGCAACCAGAGAAAAACGGGAAAACAGAGAAAATAGGAAAAACGGAAGCAACAGAGAAAAAAGAAAAAAAGAAAACGTTTTGGGAGAGTATAGTCGATGGATGGAATGCTGCTAAGAAAGATACAACAGAGAACTTACCTAATGATTCATTGTTAGCAGGCACTCTTGTTCACGGGAACAAAAATGATACTCTTCAGGCGAAAGTAGGGACAAATTTACGGGCTGGTACTGGTGATTTTATCAGTCAAGTTGGCGGAGCTTTAGACTATTTGGGAATGGATGCAGTAGGTAAAGGAGTTTCTGATTTCGGTAAAAATATAGCGGAAGGATATGGAGAAAGTTATAAAAACGGTAAAGAATTTACATGGAATAACTTATTAGACCCTGAATTTTATGCAACGAATGTATCAAGGCAAATACCACAGTTAGGAACTATGTTTATTGGTGGCGGTGTTGGGTTGGGTATTAGAGGCGCTACCGCAATGACAAAATTACCTACCATTGCTAAAACGATTGCAGGAGTTGCGGGTGGTACAGCAGCCATGACAACATTAGAAAGTGCTATGGAAGCGGGTTCGGTTTATGAAGAAGCTAAAAATCGAGGGCTGGATGAAAAGGCGGCTAAAGATGCAGCAGATGAAACATTCAAAAAGAATTTAGCTTTAACTGGCAGTACAAGTGCGCTTGAATTAACGCTTGCTATGACACCTTTGACAAAAGGGCTTTCTAAGATTGGGATAGGGAAGATGGGTCAACTAGGGGCAGCTACAGCAGGGGGCGCATTGACGGAAGGTGTCCAAGAAGGACTCCAAAACAAGATTTCTACAGAAGCGTTGGGGGATGAATTTAAGTGGACTGATCCAAATACAGTTGAAGCTATGGTAATTGGTGGATTGCTTGGCGGAGCGGGTACGGGGGGAATGTCGTTATTCCAGGCAGAAAATGCACATGCAACAGGCAATCCTACTGAAACTCAAAACAATTCACCAAGCAATAGTACATTAGATGACATTACTCAGCGTACTATTAATTCTTTACCTCAAGAACGTAGGTCAGAATTTGATGAACTAGTAGATACAGCAAGGCAAGGTGGAAAGTCATTTAAAGAAGCGCAACTTGAAGCGTTAGAAGAAATGGCTAGCAAGTACGAGGATGTCCAAGAATCAACTGGACAAAGCGCAAGGGAATATATGATTGATAAAGAGTTAGAACGTCAATCAGGTTCTTTGAATGGCGTATCAGCTATGGAACGTAATCTGAAGGAACAAGAAGAAAGGAATACTTTAGATTACACATTTGCTGACCAATCACCAAGTTATCAATTCAATCCACTCGCTATTGCGGAAAAAGGGCAATCACTTGAATTACCTGGTATAAGACAAGCATCGTTGCAACAACCAAATGTAGGTCAAGAACAAGTAGTGTCTCCACTACAGTTATTGCAACAAGCTTTGGTTCAAAATAATCAAACCGTTCCTACCCAAGATGTTGCTGCTACAACAGCAACTCCATTACAAAGCGAACAAATTCAACCATTACCACAACAAGTGATTAATGAAAATCCGAATATTAACACCCCTGAGACGGCTAGATCAGTTAATGCGCCTACTCTAGAGCAAGATAATCTTCAGACAAATGAAAGTACCTCTAAGCAATCGAGAGAGTTGTTTGAGAATCTGGAAGTGGGCGATGAAATAAAATTAAAAGGAACACGAGCAGACACTACTTATACTGTGGTCAAAGATGATGGTGGAAAACATGTCCAAGTGACCACTCCTAATGGCCGCACTATTAAAGTTGCCAGAAATGCTATTGAGAATGTCAAAATGAGCCGTTCAGCAGCAAGTGCATTGGCTGACCATATTGAGGATATACCTGACGAGATGGATTTGCAGATAGATAATAGTGTGCCACAACCAGAGCAAACAGAAAGTGCTAATCATGTAACGTCAAATCAAGAAGGTGTGAAAGAACAGTCGGCAAAAGCGGACGAACTTTTTGCTGATGTTGTTCGGTATGTTAGTGAGAAAGGTGATGTCTCTCCATCTTCTTTACAACAGAGATTTAAGATTGACCATTCCAGAGCGTCAAGTTTAATAGGGATGTTAGAACAGCAAGGATTAGTGGCGAAACAAGGGGGACAACAACCTTATAAGTCATTAATTACTGAAGCGGATTTAGAAGCACTTCCTGATTCGTCATCAAAAATAGTACGTGAAGATAATTCAACACAAATAAATGATATTCAAAGTGAAGAAATAAAATCTGATGAAATCAAATCAGTAAGAAATGAAGATAATGCTTTTGAAAATAAAGACGATACAGTCCGAGATATAGATACCCCTTCAAACGAGAAGTTAGATAGTGTGCAAGGGGATTCGGGTAAAACGTATACAGAAGCAGGGACAGAAATTCAGTTTCGTTATGAGGTAGTAGACGCAAGTCAATTAACAGCATCACATGATACTGCTCTAAGTATCAATCCTGATTACCCTGCCGAGTTACAGCCACGAGATAGAAGTCGTCAAGCCTCAAAACAACAAGTAACAACGATGGCACAAAAGTTAAATCCTGAATTAGTTGCGGAGTCGGCAAAGGCTTCAGATGGTGCGCCAATCGTGTCAGAGGACTATACAGTAGAAAGTGGTAATGGTCGGACTATTGCTATTCAAAAGATGTACCAAGAAAGCTATGGTACAGCAAATGATTACAAGTCTTATCTAGTAGAACATGCCGAAAAATATGGTTTAGATAAAACATCAATTGAACAGATGGAACAACCAGTATTAGTACGTGTCCGTACAAATGAGGTAAACCGTCAATCATTTGTTGAAGAAGCAAATGTGTCTAACGTTGCGTCTATGAGTGCTACAGAGCAAGCTATAGCAGATGCTAAGAAATTAACTAATAAAGTAATGTATTTGTTCAGTCCTTCGGAAAATGGTGATTTGAATGTGGCGAGTAATCGTGCGTTTATATCTCAATTTATTCAATCTGTAGTACCGCAGAACGAGCGAGGTTCGTTAATGACTGCTGACGGTAATCTTAGCCAAGATGGTTTAAGACGAGTTCAAAATGCAATTCTTGCGAAAGCTTATGGTAATAACGATGCCTTGTTATTAATGATTGAATCTAATGATAACAATGTTAAAACATTAACTAATGCTATGTTACAAGCAGCTCCAACTATCGCAAATATGAAAGAAAGTATAGATGCGGGAGCTTATTTCCCAGAAGATATATCCCATGATTTTGTAGCGGCTGTAGAAAAGTTTTCAGAGTTACGAAAAGAAGGTGTGACCGTCGAAAACTTTTTGAATCAAGCTTCTTTGTTTGATGATGGTCTTTCAAATGTCTCGAAAGAGTTTTTGCAACTATTTGACAAAGGTGTTGTGATAGAAGGGAAAGCAAGGAGAAGTACAAAGGCGTATAAGAGCTTATTAGAAGCATATGCAGATGTCTTGCAAAGTGCAGGGAATCCTAATCAAATCAGTTTATTTGAAGGTGAAGCACCTACAAAAGATGGATTATTTGAAGCAGCCATAAAGAAAGTGAGTGCTGAAACGGATGAAGTACAAACAGACTTGTTTAATGACGAGAGCAGTAGTAATGAGCCGAGTGGACGAAGTACACAAAGTTCAAACACGGAAACATTCGTTAGAGCCAGGGAAGGAAAAAGAAAAGAAGATCGAGTAACACCAGGAGAGACTACACGAGTAGAGATTCTTAAATACATTAAAGATAAATTCCAAGTGCGTCTAGATGTTGGGCAGTTCCGTCAAAAAGCAAAGGGTATTTATAAAAATAAGTTCTCTATTATCCGTACAAAAGATTATGGTGATTTTGAGGTTATTGCCCATGAGATAGGACACCGTTTTGATATTCGTCACGGTTGGTCAAGTGATCCAGAATTAAAACAAGAATGGATTCGTTTTGCTGAAGCAAATTTAGAGATTCCTGAAAGCATGACCCCGTTGCAAAAGGCTAAAGAAGGTGTTGCGGAATATTTCCGACAATATCTATATGCTGAAACGGAAGCAAATGTAGATTATCAGGAACTAAGTGACCAACTGCATCAAAAAGTTGCTGAAGGACTTGAAAAAAGTAAGTGGTCAAAACCATTAGAGAGCCTGCAAGCTAAGATGTTGGACTGGATGAATCGTGATGCGGAACAAGAGTTGCGTGGTGTTGTATCTTCTATTGGTGACGGAAAGAACAAACGATTAACACCAAAACAATTTATTACAAAATGGTATGCTAGAGTGTTTGAAAAAGAGCATCCAATATACAATGCCTTAAAGCAAATAGAGAAGGAGACAGGACTAAAGTTTGAAGGGCGTAACAATGCGTATGAAATGGCAGTATTGACACGTGGTACTGTGGCAAGGGCTGCTACGTTTATTAAAAGAGAAACATTTAATAGTGTCACTGGTGAACGTACAGGAGAGTCATTAGAAAGTATTTTGAAGGATGTCGATGATGTTGAATCATTTGGGCGCTATCTTGTGGCGAGACATGGATTGTACTTGATAGAGAAAAAGGGGAAAACCAAAACACCATTAAGTCCAGACTTGATGAAGCAGTATTTAGAGTCTGGCAGTCGTTACGAGGCGCAAGCTGAAAGAATTTATCAGTATCAACATGATTTATTGCAAGTATTAGTAGACGGCCATCTAATTCCTGAAGAACTACCAGGTAAGTTGAAAGAAGCCTATCCATACTATGTGCCGTTTTATCGAGTAATGACTGAAACGGGAGAAAAAGGTAAGGGCGGTTCTGGCGGAGGAAGTAGCCAACAATTTACGAATCAGCAACAAGGAATAAAACGAATGACAGAGACGGGGTCTGCTAGGAATATTGTTAATCCTATCGAAAGTATTATTCGTAATACGCACCTTTATTTCGGTTTAGCTGATAGAAACGCTGTTGGTCATGCAATGGGAGAGTTAGCGAATCCTGATAGTGAGTTTGCGGCAGAAGTAACAAGAGACATCATAGAAGAAATTCCTAGCAAAATGAAACTTTACGAGGGACAAATTAAGCAAATTCAAAAGTCACTTTTAGATGCGGGCTTAGAAGCGGATATGCTAGAAGATTTGGACATGGAACAAACGTTTAAAGTGTTTGAACCAATGTTCAAACCTAGTGATGCCAATAACGAAATCTTGGTTTGGAAAGAAGGTAAACCAAGACTTTATAAAGTCCATGATGATATACTATATAATTCTTTGATCGCATATGACAACCGTGCTATTTCTGAAGCAATGGGTATTTTCTTTAAACCATTTGAAAAGTCTAACAACCTTATTCGGTCAGGGATTACAGCGAGTCCGTATTTTACTGTACGGACATTTTGGCGTTCTTTAGCTCAAATATTAGTCAAAACGGAGGCGACAGGGTTTAATTATGTTACTCACCCAGCACGTGTGGCAAAAGCCTGGGGGTCTGTTTTGAAATCCGTATTTTCAGATGTAAATTCGAAAATTCCTGAAAGTAAGGCTGTTTCTGAATGGTGGAAATCTGGTGGTGCTCAATCTACTTTTATATCAGTAGAACAACAGTATTTAAACAAAGAGCTAGATAAAATTGCCTTGAACAAGAAAGCTTGGCACTATCTAAAGAGCATGAAACAAGGAACTAGAAAAGAACGACTGGCTTTAAATTGGTATATAGCAAAATCTACAGTCAGTTTACCATTTAAAGTATTACAAACTTTTAATGATACGTTAGACCAAGCATTGAAGTTAGCAGAGTATCAAGTTGTAAAGAAGCAAACAGGTAGTAAACAAAAAGCCGCACTAGCTTCACGTGAAGCAGATGTCGATTATAAACGTTTTGGAAGTGGTGTACGAGAATTTAATAAAATTACATTATTCTTTAATGTATCTTTGCAAGGACCAGATAATATAGCGAGAACTTTTGCTAAACATCCTACACGAACATCAATTCGTGCGTTGACACTAGTAACATTACCTACATTGTTATTGTATGCGATGAACCGTGATGACGAGGAATATCAAGAATTAGATTCATGGGAAAAGGATATGAACTGGATGATACCTATGGGTGGAGGGGAATTTGTAAAAATACCAATACCTTTCGAATTAGGTGTATTATTCAAAACGATTCCTGAAAAACTATTTGGTGAATTTTTAGATTCATCAAAAGGAGAAGATAAACAAAGTTGGGATAAAATCTATGGGAATGCTCTTTCTACAATGACACCTAGTTTTTTACCAACGCTTGCAACGGTGTGGTATTCTTATGTATTTGAAAAAAATGCAAACTTCAAAAGAGATTTTGTACCAATGTCTTTACAAAAGCTTCAAAAGCCTGACCAATATAACGAAAACACATCTGAAATAATGAAGTTTCTAGGAAGGAAGTTAAATAAATCACCAATGACACTTGAAGAAACATTTAAAGCGCAGTTTGGGCAAATGGGGCAAGGTTATTTGTGGGGACTAGACAAATTACTTATTACTGCGGGTGTTGTTGAAAAGCCAGATACAAAGGGCTTGAAAAGGAGCTATACAGAAAGGTATCTTACTTCTAGCGTCAATGATGGTGGTACAAATTCTATAACGCAGTTTTACGAAGAATTAGATGAAAAAGAAAGAGATTATGCTTCGAATGGTATTAGGTATTCGCCTCCTGAAGATTTAAAGTTGTATCGAAAAGTGCAAGACGATATGAAAACTTTAAGAAAATTACGTGATGCAATGATGTATGATCGCTTAAAAGATACGGACGGTCAATCATTCTCAAAAGAAGTAAAAAAAGATCACATTGATACAATTAACACTGCTCTCCGAGACATGGCGAGAATTGCACGTGCTCAGGGTGACAAGTCGAATAAATCTGAAGAAGCTATTATGAAAGATTTAGATAAAGCTGTTTTAAATAAAGATAATCTAGATAAGGCAATAATTATGTTAGAGGATTATGAAAAATATTTGAAAGCAGTTGAAAAAGAGCAACGTAAAGAAGCGAAAAAATTACAGCGAGAATTATAGGAGCGGATTAAAATTAACCTTCCATAGCCAGGACACCCCAAGTGTTCTGGCTATGTTTATATAGATACTTAAAAAGCACTCTCTTGTGAGAGTGTTTTTATTATGGGAAAAGGGAGTGTTGTAATGAATTTATTAAAAGAGTATTCACAATCATTATTTGCTCATCCTGTAGTGGGAGCAACTGGTACAGCAGTTATGATGATGGTTAATTTTATGTTTGGTACAGGAATTACACGTACAGCAGGTTTAATCTTTTTAGCTGTTCTTACGCTTGATTGGTTATCTGGACGGGCTGCTTCAAAGAGGGATGGTACGATGGCAAGTGAATATGGGATTAATGGTGCATATCGTTCGGCATTTATGATAGGAATTATTGTACTTGCTTTTCGTGTAGATGTGGCATTAGGTTTGCCTTATGTATTGTACGCATACTTTATCTTCAATTTTGGTCTGCCGACATGGAAATCCATGACTGCAAATGTATATCGTGCAGGTTGGGAACGATGGGTTCCAGGGTTTGCATTGGAGCGTGTGGCAGACGAGATTGAACACAAAACTGCACGTGCGAACAAGCGTTTAGCAGAAAAAAATAGATATTTGGATGGTGATGCAGAATGACATATAACATCGAAAAACGCATAATGTCAGGACTACCCAATATTGCATTAGAAGGGATAAGGTATGTAATTGCTCATGAATCAGGAAACCCTAACAATACAGGTCCTAAAGCATTAGAAAACGAAATTGCCTATATGAATCGGAATAAGGCCAATGCTTACACCTCGCATTGGGTAGGTGATGGTGGTCGTATTGTACAAGTTGCACCAGTCAATAAACTGCAATATGGTTGTGGTCCAAAAGGGAATCCGTATAGTTATGCCCAAGTAGAACTAGCAAGAACTTCTGATAAGGAGCAATTCAAAAAGGATTATGCTGCGTATATTTGGCTTTTGAGAGAGCTAGCAAAGGCAGCTAATATCCCAGTTGTACTAGACGGTAGTGGAAAAGGAATTAAGTCACATCGTTGGATTTCAGATAATTTAGGTGGTACAAATCATAGAGACCCATACTCATATTTACTGAGCATGGGCATTACGGAAGAACAATTTAAGCTAGATATTAAAAATGGACTAGAGGAGGATTTAACAATGAGCCAATACGATGAGTTAAAAAAATATATTGATACACTACAAAAGGAAATTAAACAATTAAAAGAAAATAAAGCAGAGTTGCAATCTAATGATGCTGTTGGTGCATCTCATAAGGATGCATGGGATTGGGCAGTAAAGGAGGGTATTATTCGAGGGGATGGTAGTAAAAATATGAATCCAAAGGGTGTATTAACACGTGAGCAAATGGCAACAATGCTCAAGCGATACCATGAAAAATTTATAAAGTAATAAAGAAGCCCAGGTACTCAATTAATTTTGAGCCTGGGTATTTTTTGTGTCAATTAAAAATATTTGACCAAACTTCGCTTGATTCAACCTCTCGTTTTATATCAAAATAGAATTTTACAGTAGCTACATTTCCAGCATAACGACCTCTGTTTTCCTCTACAAATACCTGTAAATAAAATTGTCCATCCATCATCATTTTTTGTATAGTGAATTCCTCATCAATCAAGCCGACTTCGGGGATTGAATCTTTTTCGGTTGCCTGTAATTGAAAACGTATGAAAGATGTAGTGTAAGCACCATCCAGAATAATTTGAGAACCATTGAATAAAGTGGTTTCTTTATGATCGATAACAGCTTCTAAATCAAAATCTTGTCCTACTGAATTATTTTCAATATCGATGTTTTCTAAAGTTAATATGTAATTACTAGGAATAGTCTCAGCAGGAACAATTCTAGTTAACTTATCGTAAGTATTTTTATATTTGTTACTTAAAATAACTGAGCTGACAATTATAAATATTAAAACAGTAATAGAAATAACCGTTGTTAAATACTTTTTTCGAGTATGTTGCGATTTCGTACTATTATTTTTCTTAAATTCAATGAAAGATAGTATACAAGAATAAACGTTAAGAATAATAAATACCAGAATCATAAAAACGAAGAAAACTCCTGGAACGTACCATGCTGGCTCCCAAAAGAAACCAATCCACAAACAAAATGCCACTATAACCATTGTAGGTATTGCAACAAAACGAATACTTTTACCCAGAAACTCCATTACATTCTTCCCCTTGTTTGATTAATTTTTACAAAGCAAGATTACAGTTTACATTATAATATTCAGGAAGTACATGTGAAAAGTAATAAAAAACAGACGAATTTATTTGTCGTCTGCCTCAATTATAAATAATTCATTTATATCGGTAATTCCAAATGCAATGATGATTTTTTCTAGGGCATCCTTTGAATATAGTTTAGCCCTGTTATTTGCTAAATCACTGATTAGTCGTGTGGACAGCCCTGTGATTTCAGCTAAATATTTTTGTGTCCAATCTCTTTCAGCCAACAATACTTTAATCCTTAATTTTATACGCATACCACACTCACCTCTCTTATGAAAATAATTATAGAAATAAAAACAAAATTACGCAATTTGTAATATCACAAGAAATACCATCATATACCTTGTAACACAATTACATTTAGAGAAATATTATTACAGTAATGAACGCACCACAGGTTCTCTTACGAAAGTAAGAGTCCCATTAATCAGGTATACATAAAAGTTAACTCAGCTGTTGATGTAACTAGGAATTCAAAATACCAATCTCAATACTTGTGTGGCATTCAAACAGGCATTAATTAAAGCATTGAAATAGGTAGGTTGAGACCGTCAATGAGGACTGTTTTTTTCAAAAAAAGATGGGGGGAAGTAAATGATATTTGAGATTGTAACAACCACGTTGTTTGGAGGAATCGCATTAAAAGCATTTTTAAGTAAGCAAAGCCTGGCTACAAATGAGAGTGGAAAAATCCAAAAAATCATATCCCTGAGTGGTTTAAATGTTAAAGATGGAAAAGACACTTTGACCACGCAATTAATTAAGAAAAAGCAATATGAATGGGGGTGGGAATATAAATATCGCATCCCTTACGGGCGTAGCTTCGATGACTATTTAGGCAAAAAAAGAGTATTGGAGGACGGAATAAATAATCGAAGAAAACGGATTACTTTTAATGAAATTAGTTCTTTGAAATGGGATAAAGACGTACTTCAACAATTGCAACAACTTTGGAAGTCTAAGCTAACAGATTGCAAAGAAATTGAATTAGATTTTGATGGACTGTTGATTATAAGGGTTTATGATAAACCAATGGCAAAAAGTGTACCGTTTACGGCAGGAGAGAACTGGGAAGTACCTATAGGAGTTGCAAGAGAAATGAATAGCTTTAGATACCATGACTTTGAAAAAGTGCCTCATGTCGTTTTAGGTGGTGCTACACGCTATGGTAAAAGTAATCTCATTAATTCTATAATTTGCAGCTTAATACATAGCAATTCAAACAACGTAAAATTCTTCTTGATTGATTTAAAAGGTGGAGTTGAACTGTGCGACTATGAAAAAATTAAGCAAACTGTATCAATAGCGTACGAACCAGAAGAAGCACTAGTAACGCTACAACAAGCTTATGATCGTATGCGTGAAATACAGGTTGAGCTAAGAAAACGAGGAAAGAAAAATGTGCAAGAAATGGGGATAAAAGATCGCTATTTTATCATTGTAGATGAAGTAGGTGAATTAAACCCAGCTGAAGCGGTTACGAAAGAAGAAAAGCTATTAAAGCAGCAATGCCAAACAATCATGTCGAAGATTGCCAGGATTGGTGCTGGATTGGGATTTCGGCAAATTCTCGCTACTCAATATCCAACTGGTGATGTAATTCCAAGACAATGCAAACAAAATTCAGATGCCAAGTTATCTTTTCGGGTTCAATCTGCAATAGCTTCTAGGGTGGTTCTTGATGAATCGGGTGCTGAACTACTTCCACAGATACCAGGTCGGGCCATTTATCAAACTGCTGATAAAAGAGAAATTCTGCAAACACCACTTATAACACCCGAAATTATTCATTCCACTATTCTTCCTTACATTATTATCGAGAAGGAGGAACAATGTTTTGAAAAAGAAACAGTTATCAGACAGAGACGAACAAATACTGTTAGCTTTGAAGAAATTTGATTTTTTGACACGGGATCAAATAAATAAATACTTTAAATTAGGAAAGGTACGTAATACAAATCGAGTGTTGAAAAATCTCTCTAGTTATCTTGTGAGCTATCGTGAAGGAAATCAGAGTGTGTATTATTTAAGTAAGATAGGTCGTGAATATGTAGGATGTACCAAAGTGCGAAAAAAAGGCAATCATGTCCAGCATACGATTATGCGCAACGAATTTTGGTTGTTTTTTAAATGTCCGAAAGATTGGAAGAATGAAATAAAAATTTCAAATGGAACAAATACGGTTGTTACTGATTCGATGTTTACACGAAACGGATTTCAATACTTTTTAGAAATTGATAACATTCAAAAAATGAAGGTGAATCGAGATAAAATAAAACGATATAAAAATCTAATGCCAAGCCTAATACAACAGTTCGGATATATCCCTACGTTAGTTTGGCTTACGACTACGGAGCTGCGCAGAAAACAATTAGTAGAAGCGTGCGAAGGTTTAAAGTGTCAAGTATACACAATGGATGATATTTATTAAGGAGGGAAAAAATTATGTTTAAAAGGCATATTAAAACAGAGGTTGTGCCAGCAACCAAGTACACAGATTTTTCGGAGCGTTTCCCAAATGATGCAAAGTATGCAACTTTAAAGCATGTGGCTGTAGCAGGAGCAATCCCCACTCTAACAGCTGTTGGAACAGGTTTATTTCTATATAACAAATTTCATGATACAACTTCCTCCACACTCCTTCCAGTTAATGTTCCAGTTCAACAACCTGTCCTAGAGCCGATTGTCTCTCAAGTGCCGTCTATTGTACCTGTTAATGCGGTGGGGCAACCTGTGGGAATCATCGCTGATAAGTCATTGGAAATATTAGCGTCTGCATTAGACCCACTTGTTCAAGTGTTAGTAGCCATTAGTTTCCCTATAGCTTCTGTTATATCAGTCGGTGCTTGTTTTTATTTCATGTTTGGTAATTCAGAAAAAGCTTGGAACACCATCATGAACGCTGGTTTAGGATATTGCTTAATTCAAATGTCGCCATTATTTTTGGATATACTTAGAATGATTGGAGAATCTTTTTAAAAAGTTTATGGTAAATGTTACCTCAAATGCATTACTATTATATTGTAATATGTGATTATAAAGGAGTAGATTAAATGAAAGTTGAAAAGGAAGAAGCGATTGCGGGTGCAACAGGAGCGGGCATAGGGGTTGCTGGTGTTGGAATAGGAGTTATGGGAGCAAATGCGGCAGCTATGACAGGTGGGTTAGCAGCTACAGGAGCTGTAGTTGGAGGAGGGATGGCTTTAGGCATTGTTGCTGTAGCAGCTACTCCACTAGTTCTTGGAGCAACTGGTTTTGCAGCAGTAAAGGTATATAAAAAATACAAGAATAATAAACGCGACAGAAAAGAGGGGAATTAAAATGTGGCATTTGGGATTATCGGATAATAATATAACTTACAGTCTAGCAAGACAAAATTTTTCGAAAGATATACAAATAATGTATCTTACAGACTACAGTGAACATGAGACTTATTATCTAATATCCCCTCATTTTAGTGATTTGCCCGAAGAAGAGTATGAAAAAGCCTACTACAAAGCATTATCTTTTGTTCGTTTAATAAATGGGTGCTTACTTTTAAAGGGCGATAATTTACTGAAAGTGGATAATTGTTTGACTGATTTTGATGATTCATATAATTCATTAACGAGGGGTAAAGAGGTATCTGGAAGAAATCTTATTGAGTATGCACAATTTGTAAATCCATTCGAAAATATAAAAATAGAAGATTTGAAAAGCGATTTATACTTAGCTAACTGCTTAACTATGGTTAAAAATGATGAAAAAGTTCGAAGAGTAATTGGACTACTGTATCTATATCATAGGGATAATTTGTATCTTTTAGTAAATGCTTATAAAGTTTATGAAATTATTTGTGCTGACCTAGGTATTCCAAGAGAAAAAAGGTCATATAAAAAAATTTGTAATGGTTTAGCAATACCAGATATGTTACCTTATTTAGATTATTTTATTTTAGGGAATTTTACGCACTATGCTAACACTATAACAAGTTCTGATGGGACTGAGGTTTCTGGTTTGTTTTCACGGCACGGTCAATCTAAAAATGTTTATGATGAAAATCCACTAGATCTTAATGAACTTGATTTGAATTTGAGAAATTTAATCAACACATGGTTAAGTATAAAAATTAAAAATTATATTGGGGTTGTTCATAAGGAAAAATACGAAAAAAGAACAGATAGTTTTGATATATAAGTTGATTTCGGTGAAGAAAAAAACAGACAACTAGAAAAATTAGTTGTCTGTTTTTGCTATTAAACCAAATAAAGTTGTTGAAATAAATATAAACATATATTTAAAGTTAATTTAAAATTAGCGACCAAAAAAGCGACCAACTAAATAATTTTAATCAGAATTAAGCAACCGTTAACTAAGAAAAAATATAATAAACACCGATATTTTAAAGACTAATCAACCTAAAAATCATATAAATAATCCAGAAAAACCACTAATGAGCATTACAAGTGAATGCGATCATTTAGATCCCTCCTTTAAAGGAAACGTTGATTTATATGGATTTACATGAGGTTTTATAATAAGTTGAATTAAAAAGGCGACCAATTTACATTAATTTGTTAAAAATTATAAGTGTCTATAGATATAGTAACATGTGATTGTCCTAATTGCTCTTGAATTGTTTTGAAATTTACTCCCTTTACAATGGGATAAGATGCAAAGGTTCATGCAAATTTATTAGACGAAATTATTTGTCTATAATAAATCATTTCCATCTTCATTATATGTAGGATACTATTCATTTTTCTTTTGTTAGGCTGATTTTGGTAATCTTGATGTATATGAATTAGGATTGTTTAATTGATTTTAATGAATTAATTATATTTCTACCGTAAAAAAGGATAAAGTAAACTAGTGTAACATTTATAAAGAAATAAAGTATATTAAAGTGAATTTGAGTAATGCCATTTTTAGTAAATAAAGCAATTGCGGATGATAACTCATACTCACCGATGTAACTTATAAAGGGGAATGGGGCTCCAAATTTGTTAGAATCATAAGATGCAAAGAAGATGGACAATACGCTCATTATAACGCTAATCCATAACAACGCCTTTTTGTTTGTACCTTGCATAAAGTCATCTCCTTTTTATATTTTAACTACCCAATATAATTATTATATCGTAGAAAGTGGAGTGTGGTAATGTTTTGGGAATTTTTATTGAAACATTATCCAAAATGTTTATTGTAATTTAAATAAATATCGTTATTAAAACAGCTTTTGACAATTTGATAAATGATAAAGCAATGTTTATTTTCTGAATTGTTGGAAAGGTAATAAATTGGTATAATGGACTGAATTGGTTAATGAAAGGGGATTTATGATGAAACAGATGACTGAACGTAAATTAATGAATGCTTGGAGAATTTATACATTGTAGGAGGCACTATGCTATTAAATAAACAAGGTTTTGATTTATGGGCCGATGGATATGATCAAACGGTACAACACAGTGAGGAAAAGGATCAATATCCATTTGCAGGCTATAAAGCGATTTTAAATAAAATTTTCAATGAAGTGATGGCTGTTCCTGCTTCCACTGTTTTAGATATTGGCTTTGGTACAGGGATATTAACGGCGAAGCTTTATGAACATGGGCATTCAATTTATGGCTTTGATTTTTCAGCGAACATGATTGCCATTGCCAAGGAAAAAATGCCAGATGCCCACTTAATGGAGTGGGATTTAATGAATGGCTTGCCACAGGAGCTATTGCAGCAGCCCTATGATGCGATTATTAGTACGTATGCGCTCCATCATTTTACAGATGAGCAAAAGGCTTTGTATATCACACAATTATTACAGCACCTATCACCAACAGGGAAAATTTTAATTGGCGATGTAGCTTTCCAGACAAGAGAGCAGCTGGAGCAATGTCGTCAAGATAGCAAGGGATACTGGGATGAGGATGAATTTTACTTTGTCCATGAGGAGCTAAAGGTCGCCTTACAGAAAATTTGTGAGTTAACCTTTTACCCACTATCGCATTGTGGTGGAGTCTTTGTGATTAGTCGGAAGAATATAAATGCTGATTAGTGATCCCTTATATGGGGAGTTCGAAATAGATGGTTTGTTAGAGGAATTGATTGTAAGTAAGCCAGTTCAACGCTTAAAGGAAATTCATCAGGCTGGGGCAGGCTTTCTAGTAAATAGCAGGTGGACTATTTCAAGATTTGAGCATTCTGTAGGTGTCATGCTGCTTATTAGAAAGTTTGGCGGTTCATTGCAGGAGCAGGTGGCAGGCTTATTACATGATGTGTCCCATACCGCTTTTTCCCATGTTGTGGATGTTGTCCTTGAAAATGAGGCGGAAGATTATCATGAAGCAATATTCATGGATGTTATCAAACAGTCTTCGATACCTGCGATTCTAGAAAAATATGGCTACGAGGTTGAGAACATACTCGATACATCAAGGTGGTCGTTACTTGAACAACCTGCTCCAGCATTGTGTGCGGATCGTATAGATTATACATTAAGAGATATGTATTTTTATAGAAATTTAACTTTGGAAGATATCCAAAAATTTTTACAGGACTTATTCGTTTTTCAGGGGAAATTGTGTGTTAAAACGATTGAGCGTGCAGAATGGTTTGTGAAAATTTATTATCAGGAAGTGTTAGATTTTTTCTTGCACCCTTTAAATATCTATGCGACTAGTTCGTTAGCGAATGTATTAAAACTGTCGCTAGCAAAACAAATTCTAACGCTTGAAGATTTCCTAAAGACTGATCATGAAGTATTGCAGCTGGTGAAGGCTTCACATGATCAAGACGTTCAAGCTCTTTTACAACAATTACATGAAAATGTAGAGGTAAGAGAAGAACAAGAGAATCATGACATTCATTTTCGTAATAAAGTGCGACTCATCGATCCAGCTGTCTATCATCAACAGCGACTATGGAAGGCGAGCGAGGTATCTAACCATGTTAAAGCAATGAATGCCTGTGCTTTGGAAAGATTTGAGCAGGGTGTTTATGTGAAAATAATCAAAGGGTAGGCAATCATTGAGGAGCTGTCAAAAGGCAGCTCCTTTTCTTTAGGCAAACATGGATAAAATATATTTGCAGAAAGCATAAATAGGGCATAGACAGCGAGCGCGCTCATAACAGAAATGCCTGGTTTAAACCAGCCTGTTAGGAGGAACGTGAGCACAGTAAATAATAGCATGCCAACCGCTCCAAATACCGTGTTTTGAAGAACAGTATGAAAGGTATCTTCTTTCATATTTTGTGCCACCTACTAAAAAATAGAGAAAGTATAACATAGGATGCCCAAAATTAAATTCAGATTAGAGTGATAATACTGTAGAAGGAGAGTGTTCACAAGTACTCATTGATACGATTTAGCAAGAAACGCAGAAAGATAGATGTTTATGAAAAATAGATAGTATATTTGGGAGGGGGTGAGTTGTGATGTCCATTCTATCCTTTATGCTTTTATATGTAGTAGGCATACCAATCTCCACGCTGTTGCATGAAATTGGGCATGCATTGGGTGTTATAGTATGTTCAAAGGAACGAGCCCATGTTTATTTGGGGGCAAAAAATTTTCCTGAAAACTTGCGTATAGGTCGTATACATTTCCATATTCGATGGGGATTTTTTGGCTTCTGTACCCCGCAAAAAGGGAGTAGCTTCACGCGCAAGCAGTCGCTTGGATTTATAGCGGGTGGTCCTATCATGACTTTAGCAGTATTATTTTGTGCTAGCTATCTAGCCCGTTATTTTACTGATTATGCAGGGATACACTATTTTTTTAATGGCCTTTTTTATTGGAATACTTTTCAATTTCTTGCAACAGCATTCCCGCTAATTTATCCAAACTGGTATAAGCCCTATGCAGGATTACCCTCAGATGGCTATCAAATGCTAAGCTTACTGAAGAAAAATATCTGAAAATATAAACTTTAACGAGGTAGCTTTTAATATATCGTGATATACGATATAATCGTGTGTAACGATATATTAAAGGAGCTATTACAATGATTAAAGATATAAATGATTATTTTACAACGATATTCTATCATCTACATACAACCCATGAAGATGTTATTTCCCATCAAAGCGTGCGTATTTTGCAAATGATTCAAAAGGAAGCGGAAGTGACGGTGCGTGATATTGCAGGGTTACTAAATATTTCTCCTAATACGGCATCAGAGCATGTGAAAAAGCTAGAGCGTCATGGCTGGGTGATGAAGGAGCGTGCAAGTGACGATCAGCGTAAGGTCATGCTACATTTGACAGCAGAAGGGCTACAAGTGCTGAAGAAAAACTCGGAGCTAGATGATGATAAGCTACAGCAAGCCCTTAATCAGCTAACTGAGCAGGAGCAGCAAGCCATTCTACAGGCGTTTCGACGTCTAAGTGAGGTGGCAAAATAATGTATACATTCTTTAAAATTTTGAGTTCAGCAGCCATCATTGGCGTTGTGACGGAGGTTGCACGTCGATTCCCTACCTATGGAGGCATTATTGCTGCGTTGCCATTGGTGAGTATTTTAAGCATTATTTGGCTGACCGTGCAAAGTGAGTCGAGTGAGCATATTCAACGCTTTACAGTAGGCGTTATCGTTGGCTTGCCTGCAACGATGTGCATGCTATTTGTGATTTACATGGCGATGAAATCCTCCGTACATATTGTACTAGCTATTGGTCTTGGTGTGCTGTCCTGGGCTGTATTTTTAGGCATACAAAAAGCGATTGCAGGGGTTTTTCATATTTCCATTTAAGAAGGAGTTTATAACATGACGATTATTGCCATACATGAAGTACCAAAACAAACTGTAAGAGAATTTTTTCAGGAGCATTGGGGTTCAACGGAGATGGTCATTTCCAGTGGCATTTATGACTGTAGTGATTTAGCGGGCTTTGCTTTTATGAATGAGCAACAAATGATGATCGGTTTAATCACCTATATCGTGCGAAAAGAGGACTGTGAAATCATTTCTTTAGATAGTACGGTTGAGGGGAAAGGCATCGGTTCTGCTCTTGTGAATGCGCTAGAGCAAGCAGCAATGGAGCAGGGCTGTACAAGCATATCACTTATTACAACAAACGATAATTTACATGCATTAAAATTCTATCAAAAACGTGGCTATTGTTTAATAGAAATACTACGTAATGCAGTGGAAAAAGCAAGAGCCTATAAACCTTCTATCCCGCTCATTGGTAATGATGGTATTCCAATACGAGATGAAATACGTTTACAAAAACAACTTGACTGTCAATAAGTCAGGTTGTTTTTGCTATACTGGTGAGGAGGAAAGAGAGGGAAAGTATGAAAAAAATACTATTTATTTTACTACTGAGTGTGCTTGTGGTCGGAGCAATCTTTATGATTTATCTTAAGAGCAATCCACCACTTGTTATTCAAAGCTATACCAGCAAACAAGGCAATGAAGCAATCAAAATCATCGCACTTGAAAATACAGGGTTGCGTGAAATTAAGCTGAAGCAAATACTGGTGAATGATCAGCCTTCTGATAGCGCGAAGCTTGTAATAAGTAAGTCAGAACCGTTTGAGGCGGAAACAAAGCTAGAGGGAAATGATCAACTATCTTTTCATAAATTAGCACAGCGAACGATCGTACCTCAAAGATACATAAATCAACAAGCTATTGGTGAGCAGCCGCAGCATTATGCTGTTCAAGTTCAAGCGTCTAACAACCAGAAAGTAACGATACACTATGAATACTTAAAAATACCTTTTACGCTTACAGTTGAGCTTCAAGCCAATAAATAATCGCTTTTTGTCTTATCCTTTATGCCTGTGTCAATTCCTAAGATTGTTTGGTGAAAAGCTCCTATCTCTCCTAGAACATGGTAATATTGTATTAACAGCAATTGTGATACTAGGAGGGACCTAATGGCATTTATCATCTTGGGTATAGTACTATTTATCTGTGTTATCACTGTGGCTTTAGTGTTTATGAAAAAGCTTTCGAAAAATGATATTATGCTTGAAGTGACAGCCACTTGTGAAGGGAAAAATGAAGACAATCAAGCGATTATGAAGATATATTTTAGGTATTCCATTGGACGTCTTGCCAGAAGGAAACGAGAAATGATAGGCAGTATTGAATGGTCTGAAGGGTGGATGCCTGTCAGCTATAATTTAAAAGAACATGGCGTGTATGATGAAGAACGACTTCTGTATGCGACGAATGAGCAAACGTATTCCACCTTTGAAATAAATGCGACGAATGCGCTTGATGAGCAAGGACGTGGAGAGGGCTACGTGGTCCTTGTATTGGAAAAGCCAAATACCTCTCATATGTCCCGAGCGGGTGTTATTCTCGCTGTGACAGCCAATATGGTTACATATCAATTATCAGACTCCGCTAGCTGGCACAATGATATGCTAGCGAACTAGCTATCCAATGTTTTGGATAGCTTTTTTTGGTATTTACAAGTAAAAATAGGCTGTTTATGGAACCAATTGAGGAAAATAACGTATAGAAAGAAGAAGGACTTGCAGGAGGAAGGAGGATATAGATGTCCGAACAACATAGCAAATACAATGTTCCAAGGCTTGTCACAATAGATGAGCAAATATGTGCACTTTTGCAGCAACGAAAAGAGCAAGCAGCTCATACTCCAGGCTTGCCTTCGGATGATACCATTTCGAAATGGGCACAGCAATATGGTTTCGATGATACTTTTTTAGCGTTGTTCTTCCAGTTGATTAAATCAGAAAAATACTATACTTCAAAGGTAGAACCATCAGGCTTCCGTCACTATATCCCTGTATTGAAAACGGTAGAAAAGGGAGAGCGTTTGTATACGGTTTCTTATGTTCGTCAATATGACAATGCAAGTGTAGTACAATTATTAATCGATTGGGATGAGCAGCAAGAACCTCAGCTAACGATTCAGCAAAAATTACAACGAAATCATTTTGGTCTATACATTGATGCGTCCTATGAATGCCGAAGTAAAGGTACAGGTGGCTCAAATGGACATGAAAGCAGTACGTATGTGGTGACACCACCCTTGCCAGATGATTTAAGGGGACTTCACTTTGTTTTTACAGAATACGAGGATGCCTTTGAAGAAAAGCCGACAGGATGGGCTGTCACCATACAAGGTTAGGGGGATATTTAATGAGAAAATGGATGTTTCCACTTGTCCTCATCATCCTATTGACAGCTTGTCAAAGCCCCAAGCAGGAGATACATTATATCGCCAAAAGTGAGCATTGGAAAGCCATCTATCATAGTAATGGCGAGGTGGGCTTACGCTTATTTTATCTGGGAGATGATGATGATTTGGGGCCTTTAGAAATTACGATTGAGGGGACAAAAGAATCCCAAAATTTAAGTGATGTTCAGTTAAATAAAGATGGCTATTATTCCTTCACAAAAAAAGAAAGTGAGAAAATCTTTAAACGAGAAACAAAGCCAATGATCCATGTAGAATGGCAATCTGAAGATGAGACCTTAGAAGTGAAAAATTATTAGGAGATAATAATAAAATGCGAATTGAACAGCGCGAAGATATAGTGATTATTGATGGGCTAGAGATCAGCGGTACGATTCAAAAGAATCAACAATGCCCGAGTTGTCAAAATTCCATCATCTATGATGACACGTTCGATAGTTATTTTTGTGCGATGTGTAATGAGTGGCAAGAGGCGGCATGTGATGACCCGAATTGTCACTACTGTGTACAACGTCCAGAACGTCCATTGCAAGCCCGTCGCTAAATTTTTTCTTTTTTAGGGTTTGACAAAGAATTCACTATTCGTTATAGTAATTAACAATTTCATACAAAATGAAATGGGCAATGATAAGGACAAGAGATGCGATTAACCATTTTTAGAGAGGGAGGCCTTGGCTGCAAGCTTCCTAATGTCGTAATCCCATCTTACTACCTTGGAGCCGTGCTTGGAAACTTGCACCGTTTTTTGCGGCGTTACTGCAAATTCAATGAGCCACTAGCTTATAAACTAGTGGGAATTTGGGTGGAACCACGGGTAAACAACACATACTCGTCCCTTAGTAGGGACGGATATGTGTTTTTTTTATCTACACAATTATGCCAAGGTGTAATTGATTTTATTATTAAAAAGGAGTAGAGAACATGTCAAATCAACGTATTCACATTCAATTTCCAGATGGCCAACAACAAGCATTTACAAAAGGTGTGACACTAACCGATATTGCACAAGCGACTCGTCCAGAGCTTCGCAAAAAGGCAGTCGCAGGGAGTGCTAATGGAACCATCATTGATTTGACGCGCCCGATTATGGAAGATGCACAAATTACATTGTACGATGCAAGCTCCAAGGAAGGGATCGAGGTCATTCGCCATTCTACGGCCCATTTATTCGCTCAGGCAATTAAACGACTTTACCCACATGCACAATTTGGGGTAGGACCAGTCATTGAAAATGGCTTTTATTATGATATAGATATTGCCGATACACTGACACCGAGTGATTTGCAGCAAATTGAAAAGAAAATGAAACAAATTGTTCAGGAAAATATACCGGTTCATAGACGCGAGGTTTCTCGTGAAGAAGCGAAGCGATTATTCGCCCATGATGCGTTAAAGCTCGAACTGTTGGAGGCAATTCCTGCAGATGAGCTAGTTACGATTTATGAGCAGGGAGAGTTTTATGATTTATGTCGTGGTCCACATGTCCCGTCTACAGGCAAATTACAGCATTTTAAATTAATGCATGTGTCAGGCGCTTACTGGCGAGGCGATAGCAATAATCAAATGCTTCAGCGTATTTATGGCGTTGCCTTTGCTACAAAAGAGGAACTGCGCGATCATTTTATCTTCTTGGAGGAAGCAGAAAAACGGAATCATCGTAAGCTAGGAAAAGAGCTATCGTTATTTATGTTTTCAGAGGAAGCACCTGGCATGCCCTTCTATTTAGCCAATGGTCAAATTTTACGCAATGAACTAGAATCGTATTTGCGACATTTACAAGCAAAATATGATTATAGGGAAGTACGAACACCGCTGATGATGAACCAACGCTTATGGGAGCAGTCAGGTCACTGGGATCATTATAAGGACAATATGTATTTTACACAGGTAGATGACCAAAGCTTTGCCTTAAAGCCGATGAACTGTCCTGGGCATATGCTGATTTTCAAAAATGCCTTACATTCCTATCGAGATTTACCAATACGTATGGCAGAATTTGGGCAAGTGCACCGACATGAGTTTAGTGGTGCCTTGAATGGTCTGTTACGTGTACGAACTTTTTGTCAGGATGATGCCCATATTTTTGCCACACCGCAGCAAATTGAGGATGAAATTGCACTGGCCTTAAAGATTATAGATGAAGTGTACAACGTCTTTGGATTTGCGTATACGATTGAATTATCGACACGACCAGATGATTATATGGGTGATTTGGCACTGTGGGATCAAGCAGAAGCAGCACTTGAAAATGTCCTAAACAATTTAGGCATTGCCTATACAATTAATGCAGGGGACGGGGCTTTCTATGGACCGAAAATTGACATCCATATTAAAGATGTGATTCAGCGCAGTCACCAATGCGCAACGGTTCAGCTTGATTTCCAGCTACCAGAGAAATTTGATTTAACGTATATTAATGAGCACAATGAAAGGGTGAGACCTGTTGTCATCCATCGTGCAGTGTTTGGCTCAATTGATCGCTTCTTAGGTATTTTAATCGAGCATTTTGGCGGAGCATTTCCAACTTGGCTGGCACCACAGCAAGTCCAAGTGATTGGGGTAGCAGAGGCACATCAAGGCTATGCCAAGCAAGTTGTTGAAGCTTTACAACAGGCAGAAATCCGTGTGCAATTAGATGATCGCCAAGAAAAGCTCGGCAAAAAGATACGAGAAGCCCAATTGCAAAAAATACCATATATTGTGGTTATCGGTGATCGTGAGGTTGCCAACCAAACTGTAGCTGTTCGCAGACATGGTCAGCAAAATTCCACTGATAAGTCACTACAGCAATTAATAGTAGAAATCACAGCAGCCATTCAACAAAAAAGTTTAGCTTAATTCAAGTAAAGAAAGCTTGCGATGCATGTTCGTCATTCATCGCAAGCTTTTTAATTGTTAAGAAATTTTTACTTCTATTTTTTTGAAATGACTACTAGAATCTACATGGTGTGCATACAATGAATTAAAGGTGCTTGGAACTTTCTTGAAAATGCGAATGTCCCAGTATTACTTCTTGTGTTTCAGCGTCGATGACAAGAAATTTGCGATAGGATTCATCGGTATTGTGCTGAAAGGATGCTAAAAAATAAACTTGTCGATTGGGATGAATAAAAGTATGTTGAGAGAGGTCTATTGTTTCCTGTTTACCATCTGTTTGTAAATAAAAACGTTTTGTCGCATTTGCTACATCTTTAAAAGCCATCTTTTGACGAATATTCAATGAAGCATTGGTATATTCCTCATAAATCGCACGATTAAGCTGCTGATAAAATTTGTCCTCATCACGAAACGATTGAAATTGGTTGTTTGGATATTGATATAGTGTATTTATTTCAGTTGGTGTGCAAAGTGTGGGTGTTGTATGGTCTACTGAATGTTGAGGTGGCATTAATATTTTGGAAACAACCATAAAAGTTAAGATGAATACGTGCATCATTCAACCTCCAAATGTTTTCTTATCAAAAACATCGCCTACTTTTTCATTCTCTATACATTCTGAGAAATGGCTAGGTGAATGCATGTATCATCCCCGATAAAACCAGCCAATAAAACATGGCCTGGCTTTATCATATCTATACTTTCTTCTATTATATGCCTCGTTATGATTAGGAAGCTTGTGCTTGTTTTAAATATCTATTAAGTAAGACATCCAATTCTTGACTGTAATCTACTACAATAGGGTGGGTGAAACCAAGATCCTTTGCTTTTTTATACATAATTCTTCGTTTGATCTCAATTTCCGCCTTCAAGAATTGTTTAAGTAATAAGTTAACCAAGATATTTTCCTCCTAATTTTTTATCCATATTCTTGAAATAAATTTTTATGACCTCGATTCAACTTTTTCATTGTATATCACTTATATTAAAAAAAATGTCATATTGTGTATCGTTTCTCAAATTCGTAATTTAGTCATAGATAAGGTACTTCATCCTATTTAGATTGATTGAAATTTTTTATATATTATAGATAAAAATTACTGTATAATTCCCCTTTTATAGAATTTAATACATGACTTAAAACCCTATTCATGCGATGGATAGGGTTATTCACATTCTTTGTTTTAGAAAATATTAAGGGGAAAACAGAGCGATATTAAGTCTTTTATACTAAGAAAAAAGTTGTGATTAGAGATTGAATTTTCCGATAATTAAGCGCGGAATTCATATCTTGTCACATTTTAGCAAATTCCCTTTTTTGTTGTTTAGAAATGGGGACATTTCATTGTCTATGGTGAAATGTTGAGAATTTTTGAAATTAATGGAATAATGGGTAAGAGAAGAGGTGATGAAGCGAATTTATCTTTGGAAAAAAGAGAGACCTATTAAGCTTTCTTAAAGGCCGGTAAGATTCGTCTTTTACAAACCTCTTCAAATAGAGGAAATACTGCTCATTATGTTTGATTTAGTGGAGGAACCTCATGATTTGCAATGACTGATAGCCATGAAGCATTTCCCCACAAAAGAATTGTTTAAGCAATACTTAACGGATTCAATTACGTATTTTCTTATAGATTTTATGATCGAATAGCTATTAATGAATCGAGCACCCCTGATTTACAGGTCGTTCAACTGGAAATTTCCATTGGGAGTCAGCGCTACAGCAAAACATACACGCTGCAATAGCAAGAGGGAATTTGGTAGATTCATTTAGTTAATATTAAAGAGGAGAAACAGATGACTGAAATTTATTTTGTTAGACACGCACATGCTCATTATTCAGAGGATGAATATCATCGTCCACTATCTGCTCAGGGACAATGGGATGCAGAGCGTGTCACAAATCTTTTGAAGCATTATCGAATCGATGCCGTTTATGCTAGTCCCTATCGAAGAGCCATTCAAACAGTGGAGGGGATTGCACAGGCGCGTCATTTACCCATCCAAACGATAGATGCTTTAAAAGAAAGACAACTTGCTACTGGGAAGCTGGAGGATTTTCATGCAGCAGTGCAACGGGTGTGGCAGGAGCCAAGCTTTGCATGGGCAGGTGGAGAGTCCAATCAACAGGCGATGGCTCGTGCCATTCCAAGTTTGCAGCGCATCCTTCTTACTCATCAAGAGGAGTCTGTCGTTATCGGTACACATGGTAATATCATGGCATTGATGATGCAATATTTTGATGCCCAGTACGATTATGCATTTTGGCAAACGTTAAGTATGCCAGATATCTATCGATTAGCCTTTCAAGGTCTATCCTTACAGGAAGTAACACGCGTGTGGCAAGAGGACTGAACAAAAAAAGAGATACTACAGCGATCATAGTATCTCTGTTGTGCTATTTAGTTAGTTCCTCTCCCATTCCGAGCGTAAGAGGCCAAATAAAACTACGTCATGGAATGTACCGAAGCGGAAGATTTCTTGGCGTAAAATGCCTTCTTTTGTGAAGCCACATTTTTCATAGGAGCGAATAGCTGCTGGATTAAAGCTGAAAACCTGAAGCTTGATTTTCTGAATAGCTATATATTGGAAGATAAAATCAATAAGCGTTTTCATTGCATCCGTGCCATAGCCCTTGCCGTGCCACTCTTTCCCAATTGAAATGCCCACTGAGCAAGTGCTATTTTGCCAATTCACTGCATAAACGCCACAGGAGCCTATTAACTGATGTGACGCTTTTTCATAGATACCGAAAAAGTATTCCTCCTTCTTTCCGCTGATACTGTTAAAGAAAGCGGTGTGATCCTCTACAGTTTGTGGAAAGGGAATCTCATCATTAGCAAGTAGTAAAGAGGTGAATTCGCTTTCGATTGCTATAAAAGCCTCTAGGTCAGCAGCAGTCATTTGCTGTAAAGTGATCGATTGCCCTGTTAAAAATGTTGTCAAATAGTTTTCCATTATTATATTCTCCCTTGTATAAGGGCTGCAAGTAGCGTTACAACCCTACGATTGTTGGTAATATTTTCACGTCTACTGCATCTTTCACACTCATAAACCCACCCCTTTTTTGTGCATACTTCCATAGTAGCATGAGGGACTAAGAGAATGGAAGAAATTATGCTAAAATATGTCATAGTTAAAGAGAGAGAGGGATTAAGATGCGCACAACATATTTTGCGAATTTATTACAATACTTACCACAAGAAGAGCAGCAACAATTACAACAGGCTTTTGGTGCTTCAGAGGCACAAATTCAGGCCTTGTTAGAAGTATTTCCGAACTGCCCACAAGTTTTGGTGGAGCTATTACAGGATGTCAATGGTACATATTATTGTCAGCATGGGCAAGAAACGATCTGTGTTCTAGTGCTAGGCTCTGATTTAGGGGATTATCCATATTATTTAAAGTCGGTGGAGCAAATCGTGAAAGATTATCATGACAAACGTGAAACAATTTATGAGCGCTATCAGGAATTTTTAGCGTATGTGGAAGTAGATGAAAAGATTAATATGCATGTCCCGTTAAATGAACGGCTCTGCTTTGCAGATTGTATGAATAATGGGGGAACATCAAGCCTATATATTGATTTTACGCCAAATGAAGCGGGACAAGTTGGCCAGGTGGTTCGTTATGTACATGATCCTGATAGCTTTGAGGTGATTGCAGCTTCGTTTGAGGATTATTTACAGCAACTTATAGAGGGAGACTATGAATTCACCGCTATTTACGAGGAGGAATTCGAGTGACTATGCAGCTCATGTTCTATGAGGACAAAGCACAAAATTTAGTAGAACAATACACGCTAACTAAAGAGCAGCTACGCTATACAAAGTCTCCAAAAGAAAGCATTGCACTTGCTAAGCAGGATAATAGTCGGCATGCCATTTTAGCAATGGACAGTAACAAGCTAGTCACGTTCTTTGTCTTACATGAAAAAGAAGGGGTGATGCCTTACTCCTCCAATGAACAGGCGCTATTAATCCGTTCCTTTTCCACTGATTTTTATGAGCAGGGCAAAGGCTATGCCAAGACAGCACTCCAATTATTGCCTGACTTTGTTCGCAAGCATTTCCCATACATCAATGAGCTGGTGCTTGGGGTCAATGTACCAAATAGAGCTGCTCAAGAACTTTATAAGCGATGTGGCTTTGTCGATGAAGGCATACAGGCAATGGGACTTCGAGATGAGCTAAAGGTGATGAGCTATTATATGAAGGAGGCTGAAAATTGAGCCACAATGTAATTGAAGCAAGAATGGAGCATTTACAGGCGCTTTGTACAATCGATCAAGAAGTGATTGGAGATTCATCCAGAGTGGAAGAAATTCAGCAAGCTATTAAAGAGAAACGCTGTTTGCTATACCAATCCACCGATACCGTTGGGGGGTTTTTGTTATTTAGCAATGACTTTTTTGGCTATAGCTTTATTTCCTTAGTCATTGTCAAGCCATCCGAGCGCAGACAGGGGATCGCTTCTGCCTTAATGATCGCTTATATCCAAATGGCTAAAACAGCAAAGGTTTTCTCCTCTACAAATCAGTCCAATAGGCGTATGCACCAGCTTTTTCATAACCTAGGCTTTGTCAAAAGCGGTTTTATCGACAATTTGGATGAGGGAGACCCAGAAATTATTTATATGAAACAAGCCTCACCACAAACATAGGGTGAGGCTTTCGTTTATTTTTTCGCTTTGATGAATAAAAAGGATGGCCTGCGTAGCTCCTTTTCAATAGAAGGAAGCTGTTGAATGGCTGCTGTGCTTGGAATTGGTTCTACAATACTATCAATCGTTAATCCATGAGCAATCAATGTATTGACCAGCGTCGCTATGGTGCGATGATATTTAACAACACCATCCACCAACCATGTTTGCTCACGCAAGCCTTCTTCCTGATAATGATCCACAGCGTAATGTAGACGTTGAAGATTGTCGTCATATACCCAATTATCATCCGTTGTATGACGAGCTGTAGCAATAGGATGCTCCACCGAGAAAATAAATACACCGTTAGGACGGAGCATGTGAGCAATTTGACCAATGACCGCATCGAAATCTTTGACATAATGAAGAGATAGGGAGCTGGTTATACAATCAAAGCTAGCCGAAGGAGCTTCATAATCCTCTATTGCCTGTAGCTGATAGTCAATTTGTGGGTGGGCATGCTCCTGTTTAGCGACGGACAGCATATTGCTCGAAACATCTAATGCGGTTACGTGCTTGGCTTGATGGTCGATACAATACTTGGCGAAATCCCCCATACCACAGCCAATATCGAGTACCTGTAAATTTGTCAAAGGTGGAAGTAAAGCCTTCATCGTGGGCTGCTCCAAAAGACGGTTATAATTAGTTGCTTTTTGTCTCAATGTCTTGTAGTGATGAAAAAATATCGGATTATCATAAATATTTTGTTTCATTAAAAGCCTCCAGTTTATGAAACATAACGTTATGTCATTTGTGCGCATCATTATTGTCCCATGTAGATAGAAAAAGAAATAGACTTTTATTACAATTTTTTGTAAGATGTAGATAGAGGCATACCATTTTTTGATACAGTCGTTTTCCATTTAATGGGGTATTTTATCGTTCCCTCTACATAATGATTGAACCTACCAAGCACATCCTCATTTCTATGTCATAAAAATGTAACAATTCGAAAAAATAAATATATTTAAAGGGAAAACATGGCACTTCTCACACGCTATAACGTTCTTAGTATTTGGAAGCATATTCCGAAAAAGAGACGTTGGAGGGATTCTATTGAATCAAGAAAGTTTATTATCCATTAGTAGCAATGCCTTATTTATTGCCTTTATTCTACTACTCATTGCTATTGTGCCATTAGGGCTAGCAGTCAAATCAAAGAGAAAAACATTCGGTAAGCTAGGCCTATTGCTCACTTATATAGCCTTTGCCCTACAGCTCGTGTACTTTGTTGTCAGATGGGTGGCGGTTGACCATGCGCCTGTCAGTAATATGTATGAATTTATGACGTTCTTTGGCATCATGCTTACAGGAAGTTACTTAATTATCCATTTCTTATATAAGCAAATCGTGGTTGGCTTATTCACGATTCCTGTATCCTTAATCATCCTTGGTTATGGAAGCGTTTTTGCGAAGGAAGTATCGCCGCTTGTTCCATCATTACAAAGTCACTGGTTAACGATTCATGTCATGACTGTGGCCTTTTCTAGTGCCATTTTATCTGTATCCTTTGCTACAGGTTTAATTTATTTATTAAGAACGCTGGATGTTTCCAAAAAATCTATCAGTACATATGGGCTTGAGTTTGTATTGTATTGTTTGGTGGTTGTCATTGGCTTTATCGGCGTATCTACTTTTTTCAGCCTTGCCACAGAAGAGGTGCAGGTACAATTCGATAATGCACAGGGACAGCAGGAAAAAGCTACTTACTCCATGATGCCCCTGATTGTAAGTAAAGGAGCCGTCACCGAAAAGGGCGAAGCAATCGGTGGTGTCGAAATCACAAATAAAATAGATGCCAAGAAATTAAACTCGATTGTCTGGGCATTTATCGTGGGGACTATTTTATATGGTGTCATTCGATTCATCACAAGAAAATCAGTGAGTGCCTTATTAAAGCCATGGACAAGCCGCGTACAGCCACAATTAATGGATGAAATTTCCTATCGGGCTGTTGTTATCGGCTTCCCATTATTTGCATTAGGTGGCCTGCTATTCGCCATGATTTGGGCGCAAATTGCCTGGAGTCGCTATTGGGGCTGGGACCCGAAAGAGGTGTGGGCATTAATTACCTTTTTATTCTACGCTGCCTTCCTCCATTTCCGCCTATCCAAAGGCTGGGAAGGGGAAAAAACAGCCTGGTTGGCCATTATCGGCTTCGGCATTATTGTGTTTAACCAAGTATTTGTCAATCTAGTCATTGCCGGCTTACACTCCTATGCCTAGCTAAAAGGGGGGATTCGTGACTCCAAAGTGATCCTGAGTGAGAAGGAGCCCGCTCCAAAGTGAGAGGAAAACGCTCAAACTAGTCAGGTGACCGCTCCAAAGTGAGGAGAAAGCGCTCAACCCAGCAAGGAAGCAGCTCCAAAATAACTGAAAAGTGCTCAAACTGATGAGTGAATCGCTCCAACGAGTGAGAGAACCTCTTAGCTTTGGCCATCCTTTTCTTCTTATTAAAATATTCAACCGAAAAAAGCATTACGAAATGCATTGAGCACTTCGTAATGCTTTTTATTAATTATTTTTTGCGAAATAGTCTAGAGTTGCTTGACCTAAAACGTTGGCGGCAATTCGTAATGAGCGCTCGTCGATATCAAATTTCGGGTGATGGTGTGGATAGACTTCCTCCCAATCAGGATTTTTTGCCCCTGTGAAGAAAAACGCACCGGGGATTTCCTCTAAGAAATAGGCAAAGTCCTCACCGCCCATATTCGGATCAACTATTTCAACCGTCTCAACATCTGCAATTTTCTCTGCGGACGCCATTATATGCTCAGTCTCTGCTTCATGGTTTACAACAGGCGGATAGCCTCGCACATACTCATACTCGTAATCGGCTTTTGTTAAATAACAAGTTGCCTTTAGAAGCTCTTCGATTTCATGCTCTAACAAACTACGCTCCTCCTCGTGAAAAGTGCGCACCGTACCCTTCATGTACACTTGATCAGCAATGACGTTGAAAGGATTTAATGCCTCAATATGCCCAATTGATACTACTGCTGGACGTAATGGGTTGATGCGACGTGCCACAAGCTGCTGTAAATTTGTAATAAACTGAGCTGCAAGGACAATGGAATCCTTGGTGTCACTTGGGTTTGAACCGTGGCCACCCTTGCCTTTTATCGTTATATAGATACCATCTGCTGCAGCCATTAATGGTCCTTTAGCTGTTTGCACTTTACCAAGATCAGTTGGTGCCCATAAATGTGTCCCAAAAATAACATCTACACCTTCTAAGCAGCCATCTCTAATCATCGAAATAGCTCCACCTGGCGCAAGCTCCTCAGCATGTTGATGAATAAAGACGATTGTTCCTTCTAAATCATTCTTTATTTGGTTAAACGCCTTCGCTAAGATTAATAGGGAAGCTGTGTGTCCATCATGGCCACAAGCATGCATACGCCCTTTAATTTTTGATTGGAAAGGTAAGCCAGTTTCTTCCGTAATGGCTAAAGCATCAAAGTCTGCACGCAAC
This sequence comes from Lysinibacillus sp. BSL11, assembly GCF_052928325.1. Taxonomy (NCBI): domain Bacteria; kingdom Bacillati; phylum Bacillota; class Bacilli; order Caryophanales; family Bacillaceae; genus Lysinibacillus; species Lysinibacillus sp. BSL11. Next base: position 46,758 of record NZ_JAVGCX010000014.1, on the reverse strand, counting down.
GCAACTGTTTTCCCTGGTTTCCCACCAATTAGCTTTGCCACAACTCCATTGCCACCTACACCTTCACGAACCTCATGACCTAACGCGCGATGAAAGGCAGCAATGGTTTTTGGTGTTTCTACTTCCTCAAAGGAAAGCTCAGGATTTTCATGAAAATGACGACGAAGCTGTATTGTCTCTTCTTCATAATGTTTTAATAAATCTGCTAACTGTTGTTGTAAAGTTGTCATTCACTAACACTCCTTATTTTAAGTAAATATAATCTCCAGGACCAAGCGGTAAACCGAATAGGAACCAAATGGCGAAGAGGATAATCCAACCGATTGCGAAAAACACCGAGAACGGCAATAAAGAAGATATAAGCGTACCAATTCCGATATTTTTATCATAGCGCTTTGCAAATGATAGTAAAATCGCGAAATACGGTAACATAGGGGTAATTGGATTTGTAATCGAATCACCTACACGATAGGCCATTTGTGTAACCGCTGGGGAATAGCCTAAGTATAAGAACATTGGTACGAAAATTGGTGCAAGTAAAGCCCATTTTGCAGAAGCACTGGCGATTAATAAGTTGACAAAGGCACAAATTAAAACAAAACCTATCATCATTGGTAAACCTGTAAAATTTAATGCCTGTAAAAGCTCTGCACCTTTAATGGCTAAAATAGAACCAATATTGCTCCAATTGAAAAAGGCAATCATTTGTGAAGCGGCAAATGCTAATACTATAAACGGTGCCATATCTGCAATGGATTTAAAGATTTTCTCTGCAACTTCCTTATCGTTTTTAACCTCCTTCGCTGCAATCCCATAGGCAAGGCCAGGTAATAGGAAGAAGAATAACATGATAGGGACAATACCTGCCATGAAAGGTGAGTTTAAAAAGCCACCTGTTGCAGGATCACGTAAAAGACCGTTTGATGGTATGACTGTAAAAGCAATGACTAAAATATAAACTAGCGTTACAATTCCAGCCCATTTTAAACCTCTCTTTTCTAAAGCTGTCAATGGCTCCAGCTTTTCAATTTCACCATGGAACGAACCAAAGCGAGGCTCTGTAAACTTCTTTGCAACCCACGTACCAATAATGACTAATAAAAACGTCGAAGCAATTAAGAAATAGTAGTTCATCGTTGCGCGACCAGCGTACGCTGGATCTGCTATTTGTGCTGCTGATTCTGTAATCCCCAATAATAATACATCTAGAGAGCTAATTAATATGTTCGCACTGAAGCCCCCCGCTACAGCCGCATATGTAATAATTAAGCCTGCTAATGGATTTCGACCAATACTCATAAAAATCATGGCAGCAATTGGTGGTAAAATGATAAATGCCGCGTCAGCAGCTAAGTTACCAACTAAACCTGTAAAAATGATAAAAGGTACAATTAATTTTGTAGGTGCTGACATCACAATTTTCTTCATGACAGCTGAAATTAAACCTGTTTGCTCAGCTAAACCAATACCAATCATTGTCACGATTACTAGCCCTAATGGAGCGAAGCCTGTAAATGTTGAAACCATCTGCGTTAATATTAAGATAAGCCCTTCTTGACTTAGCAGATTTTTTACTTGAATGACATCTTCGGTCCCAGGTTGAACTGCTGAAATACCGAGCATGGATAAAACCCATGATAAAACTAGTACTACACCTGCTAGAATAATAAATAACGTGATCGGGTCTGGTAGTTTATTACCTGCACGCTCGATTTTATCTAACATGTTATCAATCCAAGATTTTTTCTTAATTGTTTGTGAATTCCCTTGCATAAATTTCATCTCCTTTTATACTTTATTAGACTTAACCTTTAAAAATCCAATGTCTTTATTTTAAGACGCTGAAAATCTATGTCCTTTATACAAAGAAACCATATTTTCTGACTATTTTCAATATTTATTTTTTATTAAGGAGCTATATGTATGTATAAAATTAATGTTTTTACCGCTAAACGCTCACTTTCATGGGTTCAACAGCTTGAAAAAATTAAACCCTCTTTTTGTGAATTTCATTACTATGCTTATACTGATTTTGAACATTTGAAGGAGCTTTTAGAAAAGTATTTAGAAGGGGGAGATGGAGCACTTTTTAGCGGGCAAATTCCATATTTCTATGCACAAAAACATTTTCAAGAAGCAACGGTACCCATGCATTATTTTGATATTTCAGAGCGTGATTTTTACCGTACCGTTACGGAGCTTTTTTATGAAAAAAAGATTGCTATGAATCGCATTGCCATCGACTTTTGCTATGAAGAAAACGGCTATTTGGGCATTCATGAATGGTCGATTGGAAAAAAACCTTATCTTTTTAGCCAAACGATGAGCGAGTACGCAAGTAACGATATTGTCGATAAAGCTGCTGAATGGCACATACAATTGCATAAGGAAAACAAGGTTGATTTGAGCTTTACCCGCATTGCAGAAATACGTGAGCGCTTAGCAGATCAAAATATACCATTTATTGCTTTTTACCCGTCTCCATATGCCATGCAATTAACATTAGATCATTTTCTCAATCAACTGCAAATTCGACAGCTTAACCAAAATAAAGTAGTGGTAGTGCATATTTTAATTCCGATTGATAAATCGAATATAGAAGACCTAGAATATCGGCAAATTGCCCTATATAAAACGATATTAGATTTCAAACAACTGTATGCTAGCTCATTTATCGTCCATCGTGAGGCATCCTTTATTGCAATTATCACGACGTATAAGCAATTTTTAAGTACAACGAATCGTTATTCACATTGTCATTTAGTTGATTTTTTAAATGAGAAGCTATCGTTTCCTGTCAGAATAGGGTGGGGAATTGGTGACTCTCTAATTGAAAGTCAGGAGTTTGCTAAAAAAGCCGCAACCCTCTGCTCTTCAAAGGAAACACAGGGATACATTATTGAAAATTCACGAGAAATCGGGCCTTTATTATATGGAACGATGCTACAGTTTGACGATGAAAAACAACAGCATTTAAAAAATTTAAGTACGACATATGATATTCCCTTATTACAATTACAAAAAATAGAAGCGATGCTGGAAAAACTAACGACAACGATCGTCAGTGGGGAACTCCTCAGCACACATCTCGGCATTACTGTACGCTCTGCAAACCGCATTTTAAAGCAGCTCCATGAAAAAAATTTAGCACACGAATTACCAAGCAACACGTCCACCACGCGTGGACGCCCAAAAAAGTATTATCAAATTCATTTATATTAGTCAGGATGGAATGGATCATACGGAGGGGCTACCTGCGCAAGTTGATAGGATCATCGTAAAGGTATAACGAGGGAGTAACTCGGATTTATAAATCCTGAAAAGGAAAAAGAGACATCCATTTAAGAATGTCTCTTTTTATATGCACGTCTATGTTAAGTGAAGATTATAGTTTCACTACATTCGTTGCTTGAGGTCCGCGGCTGCCTTCTTCTACGCCGAATTCAACTTTTTGGCCCTCTTCTAAAGTTTTGAAGCCATCAGATTGGATAGCTGAGAAATGTACGAATACATCATTGCCACCTTCAACTGCGATGAAGCCAAAACCTTTTTCTGCGTTAAACCATTTTACTGTACCTTGTGTCATGTAAACACCCTCCCAAAAAAATTCAACAATCAATTGCTTCTATCACATATAAAAAACATATTCAAAAGCTCGTATTACTTTTGAATACGTGTTTTTAATCATCGCAATGAAGTAATGTAATTATTACCCTTATTATAGTACAGAATTGTTTGTATATCCAGTAAATTCCGTTTCTAGTAAGGAAAAATTTACATTTGTAATCTAATAGTAAAGAAACGCTATTTCCTCATTATTTAATCCATGCTTTTTCCTTAGCAACGATGACAGCCTCTGCCCGCGACTCTACATTCAGCTTGACGAATAGCTTGGATAAATAGTTCTCCACCGTACGCTGGGTGACACCTATTGCAGAGGCGATGGCTTTATTTGTACAGCCTTGGGCAACGAGCTGTAGTATTTCCTGTTCCTTATCGCTCAGTAGAACCTCCTGCTGCACATTCGGCAGGTTCGTGCGTTGCTGAACAAAGTCTAAGAAATCGGCTGCAAGTAAAATCTCACCTCTTATGGCTGCTTGAATGGTTTGAATCACTTGCTCCTTTGTCGCCAGCTTTGATAATAGACCGTCAATTTTTTTCTCAATCAATAGCTCATAATAATCGGAAAGTTCGTAGCCTGTGTAAAGTATAATCAAAGCATCAGCTTGTTTTTTCTTAATCATCTCTGATAATTGAATACCGTTGATTGGCTTCATATTGATATCAATGAGAAACAACTGAAAGGTATCTGTATCCATTCTTGATAAAACGGCTGCGCTATCCTGTTCTGTTTCGATTTGAACATTGGCTAAATCTTGCAACAATGTTTTCGTACCATCTAAAACGACAGGATGGTCATCTATAATAAGTATGTTCATCATATGAATCCCCGTCCTCTTGTATTTGTATAAAAATATGCATGCCCTCGTTAAGGCTCGATTGAATCGTAATGTCACCATTAAAAGCACGGACACGTTCACGAATGCCATTAATGCCCATTGATGCAGAGGACTGTATTAAATCGTCAATGTCGCAGCCTATACCATTATCATCGTATCGAAGGATAAAGCCTTGAGGAATCACTTGTAATTGAAGCGAAACCTCTGTTGCTTCGGCATGCTTGATTGCATTATTTAACAGCTCTTGAACGAGACGATAGACTACGAGATGCAGGGTGACATCCTGAAATTCTACACGATCAATTTGTGCGCTTAATAAAAAATTAGCCCTTATTTTTACCTTTTGAATGAGTTTTTTTAATGCCATTTGTAAACCAAAGGTATCCAATAGTGGGGGACTTAAGTTCTCGCAATATTCTCGTAAGTCCTTCGTTGCATTTAATAGCTGCTCGCGTATAGCTAGCACGGTCTCCTTTTGAATAGTAGGGGAGCCAGCTAGGACATCAAGCTCTCTGGCTAAATGAAGCTGCTCCTGCAAAATGGTGTCATGTAATTCCTGTGCTAAAATACTCTTTTCCTTCTCAATAATATTCCATAGCAATTTATCGAGCCAAGGAAGCGGTGTATCACTGGTATTTTTCATATGCTGAATTTCTCGCACTAAATCCTCAATTTGCTGTAAGTTATTGATAAACATCGACACATACAGTGCAAGCAATTCTAACCAAAGTAGCTCTTCCTTTTGCAGAGCATGGCGTATTTCTAACATAATCTTTTCCTCACCAGCATCATGTAACAATAATTGCGGATAGTAGCTTACTTGCTGTGGAGAATCGTCTGTTATTGTACAGATATGAAACGCTGTTGTTCCAAGCTTCTCGGTGATTTCATATTTAAAACGATCCAATAATTCTTGTTGGTTTTTTGCTTTGCCCATGCGCTGAACGGCTGCATATAAATTATGTACATAATTTCCAGTAGAAGAGAAGATAATTTTCCGATACTTAAAATCAATGCGTTCTTTTATATAAAAGCTCGCAATGATCACCATAAAGACAAGTAAAAAAATACTTGTGACATGCACGATGGATAGCTCCCCCATAAATAACAGGGCAATCCCTGCTGTCAACAGAAGCGCACTGAAAAAGGCTAGCGTTGAATAATAGCGTAATCGTGATAATTGGTATTCAATATCGAATAATCGTTCGTTCACCTGAATGAACAGAAAAGAGAACGGAATAAATAATAAAAACAATGCGGCGATTTCAGCGTGTAATATCGGCTTATGTCCTAATATTTCAGGTGTAACGAAGAATAATAAAAAGGGTAAAAACGGCATGATAAAGGCAAGCGCAATTAAACGAATTTTGGCCAATTTTGTACGTAAGTAACTCGTTACTAAAATAAAAATTGCATAGAGCACTAGGACAGCAAATAAGCTCAAGTTCAAGATAGGTATTATCTCACGTAATGTTGGCACCACTTCCTCCAGTAAAATGATAAGTATTAAAAAGTACAGCCATTTGCTGTGAGGATAGGTCCACTTGATTTGCAGGTATTTGAAAAAGTGTTGTAAAAAGTGAATAAAGAGAACCATGCATAAAATAATACAGCTACTAATGACAAACATCCCAATCATATTTCCTCTAGCTGATGCGCCAGTACTGATATAGGCAGTCGAACAAGTTAATAAAAATAGGATCAATAAAAACGTTGAAAGATTATTTTGATTGCGTCGCCAAACATAAAGTGCGACTCCAAAAGCTAGGAAAAAATAAAAGATGGGGAACAAAATTTGCAGATATAATTCTTCTGGTATGTCCCGATGTTTGACAGCAATGGTTTGAATACTCTTATCAGCCTTTTGGATCGTTATTGCATTGGCGCTTCTAACGATCATTTGCTGTTGAACGTAGCGATTCTCCATGGCAGGCTGCCCATCGATAGCCACAATAATATCCCCTTTTTCAATATTTTTTTGCTCTGCCCATAGAGGGTAATAGCTATCCACAAAAACAGGCTGACCGTTTGTTGTATCGAGAGTGAGACTAACAAAGGGTGTTTTGATAGTAATACCTAACACATAAATACCGAGTATTAGGTATGTAAGAAAAATACAATATGTCCATTTTTTCATTGTAAAACCTCGAATTTACTTATGATCATAATCTCCTATATATTATCGCTAATTATTGATAAATTTGGAATACCGAAATAACGAGTTTCGGAAAACCACTATTGTTTTTTCGGAATAACGAAATAGTTTTTTCGGACATGGCTATGATAGGGTAAATTTAATCATTAGTGACGAATAGGGGGACTTCTGCGTGAAAAAAGGCATTTTAACACTTTTACTTTTTTTTCTCATCGCTATGATCACCATTCCATTGACCACGAAGGCCAAAACGGTGAATCAGGATAAAGTCGAGGTAGAAATTGGTCTCATAGGCAGTGATCATCATTTCGTCTATAAGATTCCGAAGCACTTACATAAGGATATGCCCTATACAGAAATGAAAAACGGCATTCAAGCTTCCTTAGCTAATCATTGGAAAATTGGAGAGAGTCGTTATGAGGCCAATAAATCCGATGTTGCCTATACCTTTTATATTCAGGATTTATTTCAAGAAAAGCAGGATGGTCAGCTAAAAGTAGCCATACCCTATCGTCATCTAGTAGGGATGTTTGGCGAGCAAGATCCTATTCAATTGCGTATTTTAGCAAGTAAATTATCCAAGTGGACTGTCAATACAAAGGATTGGACAGCGCTTGGCTTTATGGAGCCCTTTACTTTTTTAAGTGAACGTGAATATGTCTATGAGGGAGCAGTCCAAGAGTTATTAAACCAAAGAGTAGGCCATTTTGATGGCACCATTCAAAAAAGTCAGTTGCTTGTATACAGTGTCATTTATTTTTGCTTTATGGCCATCCAACTGCTTGCTTGTCTTATTTTATCCAGACGGTTAAAAAGGAAAATCATTGAAAATCCAGACAATATGCATCAGTTTCGTAAACTCAATTACCTGTATCAATTGGTGCCGATCTTGATTATTGTCGCACAAATCGTGTTCCTTGTTTTATCGGGTCTAATTACAGCATTTGGATTATACTTTAGTCCTGGCATTGATTTATTAGTGATCGTTGGACCTGTTTTATTAAATATCATCTTGCTGCCCACTTTTTTCGTCACAACAGAGAGTGAAATTTCAAGGGAGCTCAACAATAATTCGTTGTGAAATGGTATAATGATCAACAGCAAACTTGAAGGAGCTGTTGAAGAAAAATGTCGCATCCAGAATTCGCGTACTTAAATTTACTACAACATATATTAGAAAATGGCACAAAGAAAGAGGATCGAACGGGGACAGGTACATATAGTGTCTTTGGGTATCAAATGCGTTTTGATTTAAGCAAAGGTTTTCCTCTTCTAACGACAAAGCGTGTGCCCTTTAAGCTTGTAGCAAGTGAATTATTATGGTTCATTAAAGGGGATACCAATATCCGTTACCTATTGCAGCATAACAACCACATCTGGGATGAATGGGCATTTAAAAAATGGGTGGAATCTGATGAGTATACAGGCCCTGATATGACAGATTTTGGTCGACGCTGTTTAGTAGACGAGTCATTTAATGCAATGTATCAAAAGGAGCTTGCCTCATTTTGTGAACGTGTCTTAACAGATGATGACTTTGCACAGCAATATGGAGATCTCGGAAATGTCTATGGCAAACAATGGCGCCATTGGACAACCTCTGATGGCGATAGCCTTGATCAGCTACAGGATGTTATTCATCAAATTAAGCATCAACCTGATTCACGCCGTATTATTGTCAATGCATGGAATCCTGAGGATGTTATTAATGCGGGCGCAAAAGGTAGTAAAGCTGCATTACCACCGTGCCATGTGATGTTTCAATTTTATGTAGCAGATGGTAAATTAAGCTGCCAGTTAATGCAAAGAAGCCTTGATACATTATTAGGCTGTCCATTCAATATTGCGTCTTACGCCTTATTAACACATTTGATCGCACATGAGTGTGGCCTAGAGGTTGGCGAATTTATTCATAGCATTGGAGATGCGCATATTTATGCGAATCATGTGGAGCAAGTGAAAGAACAGCTATCACGTGAGCCAAGAAACCTACCAACATTGCACATCAATCCCAATAAAGCATCCATCTTTGATATAGAGCTTGAGGATTTATCGATTGAAGGATATGATCCACATCCTGCGATTAAAGCACCGATTGCCGTATAATGCTAACAGCAGCCATTTTGGTTGCTGTTTTTTCAAACGAATAGCTAGGTCTAACTATTTGTTTTGTTAAATAGGTAAGTAGTTGGATGTCTGGATGAAAATAATTTTATTATAGTTATTATGGTATAATTAGCATTATTTGGTATAATAGGAATAGTTCATTATATTGTAGGGGTGATAGTTGTGAAAAATACAATGGTACTTCTAGTAGATGAATATGATCGACAGCAAAGTGAGCCAGAACAAAGCATGGGTTCTGTGCAACATGCATATTCTTGTAACAAGATCGAATTGTCGCAGCTCCAAATTCAAGAAATGATGCAAATCATTGAAGAGATTCGCTTGAAAGGTTATAAAGATACACTATAAATGTAAGCGCCCCCTAAGCTATAATGACTATGGAGGTGTTTTTTATGAACGTTATTTTTATCGATTCTTATTCTGGGGAAGAGCTGCTACATATGGTGTCACAAGATGTAGCAGGCATTTTGGCAGCAGCACAAGGAGAAAGTGTGACATTTCCTGTAGGTCACTTTAAATATGAATTTCATAATTTAGATTTTTATGAGGACAACGGTCAAATACGACAGGAATTAGTCATTTACGTAAAAAAAATATAAGCGATACATTAGCAACAGCATATCGGGAAACAATATATACAGGTGACAGTGCTTGACTTTTTTCTGCACCTGTAACTATAATAGTTACAACAGGTGGTGATACATATGGTGAACAGTCGATTTTCGGTGGCGATCCATATTCTTTCGCTCATTGCTACAACATCTGATAAAAGTCTCCTTTCGTCCGATTTTATAGCTGGAAGTGTGAATACCAATCCAGTAGTCGTAAGAAGAATGATTGGTGTGCTAAAAAAAGCAGGCTTACTTTCTTCTCATTCTGGCATGGCTGGCTATGAGCTATTAGTAGAGCCAAAGGATTTAACACTGTTAGCTATTTATCAGGCAATTGATGGGCCAGAACAGCTATTTGCCATTCATGATGAGCCAAATCCAGCGTGTGCAGTAGGTCAAAAAATCCAGCATACATTGGAGGGTGTCTATACATCTGTTTGGCTGGCAATAAAAGAGCAATTACAAGCACAGACGCTACAGGATGTGCTAGATCAGCTTCGTACTTAGACGAAGATGGTCTTCTTGTATCTAACCTGTAACTAAAGTAGTTACAACTAAACCTTAGGAGGAACAAATCATGAAAATGGCCGTAATTGGTGCAACAGGGAAAGCAGGACAAAAAATAGTAGAGGAAGCGGTACAACGTGGACATGAGGTCACAGCCATCGTTCGTTCAGCAGCAAAAGTGACAGCTACTATTCCAGTAATTGAAAAAGATGTGTTTGATGTGACGCAAGATGATGTAAAAGGCTTCGATGTCGTTGTCAATGCATTCGGTGCTCCAGCTGGACAAGAAGATTTACATGTCAAAGCTGGTCGTCATTTGATCTCAATTTTCCAAGGTATTCCTACAAAATTAGTGGTTGTAGGCGGAGCGGGTAGTCTATTTGTGGACCAAGAGAAAAAAGTGCGTGTGATGGATACACCAGATTTCCCAGCCATGTATTTAGCAACGGCGCAAAATCAAGGACAAAACCTCTTGGATTTACAACAATCATCCATTACTTGGACATTTATTAGTCCATCTGCATTTTTCGATCCAGAAGGACCACGTACAGGGCGCTATACAGCAGGAGTCGACCACTTACTAGTAAATGATGCGGGGGAAAGCTATGTCAGCTATGCCGATTACGCAGTGGCTGTCGTCGATGAATTAGAAAACCCACAGCACGTTAATAGCCGTTTCACAGTAACGTCGAATAAATAATATGCAACTGAGCGTTTCTATCAATTTCGCCTCGGCGTAATTGCGTCCAGATTTTTTCGAGCTTGCTCGAAAAGCTCCTCTGCAAAATCTGTGACATTCGCCGGAGGCTTTGGGGCAACACGAAGTTGGTCACACCGTCAATGCCACAGGACGTGGCGCTTTTGACGGTGTTCTTCTATTTCAGTGGAATTTTGAGCAAATACTATGAGCAAATCATAAGGACCTTACATTGGCTTTCATTGCACAAAACATTTGCTGAATCAAGATAAAATGCGCTCGGTTTTTTGTGATTTTTTTGCTTTTTTGAAGGATTTTTTTCGTTTACAGAAAAATGACTGTTTACAATACGACTTTTATTAGCTACTATCAAGTGTGAGTATTACATAAAAGGAGACGACAATAATGTCAACACAACGAATAGAAAAAGATTTTTTAGGTGAGCGCGTATTACCAGCAGAGGCGTATTACGGAATTCAAACACTACGTGCTACGGAAAACTTCCCGATTACAGGCTACACAATTCACTCTTCACTTATTAAAGCAATGGGGATTGTGAAGAAGGCAGCTGCATTAAGTAATATGGAAGTACACCTATTATCAAAAGAAATTGGTGAGGCAATTGTCGAAGCAGCACAAGAAGTGATTGATGGCAAATGGGATGCTGAATTTATCGTAGACCCAATTCAAGGTGGAGCAGGTACTTCCATTAATATGAATGCCAATGAAGTCATCGCTAACCGTGCCCTAGAAATTTTAGGGAAAGAAAAAGGTGACTATCACACAGTAAGCCCAAACAGTCATGTCAATATGTCACAATCAACAAATGATGCTTTCCCAACAGCTATTCATATCGCTGTGTTAAATTTAATAGATGAATTATTAGTAACGATGGATTATATGCAATCCGTTTTCCATCAAAAAGCTGAGCAATTTGCTCATGTCATTAAAATGGGTCGTACGCATTTACAGGATGCCGTGCCAATCCGCTTAGGACAAGAGTTTGAAGCTTATTGCCGCGTGATCAATCGTGACATCGTACGCATTCGTCAAACACGTCCAAATTTATATGATGTGAACATGGGTGCAACGGCTGTCGGAACAGGCTTAAATGCCTTCCCAGACTACATTAAATCTGTTGATGAGCATCTTGCTGAAATTTCTGGTTTACCTTTAAAGGGTGCAACGCATTTAGTGGATGCCACACAAAATACAGATGCCTATACAGAAGTATCAGGCGCTTTAAAAATCTGTATGATTAATATGTCTAAAATTGCTAATGACCTGCGTTTAATGGCTTCTGGTCCTCGCGCAGGCTTAGGAGAAATCCTGTTACCAGCTCGTCAACCAGGTTCTTCAATTATGCCAGGTAAGGTCAACCCAGTTATGCCTGAGGTGCTGAACCAAGTAGCCTTCCAAGTAATTGGGAATGACCATACGATTTCTCTTGCATCGGAAGCTGGCCAATTAGAATTAAACGTAATGGAGCCTGTATTAGTGTTCAACCTAATCCAATCCATTAGCATTATGAATAATGTTTTCCGTGCGTTTACAGAAAACTGCTTAAAAGATATTGAGGCAAATGAAGAGCGCATGAAAGAATATGTAGAAAAAAGCGTAGGGGTGCTAACAGCAGTAAACCCTCACATCGGTTATGAAGTAGCTGCTCGTCTAGCACGTGAAGCCATTCTAACAGGTCGTTCAATTCGTGAGCTTTGTATTGAAGAAGGCGTCCTAACAAAAGAACAATTAGACTTAATTTTAGATCCATATGAAATGACACACCCAGGTATTGCGGGTTCAAGTATCATGAAATTAAAATAAAACGAGCAATGATGGACTGTAGACATGCCCTAAAAAGCTGTCTATAGTCTTTTTTTTGTAGACCTTTCCTCATATAAAAATAGAGCGTATCCTTATGTGTTTTAGGATTATTCAACTATAATAATGGTATGGAATACATATTTTAGTTGGGGGAATTTGGAATGAGTTTACGAAAAAAGAGTTTACTTGGCTTTTCCGCTTTAAATGTTTTAATGATCGTTATTTTATTGATCGATTTAGCCAATGTAACGACATTAGATTGGTTTTCTACCGTGTTAACAATTGTAGGAATCGCTATTACACTATCTTACACAGTGTATGTCCACTACAAAGTGATACAGCCTATTAAACAAATTACAGAGGCTGCACAAGCAATTACGGCAGGCCAATTAGATACCGTTGTCATTGAGGTTCGTGACAATAGTGAAATTTCTCAACTAGCAAAATCCTTTTTAGAGATGCAGGAACAGTTACGAACAATGACACAAAAAATAGCGCACAGCTCTACAGATTTATCAGCAAGCATCGAGGAATTATCTGCGAGTACGAATGAAATTACGCTTGCTGTGGAAGAAGTAGATCAACAAATCGATAAGACTTCTGAGGGCTTGAAGCAAGCAGCACAATCGGCTAATGATAGTGCTAAATCGATGCAAGAAACCGTTGATGGAATTGAGCGAATTACAGTAGCCACACAAGATGTGTTTGTGCATGCGAAAGATGCTAGCGAGATAGCAGGAAATGGTGCAAATATTTTACATGTGGCAAAAGAACAAATGCAATTTATTTCCTCTTCAACAGAAAAAACAAGTGGATTGATGCAGCAATTATCCCTTAAAATGTCAGATATTAAATCAATGACAGATATGATTACGGCCATTACAGATCAAACAAATCTACTAGCATTAAATGCGGCCATAGAAGCAGCACGCGCTGGAGAGCATGGTAAAGGCTTCGCCGTTGTAGCTGAGGAAGTGCGTCAATTAGCAGAACAATCCAAGCACTCTGCTACGCAAATTGTGGATTTAGTTGTAGGAATAGAAAGTGATACAAAACAAGTAGCCTCATCAGTAGAAGATGATTTGAAAAATGTTCAACAAGGAGTTTATGTCATTGACGAAGCGACAAAATCATTTGGCACGATTTCACAGCATGTTAGTCAGATGACAAGTCAGCTTGAGGATATTTCGACGACAGCTGAGCAGCTTTCAAGTAGCGCCAATGAAGTAGCATCCACTGTGACAACCATCGCAGCTGGCATGGGCAAGCTATCGAATTATACAGAAGCTGTGTTACATTCAATGGACGAGCAAACAGCCTCAATGCAAGCAGTTAATCATGTCACACAGGATTTAAGTGTCCAAGCGGATAACTTACAAAAGTTAACTAACCAGTTTCAGGTTTAGGCAATGAAAAGTATTTTTCTAGGTTTTTTAAGCCCAAAATAAGCATCTTCATCAATACTACGAAAAGCCACAAAGTAGAAATGATTGACCATAAAAACACTTTCCTAGAATACATGGAAAGTGTTTTTATGGTCGAACCAGCGCAATTAGTTTCCCAGTGAACTCCTCAGATAGTGTGTAGATCGTATGCGTATCCTCGACATGCATCAAACTACTGTTTTGACCTTTATCACCTAACCAAAGATGCTAGCCATATTTTTTTCCTGCCTTGTCCACTATTTGTACATCATGTTCTGTGAAGCCATATTGACGGTACCCTCGTTTTTGACAGCTGTTGCAATGGCTTGTTGGAATAGTGTAAGTAATTCTTCATCCTGATATTTTTTACTAAAATCACGGTTTATCTTGCCAAATTCAGCACGATTAGAAATGCTGACCTAAATCATCATCTGGTTTTTCATTACATCCTAGTAAAACAACGGCTAGTAGAGACACTAAAGCAACTATCATTATTCGCAACCACTCACCCCCTCAATAGGCAAAATAATACCACCATTTCCTGTCGTAGCTCTCACTTCTTTGTAATACATTAAATAAACGAGAGCGAAAGGGGACAGATAGTGGGCTTATTTGATGGATTGATCGGCAATGCAAGTGAGGTGAATTTAGAAAAACTACAGGAGGAGGTCCATGATTTATTAATTCCAAATGAGACAGTCAAGAACGCCTATAAAATTATTAGAGACACGTTTATTTTTACCAATAAACGATTGATCCTCATCGATAAGCAAGGAGTGACTGGCAAGAAAACGGAGTATCATTCTATTCCCTATAAAAATATCGTGCATTTTTCAGTAGAAACAGCTGGAACATTTGATTTAGATGCAGAGCTCAAAATATGGGTGTCTGGCAGTTCATTACCGATTCAAAAAAACTTCAATAAGGCGACAAATATTTATAAGGTGCAAAGCGTCTTAGCACAGTATGTGTTGGGGACGTAATGAAGGTGCTAATAGTACATGTGCACAACCAAAAGCCCGCAAATATGCGAGGCTTTTTTGTCGTGCCAGAAGAGGACGGCGTAAGGGATTTTAAGTCGGCTTCATGATTACGGTAGGCTCGAAAATACTGATAAGCGTAAATAAGAACGCCTTGCCGAAGTCTTATTCAAAGACAATCATTTCTCCGACTTCTTTAAACCCGAAGCGTTTGTATATATTCTTTCCATCCTCTGATGCCTGTAAGACTACGGGCTTTCGCTTATCAATTGTTTGACTGAGTAGGAATTGAAACATCTCACTGCCATACCCCTTGCCCCTATACGCATCTTTTGTCATCACATCATAAATCCCATAGCTATGTTTACTGTCTATTAATAATCCCGTAGCGATAGGTATTTCCTTTAAACAGCCAATAAACATTCGAGCATTTGATGCTAACTTTTCCTGTGAGAATTTATGAAAATAAGTTTCTAATGCATCTCTTTCTGCTGTTTCTCCAAATAAACTTAGAAAAACTTCCTTATATTGTAGAAGCTCTTCCTTGTTGCTTACTTCTGTGATGGTAAGATGATTAGAAATTCGTGGACCTGTGCGAAGTGTATGGTCAAGCTTCATCATCATATTTCGTTCAGCTTCCTGTAAATTGCAGTCTTTTATCAGCTGTAGCCAATCATCGCTTAGATAGTTGGCATCCACCCACGTGCTGAAAGGAAGTTTATTAACAATGAAATGATTAATCCTTTGTTTAAGATGATTTTCCTTATGAATCATAGGCGATTTCACTACTAGCAAATTAAATGTATCAGTTGGAATGTTCGTGTTGGCTATGACAAAATGAGCTTCCTCTATAATTTGTCCAGAAACAGCTTGAGTAAATAGTTTCATTTTTTCCTCTAAATTACTCGTCACTAAATGTTGACTTGCTTTCATATCTTTCATCCTTTCACTATTAGTAGTGCGCACTATCTTTTATTATAGAGTCATTGAAAGATTAAAAATACGGAGTTCACCGTTTTTATATCCTCCCATAATTTTCAGAAAACAATCAGGCACGAAAAGCAAGGATGATTAGTAGTTTGGAAAATATTATGATATTTGACTTTAGAAAAATACTACTTTACAATTGATTTTAGTAATCTAATAGGAATGTGGCGTACACTAAATTCCTATGACAACTGAATAGCGTGTAGTAATAGGTGTAAATTGCGTGCAATTTGCTTAAAAGGGAAGTCGGTGTGAATCCGACACTGTCCCGCAACTGTAAATGTGAGCGACTTTTCAGTATCCACTGTCTTTGGACGGGAAGGAGAAAAGAAGCGATGATCATGAGTCAGGATACCTGCCTGTTACGAGTACACACCATAAACCTACGAGGAATAGGAGGTGGCATGTTGACAAAACAGAATACTCTGTTCGTCACAGTACGTCAAACGCCCATAGTAAATGAAAGGGTTCACAATCGAACTCGTTCACACATACTTAGGGTTTGTTTGCCATTGTGTGATGAAAGAAGATAAAATGAAGGATTTCCTCTAAAGTAGGGAGTCCTTTTTGTTTTGAAAATATGTACGCAAAGGGGATGCACGTATGACAAATTTTCATGTAACGACAACGTTGGAAACGCCTTTTGAAGATCTGAACATTTGTAAGCAACCACGCACAGAAGTTGCCAAGAAAGCGAAAACAAGAATGGTGGTCGAATCTCTAATCGATCAATTATTAGCAACGAAGCTGATTCGCAATGATCGCTTCTTTGAGCAAATCTTATATAATAAAGAAATTATTTGGATACAAAATGGGGATGTGGACGGTCATCTTTTAGCGAAAGCAGCCATAGCAGATGAACTGAAAACAAAGACGAATAGCTTTATGATGTACATGCCGACCAATCCGATTGTCTATGAGGTCAATGGAGAAGCGTATCACTTAATTACACGCATTGATTCTACACGCGCAAAGCCCAACCTTGACCGTCTCTCATTGGAGCCAAAGCCTGTTTTAAGTGCCGCTCGTGTCAATGACTTATTATGCTCGATTGTTATACGCTTTTACGAAACGTATTTACACGATTTAGCACCTCACCATGACAAACTCATCGCATTTGTACAGCAGGAATATGCACAATTTATTGAAGCAGTGCAAGCGTTAAATGATTATCATTTCAACTGGCATCCACGTGGCAACGGTCACGAGCTTTTACTGCAATTAATTGATCATCTACAACTATTAAAAAGTCAGCCAGGTAAGGTACTGATTGATTTTACGAACAAGCATGACTACGTGATAGTTGAACCCGCTTATTTGATAGACAAACCAACAAAGAAGGCTGTCGGTGCACTATAAAACCAAGCCCTCCATTTTTGGAGGGCTTGGTTTGATCTTGCGCTAGGAATATCCGCGAAAGCAGGAAAAATACCCTCGCTAGTGCGACGAATACCCGCGAAAGCAAGCAATGCCTTCACGCGAACAAAATCACCCCATCCTACAGGCAATGCATGGCTGCCTGTGCTTCTTGCCATGGAACCGAATATCCTTTGCCCTTTGCACAAAAGATACTAGAGGAACTATACTCAGGGTCTGCATTTTTATCGTAGCCAATCTGTGCAATCACATCCTCTGTATTATGGCACACATCATAGCCATCAAATTGGAGAGTGAGTGCACCTTTCCCATTTGTATAGGCGGCAAAGGTTGTACTGTAGCTCATTAAAGTGGCAACAGGCGCACGACCTGTTAGGATAACATCCGTTTCGGATAAAATCGGGTCATCGAATGTGCCTGCTGCTTGCTGAATATCATTCATCATACGGCCGATAAAGTCGTTTGAAGCCTTCATTTTAAAGCGATAATAGGGTTCAAGTAGGACATTTTGTGCCTGCTCCAGCCCCTGACGCAGTGCACGGAAACTGGCTTCGCGGAAATCTCCCCCCGATGTATGTTCATTATGCCCGCGACCTGTTAGAAGTGTAAAATGAATATCTGTTACAGGGAAGCCTGTCAGTAGCCCATGATGGTCACGCTCAAACAGATGCTTTTCAACAAGGCGCTGATTGCCTAAAGATAAATGATCTGCATGACAGGCATTGCTGAAGGTATTACCTGTTCCACGTGGATTTGGCTCCATTAATAAATGAACTTCGGCATAATGCTTGAGGGGCTCGAAATGACCATAGCCTGTTACGGGGGTCGCAATGGTTTCCATATATAAAATTTGCGGCTCACCAAAGGAGACAGCTATTGAAAAACGCGTCATGAATACCTCTGTCAGGACCTCTAATTGAATGACACCCATAATATGCACATGGATTTCCTGAAATTTTTCCTGCCAGACCACACGCAAGGACGGCTCTTCTGCTTCGAGTAAACGGAAAAATTGGAGCACTTCCTTGATATGCTGATCGCCCTCATATTGAACCTTTGCCTGTAAGGTTGGGACAAGCTCATAGGGCTGGGATAGCATCGTTGTACCGATTCGATCCCCAATGTTTGCCTGGCTCAGCCCTTTGACAGCGAAAATTTCTCCCGCCTCTACCTGTTGAACGGTCTCATAGCGACTGCCGTTATAAAGGCGAATTTCAGTTACTTTTTCTGTTACTTCGCTAAATGAAAATTCATCCCGCACATGCAATGAACCCTTGACCGCCTTCATAAAGGTTAAACGCTGGTGACCATCATGACGAATTTTAAAAACCTCTCCCTCAAACGGGGCAACCTTGTCAAAATCGGTACTCGTTAACAGCGGGAGCTGGTCAAGAAATTCCTGAATGCCCTCATCCTTTAAGGCAGAGCCAGCAAAGCAAGGGAAGGCACATTCATTTTTAATCATTCCCTGTAACTGAGCAAGACACTGTTCATGCTCCAATGACTCATTCAGAAAGGCATCAAGCAATTCTTCGTCGCGCTCCGCTAGCCATTCCATGATGCTATTTGACACATAGTCTGCTCGCAGTGGCTCATCGATGAACAATACATGCTGTGAGCAATCTTTGCGAAGCTGGCTGATGACAGCCTCCACATTGGCACCTTCACGATCTATTTTGTTGATAAAGAAGAAGGTAGGGACATGGTATTGACGTAAAAGTTGCCATACTGTTTCTGTATGGCCTTGTATCCCTTCGACAGCGCTAATGATCATAATGGCATAATCCATCACACGAATGGCACGCTCCATCTCAGGGGAGAAATCGACATGCCCTGGCGTATCAATCAATGTGTATGTATCATTGCCAATGCTCATACGCCCCTGCTCGGCAAATATCGTAATGCCTCGTCTGCGCTCCAGCTCGTGATTATCAAGAAAGGTATCCTGATGATCAACTCGACCACGGGCTTGGATACTATTTGTATGAAAAAGTACTTGCTCAGAAAAGGTCGTTTTCCCTGCATCCACGTGCGCAAGTACACCAATTGTTTTGTACATAAGAAATCCTCGTTTCTATAGAATGCTATCTTTTTATTGTAACAGAATACTAGCTTCTATATTTCTTGTAAAATAGTTCGTCTTTATGTCGAAATAGTGCTAATATAATGATGATTATACTTTTAGTGTCATACTACTGATTGCGCGATAAATATTCTTCTGCTAGTCTATCAATAGTATTGACCATTATAGAACGTATTGGTGCAAATGGCATTTGTCATTTGCTTAAAAGGGAAATCGGTGCAATTCCGATGCTGTCCCGCAACTGTAAATGGGGAGTCTATACAGCATGCCACTGTAGTGAAACTATGGGAAGGCGTATAGATGATGAACCTAAGCCAGGATACCTGCCAGTATGTATTTTTTGACTAAGAACCACGAGGATGGGGATAGTGATACAGGTAATATACCGTTATTTCACTATGCTACTCTCTTGGCGACAAGAGGGTTTTTTTTATGCCCTTCCAAACACCTGGGTAGTAAAGAAATCTCTGATTTCTTTCTATATTTTAACAACAAAGGAGAAAAGGACATGAAGAAATGGAAAAGTATATGGCTAATGATGATCATTGCCTTGGTCGCTGTTTTAGGGGCTTGTAATGCAAAAGACAAAACGGAATCAGCAGCACAAGGTGAAAAGGTTGAGCCATCTGAGGCGGCAGCCGAAGTAACCATTGAAAACAATGACACAAGTCAAACATATACGGAAGCACCAACAAAAGCGATTAGCTTAAATCAGCATGTGACAGAAATTATGCTAGCACTTGGCTTAGAGGATTCTATGGTAGGGACAGCTTACTTAGATGATAAAATCTATGAGCCACTGCAAGAGGCATACGACAAAGTCCCTGTGCTTTCCGATCAATACCCAACGAAGGAGCAAGTCATTGATGCCGAGGCAGATTTCCTATATGCAGGCTGGAAAAGTGGCTTTGGCGAAAAGGGTGTAGGCACACCAGAAGAGCTTGAAGAATTAGGCATCCATACGTATTTACATACGGCTTCCAACATGACAAAGCCAACATTAGAGGATATTTTCACTGATATTCGCCATATCGCGAAGATTTTCCGTATTGAGGATCGTGGCGAAGCTTTAATTGAGCAAATGACGAAAGATGTAGAGGCAGTACAAGCTAAATTACCAAAAGATAGCGAAAAATTACGTGTTCTTGTGTTTGATAGCGGTGAAAAGGATGTATTTACAGCTGGTCAAAACTTTATGAATGAGCTGGTGACAATCGCGGGTGGTCAAAATATCTTTGGTGATGTGGAATCAGGATGGACAACTGTGTCGAAGGAAGATGCAGTAGACCGCAACCCAGAGGTAGTTGTCGTGATTGATTACGGTGAAACAACGGCAGACCAAAAGATCCAATTCTTAAAAAATGATCCAGCATTGAAGGAGATGGAAGCGGTCAAAAATGAGCGCTTTGTCATCCTGCCACTTTCAGCAGCGTCTGAAGGGGTTCGTGCAGCAGAGGCCATTGAAATTTTAGCCAAGGGCTTCTATCCTGAAAACTTTTAATCCATTCGAGCTAGCGTTTTGCTAGCTCCTTTTTTATAAGGAGCGATAAAAATGAATGCATTTCAAAAAAATGTACCTGATCAAACATTTGAGACACTGAACCATCATGGTGAGTTTACCCGTCTAGCCGTTAGCCCTGGCATTATTAATAAGCATTATACGTCTGCACAACTTCAAAAAATAGCCGAAATTGCTGGCGAAAAGGGGGCGATAAAATATTCTGCTTCCTATAGTATACTCGTATCCATACCAACGTGCGATGCCACAGAAGCGGTGCAAGCCTTACAGGAAGCAGGTCTCTATGTTGCTCCCTCTGGTCCAATCATGGCCATGAAGGCCTGCGATTTTTGTGATGGGGAGAAAATGGAGGCTGCGCCGATAACCGAACAGCTCTATCATGCCATAGCGGGGATGAAGGTACCTGCAAGAGTGCGTGTCAATATTAATGGCTGTGCATCAGCTTGCTACAATGCTGTCTATGATGATATTGGACTCGTTTACCAACAAGAAAGCTTTGATGTCTATTTAGGGGCAGTACCGATGGGAGCAAAGGCACAGGCTGGTACGTTATTCGCTAAGAGGGTAGACGTCACACAAATTGAAGATTTTTTACTGCACCTGATCAACCTATATAAGGAGCATGCTCGCCCAAATGAGCCCTTTTACAAATTTTATCGCAGAACAAAGTCCGCAGAATATTGGGAACTAGTAAAAAATTCAATTAAATAGCAGGAATATTACTTAGGGTGTCGAAGTATTGTAGTAAGGCACAGAAAATTACAATACAAAGGAGCAAGAACATGACATCGAAACAAGGGATTCAACCAGAAGATCTTTATCGCTTAAAATCAGTAGCAGATCCACAGCTTTCACCAGATGGGACAGAGGTAGTTTATGTAGAGACTCGTATGGACGAGAAGAAAAATGACTATATATCGAATTTGTTTTACATAAACTTGAAGGACAAAACACCACAGCAATGGACATTTGGTGAAGATAGAACGAGTTCCCCTGTTTGGTCACCAGATGGCAGTCAAATTGCATTTTTGTCAACGAGAACAGGTAAGTCACAAATTTATGTTCTTTCGAAAGCAGGTGGAGAGGCAAAACAGGTGACACATTGTAAAAATGGAGCGACATCCCCTGTCTGGTCACCATGTGGCAAGAAAATTGCTTTTTCAGTCGTGCTAGGGAAAGATGAAACCATCCTAGATAAAGCGGAGGATGAGAAGAAAAAGGATAAAGAACTAAAGCCACTAGAAATCGAGAAAATGAAACACAAATCGGATGCTGGTGGATTTATTGATATGGAGCAGTTTACCCATATTGCCATTGTCAATGTGGAATCAGGAGAGCTAGAACAAGTGACAGAAGGCAAAGAGTACTTCCATCTGGGTACTTGGTCGCCAGATGGCAAATACCTTACGTATTTAGCAGATAAAGCGGAGGATTTAGATTTCTCATTCAATGTGGATATCTATTTATTGGAGTTTGAAACGAAACAGAGTCACAAGCTAACAGAAGGTTCGGGAGCATATTACCAAACGGCTTGGTCTCCGAATAGTCGCTATCTTTCTTTTGTAGGAGGAGAACGTGAATTTGAAAATGCCACACAAGCGAAGCTTTGGATTTATGACATGGAGCAAAAACTACTAAACTGTGTAACAAGTGAATTTGATGCGCCTGTCGGTGATTTTGTCATCGGTGATTTCCTGCAAGGTGTAGCGTCACCACGTGTGCAATGGATGAATGATAATCATAGCTTCTACTTCCAAGTCACAGATCACGGCAATGCGGCGATCTATTACGGAAATGTAGATGGCGAAATTTACCCAGCTATCCATGATGATCAATATGTTTATGGCTTCTCACTTGATGCGCAAAACGATCAGGCTATTGTGGCTATTAGCACAACGACCAATCCAGGCGATCTGTTTTATGTGAACCTAAAAACGGGTGACACAGAACAGTTGACGTCCATTAATGAAGAATTTTTAAAGACCAAAACATTAGCTGTTCCAGAGAGTATAGAATTTGAAGGTGCAGAAGGCTGGAAGGTCAATGGCTGGATTATGAAGCCAGTTGGCTATGAAGCAGGGAAGAAGTATCCTCTCATTCTTGAAATCCACGGTGGTCCACATGCAATGTATGGCAATACCTACTTTAATGAATTCCAAATCCTTGCTGCACAAGGTTTTGCAGTGCTTTACACTAATCCGCGTGGTAGTCATGGCTATGGCCAAAAATTTGTTGATGCAGTACGTGGCGATTATGGTGGTAATGATTATGCGGACTTAATGGCAGCGGTAGACTACGCTCTGGAGCACTATGATTTTATTGATCAGGATCGTCTAGGAGTAACTGGTGGAAGCTACGGTGGTTTTATGACTAACTGGATTGTGGGCCATACAAATCGCTTTAAAGCAGCTGTGACGCAGCGCTCCATTTCGAACTGGATTAGCTTTGCTGGTGTCAGTGATATCGGCTATTACTTTACAGACTGGCAAATTCAAGCAGGACTCGATGATATAGAGAAGCTATGGCATCATTCGCCGCTGAAGTATGTAGACAAAGTGGAGACACCATTATTGATTTTACATGGTGAAAAAGACTATCGTTGTCCAATTGAGCAGGCAGAGCAATTGTTTATCGCCTTAAAGTATCGTAAAAAACAAACAAAATTCGTGCGTTTCCCTGAGGCGAATCATGAACTGTCAAGAAGTGGAAAGCCCACATTGCGAATTAATCGACTTGAATATATTCGTGATTGGTTTGTAAAATATCTATAATAGGGTGGCCTAAGAAGAGAATATCTTCTTAGGCTACTTTTAATAGAAAAGCCCTGTATGATTGTTTATAACGATTCAATCTTTTGAAAAATCTCATGGTAAAGGATTTGTTCACCTTTATTATAAAGGTACCAAACATCTTCTCTACTTGCTTTATAATTATATAAATAAATTGTTGTATAAGAACCGTTATTTAATGATACAGAAAAAAGAATCACAGCATGATGTGATTCTCGATTGGTTAGTCGATTTTCTGGATGAACACGACCTTCAGATAATTAAATTCAGGGTATTCACGTGGTACACGGAAATCTTTTGGTAAACCATATTCCTCAACGATTTTATAGCGTGTATGAGTCTCTTTAAAGGCTTGGTCGATAAAGCCTTTGAACTTTTTCATGCCGAAGCTGGCATTATTTGTGGAAGCCACAATGATGCCGTTTTTAGCGGTAATGGCAATCGTGTCCTTTAGTAATTTAGGGTAGTCCTTTGCCGTTGAAAAGGTCATTTGCTTCGTACGTGCAAAGCTAGGTGGGTCTAATACGACAAGGTCAAACTGTAAAGCATGACGCTGTGCGTATTTAAAATAATGGAAGACATCCATGACTTTTATATCCTGAGCCTCATAATCAATATGATTGACACTAAATTGCTCTATCGTTTTGGCTAGACTACGCTTTGCCACATCTACACTCGTTGTCTTGATGGCTCCTCCTAGAGCGGCTGCCACAGAAAATGCTCCTGTATAGGAAAATGTATTCAGCATATCTGTATTGTTGGCATAACGCTCACGAATAGCCATTCGTACCTCACGCTGATCGAGAAAAATCCCTGTCATCGCGCCATCGTTTAAATGCACAGCATAGGTCATACCATTTTCCTTCACCATGATAGGAAATTCTCCTGGCGTGCCCATCACAAAATCATCCTGCTCGATATACTGTCCTTTGGTATCAAAGCGTTTTTTCTCATAAATAGCTTGGTAGTCCACTGTCTCAGCAAGCGCCTCATACACCACTTCTTTAAATGAGTAAATGCCCTCACTATACCAGCTTACCATATAGTAGCTGTTAAAAAAATCAATCGTGAGACCGCCAATGCCATCTCCTTCACCATTAAACACACGAAAGGCTGTTGTGTTTTCATTGCTAAAAAATGCAGCACGATTGTCGATGGCTTTTTTGAATTTTTTTATAAAAAAAGCTTTATCGATTGTTTCATTCGGATCGGTCGTTAGCACCCAGCCAATCCCTTTGTTTTGGACGCCATAGTAACCTGTTCCAATAAAACGGTTATGGTGATCCATGAGCTTGAGGAGTGTTCCTTGCTCAGCAGGTAAACGTCGTGCATCAACCGCATCTTTTGAAATAAGTGGGAAGCCTTTTTTTAATTGATCAGAAAAGGGCTGTTGTATTTGTAGAGCTATTGTTTGTGTCATAGTGTCATCCTTTAAAAAACGTTTTGCTCTATTATCGCACTGTTTGCACGGGATAGCCAAACTTATTTCAGGAATTGCGCAATTTTTGTCACGGTTTCAATCGTTGCGTCTTCAAAATAATTCATTTTACTGAAATAACTATGGATTAAACCTGACATTGTAATATGTTCCACTACCACACCAGCAGCCTTTAACTTCTGTGCATAGCTTAGACCCTCATCAAAGAGTACATCTGCCTCTGCAGCTATAATAAACGTTTTCGGCATGTTACGGACTTCCTCTAGCTGAAGAGGGGACACAAGTGGATTTGTAAAGTTTGCTTCCTCTGTATAGTGATGAGAGAACCACTGCATGGCTTGTGTATCTAAGCCGTAATCTTCACCATATGCCAGATAAGATACTGTTGAAAAATCGACATTTGTAACAGGATAGATGAGTGTTTGAGCGTGTAACGATGGTCCCTCTAGTGCAGTAGCTAAGTATGCAACCACAGTAGCCAAATTTCCGCCAGCACTGTCCCCAGCAACTGATAATCGACTTGCATCGCCACCTAAGGCTTCCATATGATCGTGCACCCACACTAAGCTATCGTAGGCATCATGTAAGGGTATTGGGAAAGGATATTCAGGTGCTAAGCGGTAATCCACTGATACCACAATCGCCTGTGCCTGGTCTGCTAATAGCTGGCAGCCTGCATCAACAGATTCTAGATTGCCATAGACCCAGCCTCCACCATGATAATAAACAATAACAGGTAATGTTTTACCGAGTACAGGCGTATAAAGCCGAACTGTAATTTGTTCGCCATCTCGCACTGTAATTTTGTGATCCTCAATGGATGCTAGCTTCGGTTTGTGTGCAGATTGCCATTGTGTAACCGTCCGCATGGCTCTCGCTTCCTGCGGTGAAACTTTGTAATAAGGTGTACCAGTACGCTGAGCTTCTAGATATTGAACAGCTTCTTTTCTTAAAGTTATCATCTTCATCATTCCTTTATTGAGAGGTTTGTTATTCTTATTATAAACTATTCATATAATTTTACTAGGATTTAGGTGTAACAAATGTTTATTTATTTAAAAATAGGTGAAATAAGCGCATTATGTTTATAATAAAAGGGACGAAAGTATTTGGAGGGACAGTATGATTTCTTTAATTGTGGCACATGATGACAATCACGTCATCGGATATAACAATGGGATGCCTTGGCATTTACCTGGGGATCTGCAGTATTTTAAACAAAAAACAATGGGCAAGCCTATGATTATGGGACGTAAAACATTTCAATCAATCGGTCGACCACTTCCAGGGCGACGCAACATCGTCATTACACGTGATGAAAACTATCAGGCAGAAGGCATTGAAACTGTGACTAGCTTGGAAGAAGCTTTAGCGCTAGCTGGAGATGTACCTGAGGTGATGATTATTGGCGGCGAGCAAATTTTCCGTTTAGTGATGGAGATAGCTGATCGCTTGTATATCACAAAAATTAATCATGCCTTTCAGGGAGACACCTATTTCCCGAGCTATGAGCAAGATTTTGTTCAAGTCTCTTCAGAGGAGCCTGAAACAGCCCCAGAAGGCTATACATTCCAATATCAAATTTTCGAACGTAAATAAACGAAAAAGCAATCGCTCCCTTCACAATGAGCGATTGCTTTTATTATAGATAAAAATAAACACACGCGTACATGGAGGCACAGCCAGCTAGCACAAAGAGGTGCCAGATTGCATGATTAAAGGGCAGAGAGCGCCATGCATAAAAGATGGCTCCAATCGTATAAAATAGCCCGCCTGCTAACAGTAAAGCAAAGCCATGTAAACCTAAATACAGATAAACGGGCTTAATGGCAAATATAATTAACCAGCCCATGCCAATATAAAAAATTAAGGAAAGTACTTCAAAGCGATTAATAAAGAAACATTTAAACAACACACCAAGCACAGCCAACGACCAAATAATACATAGTAGCGTCAATCCAAGGGTACCACCAACGGCAATTAATAAAAACGGCGTATAGGTGCCGGCAATTAAAATATAAATGGACGAATGGTCCAAAATAGCGAAAAAGTGTTTATATTTTTCTGGCATACTGTGTAGTAATGTAGACATTAAAAACAGAATGATGACAGACGCACCGAAAATGCTGAAGGTTGTAATATGTAGGGCATTTCCTGTTTGTACGGCTGCTAACAGTAGAACAACCAGTGCCGGAATACTAGCAATGAAACCAATACCGTGTGTTATGGCATTCCACAGCTCTTCCCTCCATGATTTATAGTCAAATGAATCAACCATTTGAAACACTCCTTTCGTTCATACATTTACTATACCCCAATAATTTATAGATGAACATTTACATTTGTCATATAGTTCATATCAAAAATGTCATAAGCCTGTCATATTCTTTGAGGGGCATTGATAGACAGGAGGTAGGTGAAAACGCTATAGTATCCAAGGTAGCGTTTACATGCGAGCTAGGACAGAGCTTTGCCTAATGACAAATGTCATGTTTACATAATGATTCATTAGTCTATATAATAAATTTTAATGAAGTAAAAGGATGTGTCGAAGTGAGACGAATTCATATAGTAACGGACTCAACTTGTGATTTAACAAAAGAAGAAGTAGCACAACATGGCATACATATCGTGCCCTTAACGATTCAAATTGATGGTCAAACATATACAGATGGAGTGGACTTAGAGCCACAATCTTTTTTAGGCTTAATGAAAAATGCAAAAAATTTACCGAAAAGTTCACAACCAGCACCAGGTAAGTTTAAAGAATTATATGATGAGCTCGGTAAAGATGGCGATCAAATTATCTCCATCCATATGACTGGCGGTATGAGTGGAACGGTAGAATCAGCCCGTCAAGCAGCACAAATGACAGATGCTGATGTGACAGTCATTGACTCACGCTTTATCGCGATTGGTTTAGCTATCCAACTACGAGAGGCAATCCGTATGCGAGATGAAGGCGCCACTTTGGAGGATATCGTGGCACGTTTAGAAAAGGTACGAGACAATACACATTTATACGTTATTGTAGACACGCTCGAAAACTTAATCAAAGGCGGTCGAATTGGTAAAGGAAAAGGCTTTATCGGTTCTCTCCTAAACATCAAAGTCATTGCCAACCTTGAAGGTGGCGTATACAATCCTGTGTCAAAGGTACGTAGTCATAAACAAGTAGTCAATTTTTTATTTAAACAATTCCAAGCAGATACAGCTGGAAAAACAGTGAAGGCAGTCGGCATTTCCCATGCAGATGGCCTAGTAACGATGGGTAACCCATTAAAAGCGCTGATCGAAGAAACCGGCTTTAACGATGTTGAAATTGCCTTTACATCTCCAATCATCTCGACACACACAGGTCCAGGAGCAATTGGTTTTATTTATTTTGCAGAATAATAAGAAGGAGCTACTACATAAGTAAATGTAGTGGCTTTTTTTATGCGTGCTTCTCCTAGCAACTTTGACAAGAGGGATGAGCAGTTTTCGACTAACTATGAGCGTCCTCAATAAAAATGTGATCACTTTGCTAACAAAAAAGAGCGGCTCCAATCAAATTGTGAGCGTTTTCCACCAAAGAAGAGCAGCTTCAATCAAACAGTGATCATGGTGCCACCAAAAATAATCAGAAATCTTCCTAATTATTTATCATTATTGAGTGAGGAAATTTGGCAAGAGCACAAAATTATGGAGAACTAAGGGTAAGTCACTTTTCATTGCGACATGAACTATTCTATAATAGAAGTAATAGAAAGGGATGGAAGGTGGTCAAATGGACATTTGGCGATTTATGTTGTCATGTTTGACCGTCTTAGTACTAAGTGGTTGTGCAATATCAATCGATGAACCGAATCCGCAAGCAGAACCTGAAGGTGAGCAAGCAGGAACGGAGCAAGATATACCGCAGGATGAGCAACAAACAGAAGATGAGGAAAAAACATCTAAGAATATGTTGACGCAAATTTTTGAACATTTTTTTGAGCCATCAGCAGAGGATTTATCGCAAATTGATGAAGAACAAGCAAAGCAACTACATTACTTGGCACTGGGAGATTCGTTGACAGATGGTGTCGGTGATGAGTATAGTCAAGACGGTTATGTTGGAAGATTAGCAGATTCATTGCTCGCATGGCCTTCGATTTCGGATGTAGAGGTTGATAATCGGGGCAAACGTGGTAGACGCAGTGATCAGCTACTAAAATTAGTGAAAAAAGGGCATTATGATGAAGAGATGCAAGAAGCCCAGCTAATTTCCTTAACAATGGGTGGCAATGATGTCATGAAGGTCGTCAGGCAGGATTTATTTAACCTGAAACGTGATGCTTTTGATAAGGAATTATTGGCATACAAGGAACGTTACAGCAAAATCGTAGAAGGCATTCGTGCTAAAAATCCGACAGTGCCCTTATTACTCATTGGTTTTTACAATCCTTTTTCGATTGTAACCAATGAGGCGAATGAATTTGATACGATTATCACAGAATGGAATAATGTGATTGAGGAAGTAGCCAGCAAGGATTCCAATGCTTGTTACGTATCAGTAGAAGATTTGTTTGATTCAAATGAAGAGCTCGTCTATCATACAGACTTTTTTCACCCGAATGCAAAGGGGTATGAAAAAATGACAGAGCGTATACTAGCAGCAATGGAGCAGTGTGGTATGGAAAAAAAGATTAACAAGGCAATAGGCTTCGAGGAGTGACAAAATGAATAAATGGAAAGTCGCGTTTTTCGCCTTAGCGGGCACAGTGCTTTTTGCAATCCTCCTCGTCGTTTTTTTAGCAACTAGACCAGTGGATGATGTCCATGTTGCGAAGAGTTCAGCAGGTGAAAGTGAAAGCAAAGGGAATGTACTCGTGGTGCAAACCACAACAAAGGAATTAGAATCGATATCAAAAAAATACCTAAAGGATGCAGCGAAAGGCTCTCCTTTACCACTGGATTTCACAATTGGGGATGATATTCAATTACGTAGCACACTAACGGTATTTTATACGGAAATCCCTATTTCCATGAATTTTGACCCCATTGTGGATGACAAGGGAAATATTATTTTAAAACAGACAGGCATGAATGTAGGGTTATTAAACATTCCACCAGAAACGACAATGAAAATCATGCGCGATTCGGTGGAATTTCCCTCTTGGATTACCGTGAATCCGAATAAAGCAGAAATATATATTGATTTATCGCGTATTAACATTGCCTCTGGTTCACGTGTACGTGCTAAAGAGTTGGACTTACCAAAGGATAAAATCTTATTGGAAATTATTGTTCCTGGTGAATAAGGAGTGAAATGAATGGCAAAGCAATATGCAACATTTGCGGGAGGCTGTTTTTGGTGTATGGTCAAGCCTTTTGACGAAACACCTGGGATTGATTCCGTAATCTCAGGCTATACAGGTGGACATGTTGAAAATCCTACCTATGAACAGGTTTGCTCAGAAACAACAGGGCATGTGGAAGCTGTACAAATCAAATTTGATGATGAGTTATATAGCTACGAGCAGCTACTTGCGATTTATTGGACTTTAATTGACCCAACAGATGCAGGCGGGCAATTTTACGACCGTGGAGAATCCTACACAACGGCTATTTTTTATCATAACGAAGAACAGCGTGAGCTAGCTGAACGTTCAAAGTCGGATTTACAAGCGTCTGGCAAATTTGATAAACCAATTATGGTAAAAATCTTACCAGCCACTACGTTTTATCCGGCTGAGGATTATCATCAACAGTATTATAAGAAAAATCCAATGCACTATGAGCGCTATTCGATTGGATCAGGTCGTCGAGCGTTTCAGGAGCAACACTGGGGGAACAAACATGAATAAGGAACAACGTTTAAAAGAATTAACAGAGATGCAATACTATGTAACACAGGAAAATGGCACAGAGCCACCATTCCGTAATGAATTTGATGACCATTTTGCAGAAGGCATCTACGTAGACATTGTGTCTGGCAAGCCTTTATTCAGCTCACTCGATAAATACAATTCAGGCTGTGGCTGGCCAGCTTTCACAAAGCCGATTGAAAAAGAACAGGTAACCGAGCATTTCGATACATCTCACGGTATGCGTCGTGTGGAGGTACGCAGTAAAGAAGCGGATTCGCATCTAGGACATGTTTTCCCAGACGGCCCAAGTGAGCAAGGCGGCTTACGCTACTGCATTAACTCAGCAGCGCTTCGATTTATCGCAAAAGAAGATTTAGAAAAAGAAGGCTATGGCGAATACCTAGCACTATTTAAATAGTAAAAACCTAGCAAGGTAGCTCCTTGCTAGGTTTTTTTGTGGTCATGACACAGCAGTTTAGAAGGATAGAATGCTCAAAGTGAGGGATAGCCCCGCAAATTAGGGGGATAGCCCTCAAATAATTGGATAGAAATGTGAAAGTGAAGGATAAACCTGAAAAAGTAGCGGATAGAATGCTCAAAGTGAGGGATAGCCCCGCAAAGTCAAGGGAGAACCAATAAAAAATTGGTTCTCCCTCTCTTTCAGTTCGCTTAAACTTTAAACTCGCTCACGAGGTTGCGTAGGCTATCTGCTTGTTGGGCAAGCTCAGTGGCTGCGGCGTTGATTTCCTGCATGGATGCGGAGCCTTGTGTGGCTGCTGCCGCAGATGTCACGGTGTTGGCCGCGGATTGTTCTGCGTAGGCATTGACATGAATGAAGTCACTTGCCACCGCATTGCTATTTTCAAGCGTTGTTGCAATTTTATCCACCATGGCCGCGATGATGGACGTTGTTTCTTCGGTATGCGATAAAATATTGGCTAAGGATTGATTTGTTTCGTTTGTTACTTCAACGCCTCGGATGACCGTTGTCACACCCTCGTGATTTTGAGCAATGATGGATGTGACCTCATCTTGGATGGATGTGACAATCGATGTCACCTCTTTCGCTGCACTTTGGGATTGCTCTGCTAGTTTGCGAACTTCATCGGCTACGACAGCAAAGCCTCGTCCATGCTCGCCAGCCCTTGCCGCTTCAATCGCCGCATTTAAAGCGAGGAGATTCGTTTGCTCAGAAATGGCCGTGATCGTACCAATAATGGACGTAATATCCGCAGATTTACGACCCAACGCCTCCACAGTAGATGTTGTAGAAGCCATTGTTTCTTCAATGGATTGCATGACGAGTGATGATTGCTCCACAGAGCGGCTACCCTCATCGGCTGCTTGCTGCATGGCGATAGAGGCACGATGGACAGCACTCGCTTGCTCATTTAATTGATGCATTGAATGCTCTAAGTCGCTCATTTTTTGCTGCGCACTATTCATACTGGAAATTGTATTGTCACTATCACTCGCAATATCTGCTGTCGCATCCGCAATATCCTGAATGGTACGCGCATTTTCATCTGCTAAGGACATTAGCTCCTGACTGCTGCTTGATACATGATCCGCCAACTCACTTACGCGTCGAATTAAGTTAGAAATCGACTCAATTAACGTATTTGTCGAGGCTGCAATAATCGAAAATTCATCACGATTACGTACATTTACACGTCTTGTCAAATCGCCTCCTGCTTGCGCAATATCAAGGATAGAGTCATTAATCGCCTGTGTATTACGTTTTAATGATTTAAATAGCATAAAGCCAAAAATTACAATCGCTAAAAAGCCAACGATTGAAACGAGAAAGAATGTAGTGATAGAAATATTTACCTGCTGGTTAAGCTTGTCTAATTTTGTTTTATTGGAATCGTCCATGACAGTATTAATGGTCTCAATGTTTTGATCGATATGCGTTTTCATTGTTTCCCCAGTAGCACCCATCATCAGTTTACGAGCCTGCTCAAGACCGAGCTCATCACGCATTGTCATGACTTTATCTGAATAATCAAGGTAATTTTTATAATATTGCTCGATAGCTTGCATATGACCGAGTTCCACTTGTCGATCTTGAAATTGATCTTTCAAAGCGGCTAGCTTTTTATTAATGGTATCTATTTTTAAATGATAAGAAGTAGAATAAATGCCGTTACCCGTAATTAAATACGATTGCTCTAAATTGGTCAGTCTAGCAATCTCATAGGCAAGTTGATTCACCGTTAGTTGCTCCTGCACATTTTTCTTTGTGAAATCTTCCATTTGGTGCTGCAAGTTTTGTATATTGACATAGGACAATATACCCATAATACCGTTAATTACAATAAGAAGTGCAAACATAATAAGCACTTTACCCCGAATTAAATGGTAAAAACGTTGTCGTTTTTCTTTAATAGGAGGGGGATTTTTCCCAGTTTCCCCTTGTGTAGAAGCTTTCCTCTTCTTAAAAAAGCTAAAAGTAAAGAGAGACGGGCGTTTTTTCGCTGTACCATGGGTTTTTTTAGTCTTTTTCATCGCCATCACCTTCCTATTTTTTAAATAATCGATTTCAATTTTATCTTATTTTGCTAGATTTTTCTATCTTTATTTCTAAAAATTAAAATTTTTCAGATAAAATAACTATGACAAAAGTCAGGATAGACTATGAAAATAGTTCTAAAATCATAAGTGGATAAAATATAGTAGTAGTGGAATTTATGACGAATACAATTTTTTTTGATACACTAGCGAAAAGCCAATGCGTAAAAAGGGGAATTTGTTCGATGAAGAAAAGTTTTTATTTATATGTCCTAACCTTTCGAGGTGGCGATTGGTCTGACCCTAAAGTACGCTTTGCAGAGGAAGTGTTTCATGAGCATAATTTTCCAAAGCAGAGCACAGACTTTAATGAGTTGTCCGACTATATAGAAACCTATGCAACGGAAAACTTAACAATCCAGACCTTTGATACTTTGTGGTCACTTTATGAGGAACAAGCATAATTGTACGAAAACTATAAATAATTTTGTAGTTGCTAGACGTCTAGCATTGCGTAAATGACAGAAACACAGTATTATTTATAGTGATAACTGACAGAAAAGAGGGATTGCAGTATGAGTATTCATATTAATGCAAAAAAAGGTGAAATCGCTGACACAATTTTACTTCCAGGAGATCCATTACGTGCAAAATACATTGCGGAAACATTTTTAGAAGATGTAATTTGCTACAACGAAGTACGTAATATGTTTGGATACACTGGTACGTATAAAGGAAAACGTATTTCTGTACAAGGAACTGGTATGGGTGTGCCATCTATTTCAATCTATGCAACAGAATTAATGCAAGAATATAATGTTCAAAAATTAATCCGTGTAGGTACTTGTGGTGCAATTCAAAAAGATGTAAAAGTACGTGACGTGATTTTAGCTCAAGGAGCAACATCTGATACAC
Source organism: Lysinibacillus sp. BSL11 (assembly GCF_052928325.1). Classification (NCBI taxonomy): domain Bacteria; kingdom Bacillati; phylum Bacillota; class Bacilli; order Caryophanales; family Bacillaceae; genus Lysinibacillus; species Lysinibacillus sp. BSL11. The sequence continues at coordinate 12,517 of NZ_JAVGCX010000014.1, read as the reverse complement.
GTATGAACCAAATCATCTGGGGCGGTGCTATCGATTTCGCACCAATCGCTGACTTTGATCTTTTATTAAAAGCATACAATGCAGGTAAAGATGCAGGTCTTAACTTACAAGTAGGGAATATCTTCACAGCAGATTTATTCTACTCAGATGAGCACCAAAACGAAAAATTAGCTCAATACGGCGTACTAGCGGTAGAAATGGAATCAGCAGCTCTTTACACATTAGCGGCAAAATTCGGCCGTAAAGCACTTGCTGTTCTAACAGTTAGTGACCATATCATCACAGGTGAAGTAACGACAGCTGAAGAACGTCAAACAACATTCAATGACATGATCGTGGTAGCTTTAGACGCAGCGATTCAAGACTAAGCGTATCAAGGATTTATGGTTTGGATTTAATATCAAAGGACAAACCTTTACACGAATTGCCTGTTAGGTGACTGAATAAATCAGAGCCTAATGGGCTTTTTTAGTGTCCCGTCAAACTTTCACAAACAAGCCATATGAATTTAATGAATGATTAAATGGAACGTTGTGAGAGACATGCTAGAGGTTTTCGAAGTGATTGACGTGGCATTTACAAATGGACTTGTGCGTAATTTTAAGCACAAGTACCTAGTTTGATGCATGACGGGAAATTGTTTCAAGTGTCGAATGGTTGATGAAATCTCTTATGTACGTTTTAATTTTTTATTGATTTCCTCTAATAATCTGGATTGCCTTTTTTATTGCTTAGTTGTACGGATAGCAAACCAAAGGAAAAAACAATTGGAACTAGAGAAAATAGTAACCAGAAAATCGAGAAAGCACTAATTAAAATATCTCCTGAATTATAAGTATTCATAAAACAAATCCTACTGCTTTTAATCTATTCATCATGAAGTATCCTCTCTAAAAAGAACTACCTTTTTTCCTGGTTAGCTGAAAACTCTATCGTAACATAGTAAGGTGTATGAGTTAGTACAGAGGTGGTAAGTAGATAAAAGTTGAGATTTACTAATACCGCAGGCAATAATAGGCCTATTAATTAGTGTTTTTTTCTCTCAATTGTTTTCATTAGCATTAAACAGGTAATGCTTATAGATGCAATTACATACCATACTGTTTTAGATGTATCACCCCAAGAGTTAAGCGTTGCAATAAAAATCATCATTAGTAATAGAGCGTAAACTAAATAATGTCGCATATAATAACCTCCAAATAACCCTCTATAAAGAAATCATAACATAGCAAAGTATTAATTGGAAGTAAAATGGTAAATAAGGAAATGAGGTTTACTTCAGCTACAGTAGGCTGCAAGATAAGCTCAATTGTTTCAATTACGAAGGAACTTACAACAAACCGAAGCAGCCCTTTAGCAGAGTTTTGCGAGGCTATACGGTTTGTTGTAAAGCAGTGGATTTTATTCATGGATGAGCAAAACACGCTGCTCTATGTGGCTGATACAGCCCATTTGCCAGGGTATAGACAGGTTATGGAATTTCCTCGATATACAGAAGGACTGCTGAAAAATTTGTTGGAGCAGTTTCAGCAAACACAAAAGGTAAATGCCACTCCTAAGCTCCATTTGCTACTGCATGAGTTGCTTGATACGATTTTTGAAAGAAAGAATATCGATATCAGTTTTGTGACACATGATTAAGCGATTCAACAGGCAGTTACCTATATGAAACAACATTTTGAAGCACCGCTAACTCGCTCTTTTATGGCCAACCTCACTGGTTTTAACGAAAGCTATTTCTCCTCATTGTTTAAGAAGGAAACAGGTTGGAGCTATGCAGAATATGTTAATCAAATTCGAATTGCTCAAGCAAAGCATATGCTACTTGGCACAAACAGGATTCGCAGACGGCTCGTATTTGGGAAAAACGTTCAGCAAATATGTACATCTGTCACCTAGTAGTTTTCGCAAGAGGAAGCATACGAGCCGTATAGTAAGTATACAATTAAAAGTCACTTGTGATGAATGGCCTTTGTTGTTGAAAGATAATTACATATATTTGTCAATAATATTTACGTTATAAGGGATAAAACAAACTGTCCATCTCTGAAAACATTTTCCTTATTTACTTTGACTAGAAAAATCAATTTTATTACACTAGTTTTTCTATAGCTTCTTCGATATCTTTCCATTCGTACACTAACTCTTCTAACACTTTCCCACCAATTGTAATTTCCAAGCTTTTTATAAGCTCCGCCCCATAATATTCATAAAAATAACGTGTTTTATTCTCAGCCAAGATTTCGACAAATATAGTTTGGTAGATCTTTTGATGAAAGTAATGAAAGATTTCCTTCAACAATTGTTTTCCTATCCCTTTTCCCTGATATTCTTCTAAAAGATAGAGCGTTTCTACATAATTGGAATAGGGTAGGGGTTGAGTCTCTTTTACTTGCAGATGTGAAGCCAATAATGTCGCCTAATTCATTTTCAGCTACTAGGACATACTTCGTTTTGTAGGCAATTTGTTGCGTCCATAATTGCGTTCTTTGTTCGTAGGATAATTTACTTAAATATTCTGCTGGCACAATATGTTTATAGGTTGTTCGCCAACTATCAACATGTATTTTCCAATACCTTTTCTTGTAACATCTTCTATAGTTTATTTACTTAATAAGGTAAAATATGAAAGTATAGGTTTATAGAGGGGGTATATTTTTGAAAAATAAGTATATGTGTACGATTAAAATTAATTTAGAGGGTGGGGATATTCAATTTGATGTGTCAAATGATGAACAACTTTTTAGTTTTAGATCTGGTTTAGCCTTTATAGCCATCCCGCAATTTTTCTCCACGCTCACCCGTTTTTATCAAGGTAATACAAATGAAGTAATGATAGATTGTCACGGAAACTATGATTACTATATTTTTTCCTGCGATGGTGAATACATATTAATTGAACATAAAAGTCATTATCCTATCGAAAGAATCTTTAATTATCAATTTTCTCTTAGGGGGTATATGGAGGCTATAGATCAAGGCTTCAAAAAATATTTGGAGCAGTTAGAGAATGAAGGCATCTTCCCATTTGAAAATCAAGCATTTGCTGATCCATTAGGGGAAGATGTTTTAAACGCTTTCTATAACTTTTCTTCATTATTAAAAGCTTGAATAGCAATGAAAAAAATAAACGTATGACCGCTTCAAAATAGAAGCTCTCTTTTACAGATAAATTTTAGCAGCCGATTCTTAACCAGACAAGGAGGAGAGTGAGCTTTGAAAAAAATAGGTTTACTAATAGCAGCTCTTTTCGTAGTAAGTGCGGTCTTTATTGATAGCAATAAATTATTATATCCTCCTTTGCCAATCGATTCCCTTACACCAAAGGAAGCCATACAAAAATTAAATGCATCCTCCTTCGATTTAGTGGCGCTCTCCAATGATAAGAAGGCAACTTGGTACCTCACAGCCCTCTCAGCTAGGGGCATACAGAAGGTAGACGAGGACATTCAGCAAATGATGGCTAATGAAGGATGGGCATTTCTTGAAAAAGAGGGGAGCGGTCTATTTTTCGAAAAAAATGATGAACGTTCCATTGTGACGACGGAAATGTGGACGAAGCAGTATGTGCTTGTTCAAATTCAGAAATGAGGTGCTCAATGGAAGTCTGGGATATTTATGATAAAAATCGCAAAAAAACAAATAAGCATCATGTACGTGGGACAAAATTAGCAGCTGAAGATTACCATATCGTTGTGCACGTATGGATTTGCAATAACAAGGGAAAATTCCTTCTAACAAAAAGACATCCCAATAAACATTATCCTCATTTATGGGAATGTCCGGGAGGCTCTATAGTCGCGGGTGAAAGTAGTTTGGACGGGGCTATTCGGGAGGTGGAAGAGGAAATCGGGATATCATTATTGAGGACTAATGGACAATTAGTAAAGAGTGAGCGTCGTGATTGTTTCAATGATTTTTACGATGTTTGGTTATTTGAACAAAGCTTTGAAATTTGTGACACCATGCTTCAAGAGGAGGAAGTGACAGCTGTTCAATGGGTCACAAAGCTAGAGCTTGAAAAGATGCTACACGCGAATAAAGTAGTACCGACACTTCGCTATTTTACGTCCATTTTTAACGATAAGACTATGCCATGATAGTGATCAGTGCCAGCATAATTTTGATTCAGAAGGTTAATCTATACTCAAACAGGATAGAGGAGCGTTAATATGAACAAGCGTATTCTTATTGGACTATCTTTATTTGCGTATGTTTCCCCTTTTTATTTGGTTTCTGCAAAGGACAGTGATTCGCCACAACCTCTTGAAGAATTTCTTCCTGAAATCGGCTATAAAACAGTAGAAATAGCCGTAAAAGAGTTCGAACACCACTATAATAAAGAGCTGAAGCTACCCCTACGAGTACCGCCAATCAGCTTTACGCATCATTTTGGAAGGTTTAGTGATTTGGAAGGAGAAATGAATGATCAGCTGGAGGTGGTAATGATCAGTGATCAATTGCCACAAAATCATTTCAAAATCAAGGTTCGACCAGTTCAACATAAAATGTCATTTGAAAAATATAAAACGGATGTATTTAAGCTGAAAAATGGTAGTGAGGCAGCCTATATTGAAAACCCACGAATTGGTTTTCATTTACTCGTGTTTTTAAAGAGACAATTGGCAATATGTCTTTAGTATTGATCGAGATGTGGCAGATCAAGTGACGGCTGAAGTCCTGATTGATATTGCTAATTCGATGGATTATCCAAAGCAAAAGTATTAGCCCTTCTAATTTTTATCCTTACCTTTCAGCGCCTCTCGTAATTTCTTTAGTTCCTCCGTTTGCTCCAAAATAGTTTTGCTAACTCGTCTAATGGAATCATATATAGCAAAAATCCCCGCAAAAATAAGAATGATAACTAATAATTCCATCTTGCACCTACTTTCTATTTATACAATGATTGTAACAGGAATTTCCAAATGTATGAAGAATTAGTTAGGTGGAGGTGCTTGTCATGCAGAGATATGTTTATCATATGGTTCCAAGGGAAATGGTGGGTCAGGAGCTCATGCCATTAAATAGGTTAGGGGCAATGTATCCACATTTATATGAACGATATTCGAAAAAATATTTTGATCATCCAGAGAGGCCGAAATTATTCATGAAAGAAATTCCTCAATTAAATTGCTTGTGGAATGATGTTGTTCATTTCCTACCAATCCATCCTAGTCATCTATATAAGGCATTAACAGAGCTAGGTATTGCAACGAAAGAAAGTCTAATGTTTTACCAAATTCCAATCCAAAAACTAGCGGCTAATCGTAATGCGATGTACCTGTATTCTAAGGAACACTATAAAGGGCCAGCAGGGGCCATTGCTGCAGAGGATATAAAACTACTGTCATTACCTGATTATAGAGAACTAGAAGAGCTACCATCAGCAACTGTAGACTATTTCCAAACGGAGAACGAAAAAGGGAAGAACTTTGGGCTTTTTGCGTATATTCCGCATCTCTTTAGCTTAGGCAATGTCAACGTAGACGATGTGGAAATTATTTCGTGGAATCAACATAATCCTAGCATGAACACTAATTGAGGTGGGAAGAGAAATAGGGGTTGCCGAGTAGCTGGCTGCCCTTTTTTGTCCAAATTGAATGGCAATGGAAAAATAATACCTCTTTCTTCTGCTTCATAAAAGATTATGCCAGCAGCATACCTTCTGTTAGCTGCAATGGATATTCTTTCAACGGCGCAAACACAATTCTTTCTCCAGCTCATTCGCTATGATTCCTAGTAAACTTTTGAAAAACGTGTTGAAGCAAATAGACAATCAATCGAAAAATAAGTAGATAGAAAAAGGCCTCTATGAAGCTTGTAGCTAGTATTATTATATAACGACCGAAATCTTCTAGCTCTTGAAAAGTATATTTTTGTATATGCCAATCAAAAAATAATGCTTTGTAACTCGTCCCCAAAAAGATAGGTATGAACAATAGCCAATAAAAGCGAGGTAAACTAAATTTATAGCCTTTAACCAGCAAGGTACTCCCTCCTCAATTTTTAAACCATCATAACATAAGAGATAATTTTTAGGTATATTATGGGATTTTTAAATGATAATACGAATGCTTTATTTACAATTATAGTAATTTAAAGGTATTATTAGTAAGTTGAGACGATGCCCAGAAAGGTAGAATTCCATGGAAATGATCCATTCAAGCAAAATTCATCCCGAAGTGAAAACATTATTATCCTATGCCACTTCCGAAAAGAAAGTGGAGAAGGAATATTCATTGTACATTGCATGTCCAGAAAGATTATTGTATGGCTATACCTTTGAACAAGACATTGTTGGTTGTATAGGAATTGTTAAAAGAGAGGCAAATCAGTGTGAAATTAAACATATAGCCGTATCGCCCGCTTATCGGGGAAAAGGCATTGGCCGTGAGATGATACGATATGTGGAAGAACATCATGTATTTTCTTCTATTTACGCAGAAACAGATCAGGACGCAGTGATTTTTTATAAAAATAACGGCTTTCATATTACAAGTTTAGGAGAAAAATACCCTGGAGTGGAACGTTTTGGCTGTCTATTAACCTACACTACCTAATGGTTAATTCGTTGTACTGTCGATAAACGTCCACTTATGTGCTTTTTCCGCCCTCTTATTTATCTGTGTTAAAAGATAGGAGATTTGAATGGTACGCTAACATTGAAAGGAGCTATAAAAATGAAACAAAAATTGTGGTGGATAATATGTGGCTTGGCATTGTTCATAGCGGGCTATTCAATTGTTCAATATTTACTATTCGATGCACAGAAGGCTGGATTTGTACAATTAAAGCTTATGCTTAATGCTACATTGCATTCATTTTGGTATATTGTGCTCTATATACATATTGTATTCGGTATATTAGCTCTCGTCATCGGTCCTTTTACGTTGTCATCAAAGTTACGAGAGAAAAATGTGAAACGCCATAGACTACTAGGCAATATATATGGTTAGTATTTTGTTTGGTGGCTTGGCAGGACTTTATTTAGCACTGAACGCAACAGGAGGATGGGTAGCACAGCTAGGCTTTGCTTTATTATCCATAGGGTGGCTCTTCACCATGTTTCAGGCGCTGGTCCCTATTAAAAAAAGAAATATCCAAGGCCATCAGAAATGGATGCTAAGAAATTATGCTTTAACCTTTGCAGCTGTGACATTGCGAATCTGGCTACCTTTGTTTACGGTATTATTTGGCTTTGATAATTTTCAGTATAGTTATGCCTCTATCGCTTGGCTATGTTGGGTGCCAAATTTAATCGTGATGGAATGGTATATCCAGCGTAAGCTCTTTGCATCTAAAGACAAAGGATGCGTTACAAAGACGACTTGACTTGAATTTATTCTTCAATATTGGGATTAAAAATAGAGCCTAATGCTTTTTATGTTGGCAATTATTTTTAATTAGTATCTAAAAACATGCAAATTGTCCTTTTGGTCCATTGTGGCAAGAAGGACATCTTTTATTTCTAGGTTATAGATTGTTTTTAGTTGACTCATCAACCATTGCTCAGAATGCTTAGTCTTGCTAAGCTCATGGTAATCAATTTTTCCCTCTTTAATAAGAACAGTGGGAAGAAAAAAGGGTTCGGGCTGTAAATTCATATCTGCTCGTGTTGGTGTTTGGTAGGGTGTGTGCAAAAAACTAGAGATCGATCCGTCTGGTTCCCATAATGCTAGTGCTACATTTTGAACCTCTTCAATTTTTTCTTTTCTTAACTCCGATAAAAGTAAATCTACAGATATTCTAGCCTTTTGCAAATTGGCGCTAATAATTTGCCCATTTTTAATCAGGGGAATCGGCGGGGAGTCTATCAAATGACGAAAGGCAACCCATTTTAGGCTCAAAAAAACACCGATGAGGTAAAGCACAACTAAAACGGTCATGGTAATCATGGAACCCTTCATTCCTAAACCTTCATCAGATAAGGGATGTGCGATAATATTCCCAAGTGTGATAGCCATTGCAAAATCCAGCATTCTTAACTGAGAAATAGAGCGCTGTCCCATAATTTTTGTTGCGAAAAGTAGGAAGAAAAAAGCGACAATGGCTCGCAGAATCCATTGAATAGCAGTAAGTGATTCTTGACTATGAAAAAATTCCACAGCGACACATCCTTTTTTTTCTTATTGTTTCCTTCCGTTACATGATTATGCGGATCTTCAGGATTGAAACTAAATAGACTTGTAAAAATATGTTCAAAACGATATGGTTAAAATAAAAAAGCTATTATTTAGTAATTTTAAGAAAATCAGGAGAATACCTATGCACACAAAATTACAAAATATTCTAATCGACATACAAGAGAAGGTTAATTTTTCAGGAACGGTGCTAGTGGAAAATCAGGAGAAGGTTGCCTTAGTTAGAGAAAGTTTTGGCTATGCGAATCGCTCAGAACAAATCGACAATCATGCCAAAACTCGTTTTGGCATTGCATCTGGCTGTAAAATTTTCACTGCAGTCGCTATTTGTCAGCTTATTGAAAAAGGGAAGATTGCATTTGACACGAAATTATACGATTGTCTGCCTCAACATTTTCAGCACTTCGATGAGCAAGTAACCATCGCTCATCTGCTAACACATACGTCAGGAATACCTGATTATTTTGATGAGGAAGAAATGGAGAATTTTGAAGCATTATGGGTTGATAATCCAATGTATCAGCTTCGAACATTGTCTGATTTCTTACCTTTATTTCAGAATCGTCCAATGAAATATAAAGTCGGTGAGCGATTTCACTACAATAATGCAGGATATATTGTATTAGGTTTAATTGTAGAGCAAGCAACTGGTATGGATTTTTCCGATTACATTCAACAACATCTATTCGATCGGGTGCATATGACGGAATCAGGCTATTTTTCGTTAGATTCTTTGCCAGCTAATACAGCATTAGGGTACATAGACAACCCAGATGGAACCTGGAAAACAAATATCTATTCTTTACCTGTAAAGGGGGGTTCTGATGGGGGTGCATTCGTAACGGGGAAGGATATGGCAAAGTTCTGGAGTGCACTGATGAATTTTGAACTTTTAAATGAAGATTTAACGAATCAGCTATTAATGCCACATGTTGAACTCAATGAAAATGATAGTTATGGCTATGGTGTATGGATTAAGAAGAATAGTGAACAAGCAATACTGAAATACCATGTAATGGGGTATGATCCTGGCGTGTGCTTCCATTCAGCCTATTATCCTGCTTCTTCCATCAAAGTTGTCGTATGTTCCAATAAATCTAAGGGAGCTTTTGATATGATGAAAGGAATAGAGGCTACCCTATAAAAGAATAAGGCTTGTCTGTGAAAAAGATTACAGACAAGCGTATTGCTAGTTATTAAGTAATGCCACCATGTATATTACAATAATACTCGATCTCAATAATATGAGGTGAGGATACACCATTATATGAATAGTAGCCACCGATCGCAATATTGTAAGCACTGCCTTGATCTTTAATGGAAGGGTCATACCCCATTTGCGTCCAGTAGCCCTTACCCTGTTCAATTGTAGAAGACAAGGAATGCATAACCGAAAATAACTGTCTTCCCCCAGGAATGTCCATGCTTAGTTGGGTGTCAAATGAACCATCCACTCGAATCATTGTTCGATGTGCCCCCATATGTAATTCAACGAATTTCGGTACTTTAACTGGAGAAAAAACTTCCTTATTATCGACCACGACATAAGAAGTGTCTATTCTACCTTTTAACATGTCTTCAAAATCTTTCAATTCAAGCCAATAATTTGCTGAGAATGATGTGATGGGATCTAGCTTAAAGCCTGTCCCATACTCTTCATTTAGTTTATTGACAATTGCCGAATATTCTTTATAGTAGTATTCTTTCTGCGCTAGCGTTAAGACTAATGGAACAGGTACCCTGACAGATTCCGTTGTGATTATTTGTTCATCTACTGATGTAGATAGTGTTGAGGCTGCTTTGTCATTCTTTTCACAGCCTGTCAGGAAGATGGCTCCTACTAAAATGCTTGTCACCAAATATCTTTTCAACACCTTCACCTCCCAAAAATGAATAAAATCTATTATACCATACATAAATGTGAATAATTTCATTTATTTGGTAAAATAATAGTTTCGTAGTATATTGTAGAGAGAACGACGATTAAGCAAGTGTAAGGGGCGGTATAGTGGCAATTTTAAAAGATTATTCGAGTCAGCCGAGTTGTGAGGTAGAGCTAGATATTTTAATGGTGAATGAGGAAAGTGTAAAGTTTCGTATTGAATTTCGCTTTGGGCCAGCTTTCCCAGCGATAAATACTGAGATTTCCTGTTTAAAAAGAGATTTCCTTCAATTATTAGAAGACATAACACAATTGGAGCTTGCTTATTTAAGTATGCTGGAGCCGCATGATCCTGGCCTATGCATCTATCATATCCCTCATTATGGCGAATATTTTTTTCCTGGATACGGTATCTTTCAAATTCCTGAAGAGGAGAGGGAGGAAGCAGAGCAACGTTATAAATTAATGTTTGTACTAGATGCTTATGAAAAGAATCATTATGGTGCAAGAGAATGTGGGCCTGCATTATGTATTATTGTGACGATGGAACAAATTCGCGTGTTCATTACCACTTTGCGAGAACAAGTAAAGATATTCTAAAGTAAAAGGTGATACAACGGTCATTCATCTTCTTCTAAAAAGATGCTAAAGGAAAGGTTGAGACGATCACATAGTTTATTTCATCGCTAGGTAATTGCTCATTAATCCCTAATTGTTCAAATGAAAATGTTTCCTGAATTTGATCGGTATATTTCGTATTAAAGGAAAACGTAATGAATTTAGACACGTTGATTTTCCTCCGTTTCCTAGGGTGCACATTCATGGGCGAATTATAAGAAATTGAATGTCGTTGATATTTTCAGTAACTAAACTTTTTTTCTTTGGGTAAAAAGAATAGAAAATGCTGTCGGCTGAATTATCATTAATATAGACAGTGTAAGTAGTATAATTTTCTAGCAATTGCTTTAATTGTTGGATTATTTGTTCATTCGGTTTTTCAGCTTTTGTTTCTTTTTCTAGTTCAAGAGTGATTGCTGTCGTCATATTTTGTATATCTAATTGGCTTGCAGGGCGATTAAATTTCTTCTGACTAGATAAAATAGCATCGATTTCTTCAGGTGTAAGATCTTGTTCAGAAATATTTTTTCCTCCTCTCCAATTCATTGTTTATCAAAAGGCAACTTAACAAGTATGAAATTTATTAAGTGTTTTTGTTAAAATTTAGTATAAACTCTCGTGTATGAAGGTGCAATAGTTACCATTAAGGAGCAGTATACTTCTTCTTTCTTCGTTTCTTTTGCTTATAGGTAAGATAAGAAGTTTTTAAGGAAGCATAACTTCCAATTGCTGTATAGCCATAAAACCAGCCCATGAATAGTCCTGCAAGAAGATTATTTCGGTGGCTGATGAAAATAGAAATGAATAAGCCGACAACTAGTGCAATGGTCTGAACCCAGAAAGGCTTTATATGACACATTTTCTTAATTAGGTGCGTAATAATCATAACTACAAGGACTGCAACGACGGCATCCAAAAAAATTGTATGTATGAGTGGAAAGTGTTTCATTCCGTTCACCTCGCATTGACAATTTACAACTTATTGTGGACATAGAAATCATTGAGGATTTGTTGAGAGAATGTATAGATAGCTATGGTAGACTTACTCTGTTGGGGTGCACAAGCAAACTAACACGCACAAAAGGGGCAGGGCAACTAGCCTTGTCCTTTTAATAAAGTAGCACCAAGTGGAAATAGAGATTGCAATAGCCAGTGGATAAATGTAAAATTTGATTCATAAATCTACGATAAAAGAGGTATATGATGTTTCCAATATTACATACTGAACGATTAGTGTTAAGGGAATTGACGAGTTCTGATGGACAAGCTCTACTTGCGTGCTTTTCGAATCCTGAAGTTTTGCGCCATTATGGACAACAGCCCTTAACGAGCTTAGGTCAAGTGCAGCAAATCATTCGAAATTTTGCAAACAATTTTGCCGAAAAACGTGGTGTTAAATGGGGCATTGCATTAAAGGATCATGAAGGAATTATTGGTACAATCGGCTTTCAAGAGTGGTCAATAGAGCATCGAAGAGCGGAAATCAGCTACGCCCTTTTGCCTGAATATTGGGGAAATGGCTATGCTCAGGAAGCTGTCAAACGAGCTATTTCCTATGGTTTTGAAGAAATGGATTTAGTACGAATTGGAGCCATTGTATTTAAAGAAAATGAAGCTTCCAATCTACTATTGCAGAAAATAGGCTTCGAACAAGAAGGCTTATTAAAAAAATATATGCATCAACATAATGTGCCCCATGATACTTATATATACTCACTTATTAAATAATAGGGAGACCAGATTCCTATAAGTGATATGCTCCCTATTAGGTAGACAGATGAAAAAATAAAATCTGTTTATCTAAGGGGAGTATTTTTTATGGGGCGAAGCAAACATTCACTCGAGTTGAAACTATATATCCTTCAATTGTTCGAAG
>NZ_JAVGCX010000013.1:0-168484 GCF_052928325.1 Lysinibacillus sp. BSL11 | reverse complement strand
TTCATTTTTATAATTACGATCGTTATCAGAAAAGGTTAAGCGGCTTGAGTCCGTTAGAATTCAGGACTCAAGCCGCTTAATACATTTTTTATTATTTCCACTGTCTACTTGACGGGGTGCAGTTCAAAGGACATCTGGTCATTTTTTGATGGTTTCTGTAAAAGTTTTTCGACCTGGATTGATTTTGGCTACATCCACATCAATTTTGCTAATTGAATCCTCTGATAATGGGATTTTTCCATCTTTCTCAAGCTTTTTCCAAACCTTGACGTTATCGCGGTAGAGATATTCTGACAATCGATAGATATCCACATCTAATTTTAGACCTTCTTTATAGGTTTCCTGGATTTCCTTTTTCACTTCTTTTACAATAAGCTCTTTCAGCTCTTGTTCGGTTACTCTTCCTTTAAAACCATTGATGGTCGCATTGATTCTCAATTTGACTTCAAATGTAACAACCTCTTGTTTAACAAGTGGTTCCACATCGACATGTATTTTCTCAATACTCACCGTTAGTTCTTCCTGGTCACCTGTGTTTAATTGAAAGGTAATCTCTCCACGATTTGTATAGTTATGCATCCATTGACTGCCACGAGCCGCAGTGTCTTGCACGAACCCCTTAAAGCCATCTTTCGACAGGACACCAACCCCTGAAAAATAGGTTTCCTCTACTTGCTCCTCATCTGTTTCCCAATCGTCTTTAATGGACACATAAGGAATTGTTACTTCATAGCTTGGCTCATTTAAACCAATGACAACATCTCTTAAGTCCTTTGGTTCAATAAATGTTTCTTGTTCTGTTGGGTTGATTGGGTTACTTAATTTTGATGAGGATAACGAATTTCTTAAGATAGGTGTGACAAGCAGTATGTCTTCTACTGGGTTTTTTGTACAATACACCCAGATTTGATACCTAGTATCGCGAAAACGTATGAATGTATCGATGACAGGAATAATGTGTTCATTTTCCATAGCTTGCTCTGAAAAAATCATATATCGCATATGTCCCCAAAAAATTTCCTGATCTGAGGAGCGATATAATTTGTAAATGGCCTCTTCTATTGTTTTACCAGTGGCACGTCCTACTTCTGCAGGCGCCACCGATGCGCTAGGTTGTATAGATTTCGCGACATCAGCGAAATTAATCACTTGTAAATAGACAATATACTCGTCGTTTTCGTAGTCTACACCTACTGCATTTATATAGTACATTCTTTGTGGCTCCGTAATATCCCAGCATCCAGCGAGTAAGGTCGTCAATCCGATGATCAATAAAAAGTTGAAATAAGTTTTCATGGTTTCTCCACTCGAATTGCTCTTTAGTTGTATTTTATAGTGTTAGCTTAGACAAAAGATGGCTTTTTTATAAAGTGCTTGCTGAGGAAATGGTATTTGGAAAATCATATCCAATGAGCCGATTTTCAGGTATGATGAGGCAAGGAGGGGAGAACGGTGACTAGTATTTCATATTGTCTAATTAATACATTTACGAATGAGCTATATAAAGGAAATCCTGCAGCAATATGTCTATTAGATGAAGCTATTTCTGAGGAGACCATGCAAAAAATTGCACAGGAGATACCTGTCCCGACAACAGCCTTTATTGAAAAAAAACAGGTTGATTTTTCGCTGAAATGGTTTACGCCAAATAAGGAAATACCCATTTGTGGTCACGGCACCCTTGCTAGTGCCTTTGTGCTTTGGCAGCAAGGAATTGTGCCAAAGGAGCACACAATTACATTTCATACAGCAAGTGGTCCTTTACATGCCAAGTGGCAACATGAACGAGTGGAAATCGCCATCAAAACGTATCCAATTGCTGAAATGGAATGTCCTTCAGCATTGGAGGACTGGTTAGGATGTAAGCCCATCTTTGTAGGGAGGACCGAATTGGATTATATCGTGGAAGTAGGCAATGAAGATCAAATTGCACAGTTTGAACCTGACTTTTTTGCGATGAAGCAGTTTTCTGTTCGAGGAATTTGTCTAACTAGTCAGTCGAAGGAAGAAGGCATTGATATCGTATCTCGCTTTTTTTCTCCAGCACAAGGTATTGACGAGGATCATGTAAATGGTTCAAGTCATGGTGCACTAGGCCCTTATTGGTGTGAGAAATTATCTAAACAACAGCTTGTCAGCAAACAACTTTCTAAACGTGGTGGTGTACTCTATGTGACCCCTCATCACAACAAGGTATTGATTGCAGGCGCAGCAGTTACAGTCTTGCAAGGAGAATTAAACATCTAGTTACGGTTTAGAAGGAGATTTATATTCGAGGTAACAGTTTTTTGTTTTGGTAATTATTCCTATTAGAAAAAGCGAGAAAAAATTTGAAACTTGTTGTAACCTTTTTCAATGTGAAACGACTACTCTATTAGTAGAATACAAAAGAACTAAAGCAAGTAGTAACATTCACTTTTCACAAAATGACCAGGGCTCAATTTTGAGTGCCTGGTTATTTTGTTGTCATAATAAAAAGAGGGCTCGCACATGGCATACCCTCTTCGATTTTATTCGCTCAGCATAGCTTTTAATGTTCGTTTTTGCCAGCCTAGCTTGAAGTATGCATATTGCATAATGAAGTGGACGCAGAAGGTGATTGGATAGGCTAACCAAACGCCATTTAGTTCTAGTGACGTATGGTGAGATAATAGGAACGCTAATGGTACCTGTACAACCCAAATCGTAATGACTAAGAAGATAGTTGGCCATAATACGACACCAGTGGCACGCATTGTAGCAGAAACAGTTTGTGTGTGTCCAAAAATTAAATAGCTCCAAAAGGCAATATATAAATAATTCTTGGCAATAAGCACAGTCTCATGTGAATCGATAAAGAAAGCCAAAATAGGCTCTGCAAACAGATACATAATGAGGATGATCGCGCCACCTAGAAAATAATTAATTCGCACACCCATTTGTCGGATTTTTTTAATCATCTCTGTGGAATTAGCCCCTAACGCCTGTGCTACAAAGACAGATGTAGCAATGGCAATACTCATAGCTGGGACTTGAGCATAGCTAGCTACCTGATTGACAACGCCATAAGCGGCAGTAGCATCTGAACCATAGCCATTCACAAAGCCAATAACGGCAATTTCGGCCACTGAAATGGCAACCATGCTAATACTGGCTGGAATGGCTAGCTTTAATAAGGACGTTAAAATATCTTTCTTTAATTTAAAATGCTGTAAGATTGTTTTATCAAAACGTAGTAAATGCTTTGTTTTATGCAAATAGGCTAACAACAGGATCATTGTCACCAGGTTTGATAACACGGAAGCATAGGCAGCCCCATTTAAGCCGAACGCAGGCAACCCCAACCATCCAAATACTAAAGGTGGTAGGAAGACGATATTTAACACGACACTAATTACTAAAAATAAAAATGGGGTTTTGGAATCACCGACTCCTCGCATAAAGGTTGTATACACCAAATACCAAAACATAATCGGTAACGTGAAGAAAAGTATTTGGGCATAACTAATACTCATGTCTAAAATATTCGCAGGTGTCTGCATAAAGCGTAATATCCATTCAATGAAAAAGCCACCAAAAATCGCGACAGCAATGGATAAAATGGTTGTAAAGGCGAGTGTTACACCAACAACCTCTTTCATTTTGGCATGATTACCAGCCCCAAATGTTTGACCGACTAAAATAGAGCTTCCTGAACCAATGCCAATTGCAAAGGCCATTAAAAAGAAGAAAAATGGAAAAAATGCCGAAATGGCTGCTAGGGCATCGACCCCTAAATTGCGTCCGACGATAAACATAGCAAATACCTGGCCGACAGATTGCAGCACATTTGCTAGCATCACGGGAATTAAGAAATTAAAAAAAGCTTTGCGTAGCTGTTGATCATCCTGTAACATTTGTTCGTTCATAAATAAGTTCCTCTTGAGTTTTAATAACCCATTTCTTTTAAGATTCTTGAAAGTGTGCGTAGGCGTTCTCCAATTAGCTCACCATCATTAGTAAGTGCTTGCTGAAAAAGCTGGATATCCTCTTTAATCTGTTCATTTTCTGTACAAACTTCCACTGTCATGGCATCTCCCTGTAAGCCTACACGATTAATCACAGGGTTTTCTTCATCATATAAATGCTCATGACGATAAGCCTCCTTAAAATAAAGTTCCGTTTCACACACTAAAATAGCGAGATCAAGCACGCGGTGTAGGGGAAGTTCTTCTGATTGGCGAGACCACTTGCCACCTGTATGCCGCCAAACCTTGGCAGAAATATCAACCTTTCCTCGATCATTCCATTGTGCCAGACCAAGGGAAAGTCCTTGTGCATCGGTTTGATAAGCCGTGCGCCCATCAATATTGGCATAATTTTCTGCCACGATGACAGGTTTATGTTTTAAATGTGTTGGAATTTTCATGTATCCGTACTCCTTATCATTTCTAATTTAGTAATTTAGTAAATTACTGATTTAGTAAATTTAGCATTAAACGCTTCTATAAGTCAATCGAAAAGAGGAAAGTTGGAACCCTTTCTTTTAAAACCAACTAAAGGGGGCTTAGCGTAAGGAATTCATTACAATAAACGTTCAAAATCTGCCGTGGTTTTTACAAAATAGTAAGTTATAATTTATAGAAGTATGATTGATTGGAGAGAAAGAGGATGGAAACAGCTAAATATCACCGAATGGTTTATACACGTATATGTGAAAATTTACAAAAATGGGATAATAGTGACTTTGTTAGAGAAGACGAACTCTATTCATTTTTACATACATTAAAAGGCACCGCTGGATCAATCGGTTTACATGAATTAACTTCGATTGCTAGTGAAAAGCTAGAGCTTTTGAATGAAGACCGTAACAAGCAATGGACCAAATCAGAATGGAAAAAGTACCTTGCTCCGTTTATTGAAAGCGTTCATTTTTATCAAGAAAATGATTCAATGGCTCAACATATAGAACATCCTACAACCATCATTAAAAATCCAGCAAAACAAGATTTTATTCTGATAATAGATGATGATGTGGTATTTATTTCCTATTTAAAAAATGTTTTAGAGAAAAAGGGCTACTCTGTCATTGCAGCTCATAATGGTAAACGAGGATTAGCGTTAATTTATGAATTGCAACCATCCATCGTATTTCTAGATATCATGCTTCCAGATTCTAATGGCTTTTCTATTTTAGACAATATTAAAAAAACGAAAAAAGAGCTCATGTTTGTGACAGTGATTAGTAGTAATGATAGTAAAGAAAATCGCGTTCGCACATTGGAGATGGGTGCTATGGATTTTATGGCAAAGCCCATTGATGAAGAGCTATTAGTTGCTTATGTTTCCAATCGCTTAGCCTATAAAAGAGAATTAGAGCAGGCTATTGTCATTGACGAATTAACCCAAATTTATAATCGTAAATTTATGGAATCGCAAATAAAGCTTTTCATTAAACACCATCAGCAAAACAAAGAACATTTTTCAATTGCGATTATCGATTTAGATTATTTTAAAAAAGTAAATGATACATATGGTCACCTAGTAGGTGATGAGGTGCTGAAGGGTTTCGCTTCATTGGTGAAGGAGCTAAAAGGAGCTGAAGCAATTGCTTGTCGCTTTGGTGGAGAAGAATTTGTGATTTTAATGCCCCGTACTACTAAAAAAGAGGCATTTATTTTTATTGAAAAACTTCGTACCTCCATGGAGAAAAAGATATTTACAGCAAATGGAACTAGCTTCCATGTTACATTTTCTAGTGGAATCGCAGAAGCAACTTCTACCAATTTACATCCTAAAAAGATGCTAGAAGAGGCAGATCAAGCACTATATACGGCCAAGCAATTAGGGAGAAATCAAACGATCATCTTTGATAACATAGCTGCTGTGGAGAAAAGAAAGGTGAAAATCAAGATCGTTGTCATTGATGATGTGTATATTATTCGTGATCTGATTACCAATCATTTTAAGCATTTGGAGGAAAATGAGGATTATATGATTGAAACACTGGCATACCCTGATGGCATTAGTTTTCTGGAAGCCAATTGGTATGACCCTGAGTGCAAATACATTATCTTATTAGATTGGATATTGCCGAAAATGGACGGCATCGAGGTGCTAAGTAAGATAAGAGAGCAACATGCTTCAAGTAATGTAATCGTCTCCATGCTAACTTCACGTGTGGGGGAAGAATACGTCATGAAGGCTTTCATTAATGGGGCGGACGATTATATTGTGAAGCCGTTTAATGTGGCTGAAGTATCGGAACGCATTATTCGTTTAATTCATCAGATGTTTCTTTAATGGGAAAGGGAGAAAAGACAGGATGGCTAGAATTTTAGTAGTGGATGATGAAGAAATATTACGCATGTTAATACGTGAAACCTTAGAAGATTTAGAATTTGATATTGATGAGGCAGAGGATGGCGAAGAAGCCCTTAAAAAAATGATGGAAAGCTCCTATGATTTAATGATACTCGACTATATGATGCCGAATTTAACAGGAATTGAGGTGATCGAGCTTCTCCCACAAGAGATTAAAATGTCGATGCCTATTCTCATGCTGACAGCTAAATCACAAGAAAGTGATCGTCAAAAGGTATTTGATTTAGGGGCAGATTACTTTATGTCCAAACCGTTTAGTCCCATTAAGCTAATGAATTTGGTGGAGGACATCTTAAATGATTAAGTCGACATCCTTGCTGAATAAAAGTATACGAAGCCAATTCTTTAAAATGCTGCTTTTTCTAGTTGTTAGCTTTTTAATCATCATTGCTGCTTTTCTTGTCGTAGTCAATGCAAGTCAAAATGCCTTACAGCAGAAGAGAGAGCAAATGTATGAAAAATCAATGCTTGTGGATGAATTGGAAGAAAATTTTAATGGCATATTTTTTCGAGCAAGGGGCTACTATGCCTTTCAAAATGAGCAGGAATTAAAGCTATTGTATGAAAATTTGGAGAATTTCGAAGTTCTATTACAGCAGTTTTCGCAACTGGATTTAACGGAAGAAGAACGAGGGCTCTATAATGAGCTAGTTGATTTTCATTATAATTATAAAACAGTTACTCTCCCAAAAGCGTTAAGCTTTGCGAAGATGGGGGATTATGAGGCTTTGAGAGAGCTTTCGAATGGCGGAGCAAATGACCTTGTCAATAAATTTATTACCTATACAAAATCCTATAAGAAAAAAACAGACCACTCCTTAAACCAAATTTTTAGCAAGACAGTGGAGCAGGGGCAATTATTCACTTTTATTTCGTTAATGATCAGCGGTCTCATTTTACTCTTTGTTGGCGTCATTTTACGAAGAGTGCTGAATAATATGATTCGACCAATTGAACAATTAACACTTGCGACAAACGCTTTGGCGTCAGGGAAATCTATTGATTTAGGTAATCTTGTACAAAAGGAAGATGAGTTAGGCATTTTAGCGAACTCATTTCTTAAAATGATACTCTCTATTCAGGATAAGGAAGAGGTACTGACAACCCAAAATGAGGAGCTTTTAGCGCAGCAGGACGAGCTTCAAGAAAATCAATTACAATTACAAAATTCATTAAATTATTTAGAAAAGTATAATCAATTAAATCATGTACTGACGTTTACGTTAAATAAACAGAAACTAATCGATAATCTCCATAATTATTTAAACGACATTTATCAATATGATACGAGTGTGCTTTATTGGATGGAGGGCAATGTGTATGCGACAAAAGGTTTATCACACCAATCTGCTGCAGCCCTAGTTGAAAATTTTGACATGGATAAACAAGCAAGATTAAAGCAGGAAAAATCCTTTGTTATTAAACGTCAATTGACAGCAAATGAAAAAGGAATTGCACAAGAGTCTTATTATGCCTATGACTTGTATTCTTCCGTGTTTAATTCTAAACGAGAGCTAGTCGCTATATTAATGGCCACACGAGAGGGGCATCCCCATAATGATCGGGATATAGATAGTTTAAATGGACTATTAAATCGTGTGTCCATCGCATTTGAACGCATTCTTATGTATGAAGAGGTAGAAAAATCGAGGACGTTAAATCAAACGATTATTGATAATGTCAACGAAGGTATCCAGTTAGTTTCTGTTACAGGCGATACCATTCTTATCAATAGAGCGCTATGTGGTATTGTCAACTTCTTTAACTTGACAACAGAAACAAGTATCCCTAAAGAGGATTGGCTACAGCATTTTCAAAAATGTAGTGCCCAACCAGATGAATTAATTGAATTTATAGAGGCATCTATTATGGAGAGCTTTGAGGATACACGAAAATACCGCTATTGTATGACGGCTGAACATGAAATCTTTGTCGAGGTATATGCAACTTGTCTTTTTGATGGGCAGGAAAAAGTAGGCACAATTTTTGTGCATCGTGATATTACAAGAGAATATGAAGTAGATCAAATGAAATCCGAATTGGTGAGTACGGTAAGTCATGAACTGCGAACCCCTTTATCGAGTGTACTTGGCTTTACAGAGCTTCTGTTAACAAAAAATATAAAACCCGAACGGCAAAATAAGTATATCGATACAATCCATAGAGAAGCGGTACGACTAACCAATCTTATAAATGACTTCTTGGATTTACAGCGAATGGAGTCAGGCAAGCAGCAATATAACATGGAGACATTACAATTAAATGAAATAGCCTTTGAAATTGTCAATCGCTTCCGACATGAGCAAAAGCATAATGTCCATCTAATTGATAAGGCAAGAGAGGTCTATGTCAATGCAGATCAAGATAGACTCGTTCAATTATTTATTAATTTAATAGGAAATGCGATTAAATTTTCTCCACAAGGAGGGGATGTGGAGATTTTGTTAGAAAACAAAAATAATAGTATCCAAGTGAGTATAAAAGATGAGGGCATTGGCATATCTAAACAGGATATTGCTCAGTTGTTCCAAAAATTCAAACGAATCGATAATAGTTTAAGACGTAAAATAGGAGGGACTGGACTGGGTCTTTCCATTTGTAGAGAAATCATCTTAAAGCATGAGGGAGAAATATGGATAGAGTCAGAAGAGGGACAAGGTACTATTGTGTACTTTACTTTACCACTTGCAAATAACACTGTCACCTTCGATGAAGAGGATGTAATGGAGGATAGCAATGGCTTAAACATTATGATTGTCGAGGATGACTTAAGCTTAGCTCTACTGTTGTCTGAAGAGCTAAAAAGCAAGGGCTTTACCGTGATTCATCATCATGATCCAAAAAAAGCTTTTGAAGATACACTCAATACACCTTTACTTGGTATTGTGATTGACATAATGCTTGGCGAAGAAATGAGCGGCTGGGATTTAGTCCGTGCACTAAGAGAAAGAGAGCATACAAAAGAGATACCAATTATTATATCTTCAGCATTAGATGAGGTAAAAGAAATGGTGGACCAATTTCAAATTAAAAAATACTTAACCAAACCATACCCACCTGAAGAAATATCAAAACTGTTTGTAAAATAATAGGATAGCTTAATTTATTGTCCGTAGCATTATATTGTAAGTAAAATGTGAGTGTTATAAAAACTTTACTAGATGAAGCAAAAGCGTTTGTCGCAAGTTGCTCCATACAACCAGACATTAACCGGAAATCTATCAACGAGAAAAATAAGTTTTCCTAAATTTTCTTCAAAAATGTGTAACCTTTGTAAAGCTGGTACGACTACTGTATTAGTAGAATACAAAACACTAAAGCAAATTAGTAGGTTTCACTTTTCACAAAAAGACCAGGTCTCAAATTTTTTTGAGAACACCTGGTCTTTTTGCGTGCTGGCAACAAAGTGGAAGTAATGCTAAAATAAGAAAAATACTTTAGAATGTTCTTGAAATTTAATTAAAATCACGCATAGAAATTGAAAAAAATGAAATCCCCCATCGTTTTTTCAACTAGGCGTAAAAAGGAGTTCAGACATGCAGGTTCGTCCAATTTAAAAATCTCCCAAGTAAAAATAAAATCTTAATTTTGGGGGATAAAACGTGTTTAAAAACCGATCTTTTTCACTTTTATTGACAGGTCAATCTTTAGCGGATATTGGTGATATTCTCTATATAGTAAGCGTGATTAGTATAATTTATCGTTTAACCAACTCGGCGATTGCTACTTCCTTTGTACCATTTATTATTACTACTTGTATGTTGATTTCCAGTCTGCTAACACCTCTTATTACGGCGAAAGTGTCGTTGAATCAATTGCTAACTATTTCTCAGGGCTTTAAAACAGCTGTCCTTTTGGGTCTTGCCTTGTATGTAGAATTGATAGGAGATCAGCCGATGTTTGGCTTTGTGTTTTTACTGATTGCGATGGTTGCGTTCTTGGATGGTTGTGCCAATCCTATTCGTCAATCCTTGGTGCCTCATTATGTGGAAGAAAAGGATTTATTACGAGCAAATAGTATTGCTGAAACGGTTATCCAATCCATTCAGGTGGGTTCTTGGTTTGTTGGCAGTTCCTTGCTTCTTCTCTTTACACCATCACAGCTTATATGGGGTGTTGTCGTCCTTTTTTTCATCGCAACATTGCTTTTAAAACTTCTACCAGATGTGGCACGTATGGAACGTCCACAAACAAAGAAATGGGTGTTAATTATGGAAGGGTGGCAAACCATCCATCAAACGCCTGTACTAAAAATTGCTGCACGTATGGATTTACTGGAATCGATGGCAGGTGCAGTGTGGGTCGCAGCGATTTTACTTGTTTTTGTAGAAGAAGCATTGCAGGCTTCTTCTCAATGGTGGGGTTATCTCAACGGCATTTTTTTTATCGGCATGATTTTAGGGAGTATGATTTGTTTAAAATGGACCAAATTTATTGAGCGTAAGAAAGCTATGTTCATAAGTGGAGGAGCGCTGTTGTCCGCTATTTTTACACTATTCTTTGCGGTTAGTATCACATCATTTATGGCTTTACTCTGTTCTTTGCTGATTGGCTTATGTGGGCAATTAAAAAACATTCCACAGCAAACCATCATTCAAACAAGTGTTTCAAAGGAGAAATTACCAACGGTGTATACATCGTTGAATGTCATTGTGACAGGGGTATTCGGCCTTTCATCTTTAATGATGGGCATGTTGTCAGAATGGTATGGGATACGAGTTGTTTTTTTCCTTTCAGCTAGTATGCTACTTCTCGTAAGTGTGATTGCCTATAAAAATAAAACATCTTTCACGTAAGAAAGAGTAGCCCTTACTTTTAGAGTAGGGGCTATTTTTTAGAAAAAGTTTATATCCTGTTAGTTGATAGTATGGTAAAATATACAAATATTTGTATATTTTAAAAGGAGAAGTAGGATGAATCGTAAAAAAATAAGTTTCATTATCTCAGCCCTTATCATTGCAATTTTTATTGGTGTGGCATTAAAAAATGTTTTTTTTCAAGCATCTCTTATACCCTCTATGACTGTTTTGGAGGATGGGACCAAACAAATTAATTATGAAACTGCTTTAACAAAGCTAGATCAATCCGCCACAACGTTTGAAGCATATAAGGGCAAAATTTTAGTAGTGAATTTCTGGGCGTCCTGGTGTGGACCTTGTCAACAGGAAGCACCTGAACTAGAGGCATTCTATCAACAAAAATCAAAGGATGTCGAGCTACTAGCCATCAATGCTACAGCCTATGATAGCTATGCAAAAGCGGCAGCATTTAAGGATACCTATGATTTATCATTTCCTATCTTTCTAGACGAAGAGGGAGTACTACAGAAATCGTTTGAAGTGATGAATTATCCTAGTACCTTTATCTTTGACGAAGAAGGGAAATTACAGCACAGCGTGAAAGGCGAACTCACTCAACAACAATTAACACAATTGATTGATAATCTCTAAGAACAAATAAGTCTTATAGACAATATAGTTAGAAAAATGAAACTTTTTCTAAAAAGATACGTAGAAGTAGCTGAAGAAAAAGGAAGGGAGCTCCTTTAATGCCACGGAAACAAATTATTATTATCATCATGGCATGGATTGTAGAAATATCGTTGACGTATTGGGTTGCCACCATGTTCTCTGTGCGATTTATCGAAGTGATGTTTTTCACGGGCGTTGCCTTTACCTTAGGAACGTTGTACTTTTCGAGTAGCGGTGGAGCGATGTCGAGGCTTTATGCATCCCAAGTGAGTGCGCAAACAGGGATCATTCATGAGCGAGAACGGTTCAAAGTTAAACTTGGACCCGTATTTATAGCGTCACTGATATTTTTCCTTATTGGATTGGTATTCTTTATTTTACTTGTAACAGGCATTATTCCACCACAAAAGGTGTGAAAGTTATTGGCTTCCACATGCAAAAAATCAAGATGGCTGGGTGCTCATTTTGATTTTTTTGCGTTGTATAGAATTTGTAGAGTGCTATATTATAGAATAGGCTTCAATAATTGTATTTTTACAATTAGAAAGGAGTAAAAGGGTAACTATTATACTAGAATTACCCTTCGTTATTAGTGATTTGTCATGCAAAATATGTATATCTGTGGAGGTATACGATATGTTAAAGGAGCTATCAAACCGCAGTGCCCCAAAATCGAAACCAACAAAATACAAAGAAGAGTAGACAACTAGAACCTGACCTTCAAGATAATGCTATGCTAGAAATTCAAACGATGGAAAGTAGCATAAAAAGATACATAACAGTGCATGGTGACCACTTGAATGCAGCTGAATATCATTCTTTACTGCAAATGATTAAGAGTTTAGAGAAATTGAAAACAGCGATTAAAGGTGTTTCATTAGACTAGACACATTCTTTTATATTGGATGATCTGACAATACGGTTTGCCAGATCATCCTAGGAATTAATCCACCGGTAATAAGTAAAAGTGAAGTTTTGACCATTCATTTCAAATGATTCACCGCTTCTATCCAATTGTTTAAAGCCGTTTTTTTCTAATACTTTCTGAGAGGCTATATTGTTCGTCGTTGTTTGAGCCTCAAGGATGAGCATGCCTTGCTGGCGCATAAGGTCTAATACTAATTGTAAGGCTGTATGGGCAACCCCTTTCCCACTATATTCTTTTCCCACTCGATAACCGATATGACCTAATCGTTGATCCTTATCAATATCGATTACATTGATCCTTCCTACAATTTCCTCAAGTTCATTTTTTATTAGATAGAAATAGCATTGCTGTTGTGCCTGTTCCTCTAAAAGCATGTCATTTTTTCTTATAAAATTTGGTAATAGGTAATAGTCATCCCCTCGACTTGGTACTGTTTTTTCAAAATAGGCCCTATTTTTAACCTCAAATGCATATAAGTTTTCATAATCACCCTGTGTTAATTTTTCTAATCGAATATTCATGGCATCTCCAATCAATTTTGATTTTTCTTTCATTATACCTGTAGTCTAGGGCTAATCTCATCTATTTATTGATTGTTCAGATTTTGTAGATGTGCGATTAGTACAATGGTTGCGTTCACAGAACATACGTTAGTTATTATTGGCGCTGACCTAGGAGGTGAAATAGGCAAAAGCGAATAATGTGTTTTTTTGTACTGAGAGCATTGGGTCAGGGATTAGAAAACTACTTTGCTTCTTTCAGCCATCTATTAAAAAGGTCCGTCATTAAAAATAACCACTTCCTGTGGCGTTGCCTTCACTAGTTTTTCTGAATGACTTATTCGAAAAGTTTGGGAAGCATGCCCTGCCCAATGGATTTACGAGATTTTGATTTCCAACATCACACGCTGACTTAGAGCACAACCTGAGGCGTCTTCGTTTTAAAATGTGTGAATAAGTAGCATCCCAAAATCACGATGATACCCCCAATGCCTTGCAGCCAGCTTAGCTGTTCACCGACAAATAAAAAGGCGAGCAATGCTGTGAAAATGGGATTAAAGTTTAGAAAAATACCAGAGGTTGTAGCACCTAATTGTTGAACGCCAATATTCCAAAATACCATACAAACTACTGTAGAGATGACCCCTGTATAAAAAAGCGAAAGAATGAAAGTAGAGTCGATTTCAGAGAAGGTAAAATCATTGATTGTGAATGGGACTAGGATGAGCACCCCAAACAAACCTGCATACAATGTCGCCATTAATGGAGAGGTTGTTTGCATAGCCCACTTACTACATACAGAATAAAGTCCCCATACGCAAACGGCTGCCATCATCCATAAATCTCCTGTATTCAATTGGAAGTGCCATAACAGCTGCCAATCTCCTTTTGAAAGAACAAGAAAAACACCAATGAAAGAGAGTACCATGGCCAGAAGCTGCAAGCCATTTATTTTTTCTTTCAGAAAGGCGAAGGAAAAGAGGGCGATGGACATGGTATTCATTGTAGAAATAAGACCAGCATTCGTGGATGTTGTCCGCTCCAACGCTAAAAATTGAAATATATTAAACAAGGCAACACCTGTAATGCCCATGAGGAATAATGGCACAAGAGCGGCCTTAGCAGGAACCAATTTCTTCTCTTTCCACCAAACGAACGGTAGCAGGACGATCACCGCGATCAGCCATCTGACCAACGTTAAGGTCATCGGTGAGGCATGAGCCACTAGCGTCTTAGCCACAACAAAATTGCCTCCCCAAAGTAAGCTCGTGACAAGCATTAAGCCCATATAAAATTTAACCACAGTATAGGTACACTCCTTTTACTTCTATGTATAATAAGAATCATAGCACTATAAGTGATTTGTCAGTATAATATTTTGTGTAATTGAATAAATTCGAAATAATCGAAAGTTATTTAACAGATATCAAAATAATGTTTTGAAATCGTGTTAAAAACTTCCTTGTCTAAAAATAATCAAAAGAGGAGAAAACAATGGAGGATATAAAAAATAAAGGATTAGATAATGTGGATCTGCAAATCTTAGCGATTTTGCAGCGAGAGGTTCAGATTAGCAATGCGGAACTAGCTAGACGGGTGAATTTGTCCCCACCAGCAACTCATACAAGAGTGAAACGTCTAGAAAATGAAGGCTATATTGATCAACAAGTTGCGATTTTAAATCAGGAAAAACTAGGATTTGATTTATTGTGCTATATTTTTATGAGCACGAATATTCATCAGGAAAAGCAAATAGAGGAATTAGAAAACCGCTTGAAAACAATGTCCGAAATTTTGGAATGTCATTGCTTAACAGGTGCCTATGATTATTTGTTAAAGGTCGTCATTCGAGACCGCCAAGACTTAGACCAATTCATCCGAAAACTAAATAAGCTTGGCGTTTCTAGAATTCAAACGAATTTATCCTTACGGGAAATTAAATATTCTACAGTGTTACCGATCGAAGAAAACAGTAAGCCTGAGTAAGGTAACTCAGGCTTGCTGTTTTTTTACTCATGAAAGGATAGCAGCCGCTCTAAATGAGTAGAGAAGCGCTCGAAAAAGGATAGCAGCCGCTCCAAATGAGTAGAGAAGCGCTCGAAAAAGGATAGCAGCCGCTCCAAATGAGTAGAGAAGCGCTCGAAAAAGGATAGCAGCCGCTCCAAATGAGTAGAGAAGCGCTCGAAAAAGGGATAGCAGCCGCTCCAAATGAGTAGAAAAGCGCTTGAAAAAGGATAGTAGCCGCTCTAAATGGGTAGAACTCCGCTCTAAATTAGTAGAACCCAAATCACGAGAGATTAGCTCTGCTTCAAATAAAGAGATCACACGTACAAAAATCACGCAACCTGCAAGTTGCTTATAGTTGACACGCAACCTGCAAGTTGCCTATACTCAAGCTATGAATTGGGATACAGACGCTGTTTTTAAAGCACTAGGGGACTCGACTCGGAGACTGATATTAGATGAACTGGCTGAGTGTGATGAGATGACGTTGTATGAATTGACGGTGCGTCTTCTAATGAAACATGAACTTTCAATTTCGAGGCAGGGGATTGCTAAGCATCTCTCTGTATTGGAAAGTGCTGGACTCGTCCTATCACAGCGGCAGGGAAAATATCGAGTCATTCTCTTCAATAAGGAACCACTTAAAGATTTACTGAAAGGATGGGTAGAGTAAAGCTTACGTGTGAAGGATGCTTCTTAAACGCTCAAAAGGAGGAAAAGCAATTGAATATTATTGTCAACAGTATCTTTGTACAAGATCAGGAAAAGGCACTAGCATTTTATACGGAAAAGCTAGGGTTTGTAAAAAAGGAGGATGTCCCAGTAGGAAAATATAGATGGCTAACGCTTGTGTCGCCTGATGATTTAGAGGGCACTGAGTTATTACTCGAGCCAGATGAGCATCCTGCAGCAAAGGACTATCAAAGGAATATCTTCGCTGAAGGCATTCCAGCAACAATGTTTGGAGTTGCTGATTTAGAAAAGGAGTATAGTCGTTTACAGGAGAAAGGCGTTGAATTTACACTTAAGCCGACAAAAGCGGGAGAAGTCACAATAGCAGTTTTTAATGATACATGTGGCAACCTTATTCAGATTATACAAAGATAGTGTAGAAAAGCGTGTTTTGATAAAAAATATCAAAACACGCTTTTCTCATTACTCAGCCATTACCAAACCTTTATCATCGTTCAAAACGTTTAGATTTTCCTTTGGCTGTGCATTTACGGTCTGTTCTTTGGCTTCTGCTTCCTCGCTGGGCGGAGCTTCTTCCGACGAACAAGCAGATAAAAGGAATAGTAGCGCTATACTAAATGACAGGAATTTCTGCATGAGGCAAACCTCCATCAATCAATTGTTGATATGAATATTTTGCACATTTTTTTACAGAATATGTTGCGTATAGCTGCCATTAAAAAATCTTTTAAGCGACCGTATTACTAATTATTTTGCTAAAGCCATTATTATATGCACTATTAATCAGCTGCTGTATTGACTTTACTGCTTGCTCAGAGAAAATATACCAGTTATCGCCATCGAAATCATGGAGTAAATACTCAGGATAGCCTTGTAATAGTTCCTCTGGGAAAGGTTTATTTAATGTATAGATATCATATTGTTTGACACTGTTATGATCATGGCTCATAAAATCAAATTGACCAAGCTTATAATAAGATCCAGGAGTTTCTAGATTTAGGTGCCAATAATAATCTTTCGGAGCCTCTACTTTGTCGCCTTTCTTTTCTTGGAAAATTTTGAAAAGTGCTTGGTGATAGGCATTGCCCTTG
The DNA here is from genome assembly GCF_052928325.1 of Lysinibacillus sp. BSL11. Taxonomy (NCBI): domain Bacteria; kingdom Bacillati; phylum Bacillota; class Bacilli; order Caryophanales; family Bacillaceae; genus Lysinibacillus; species Lysinibacillus sp. BSL11. The sequence continues at coordinate 151,455 of NZ_JAVGCX010000013.1, read as the reverse complement.
ATGTCCTGAATGACACCACCCATTGTCATATGGTATTCATAGCGTAGTACCTTGATTTTTTCATCTTCAATTCGCAATGGTTCAGTCGTAATATTCACTTTGCCTTCATTGTAATGCACTTGGCTGCCGAATGTTTCAGCAATAAAGCGGATTGGTACATAGGTGCGATTGTTTTTCATGTATGGTTGTACATCCAATTGCTCTTTTTCACCATTTTTAATGACTGTTCGGTTATTAAGATTCAATTTAACGGTTGCTTGATCCATTGAAAGGGTGATTTGTGAATCCTGCCAATGAACTTGTGCACCAAGATTTTCACTGATCACACGTAATGGCACCATTGTTCGATTGTTTTTTTGCTCAGGTGCTGTATCAGATTTTACCACAACATCGTCGATTTTGATTTGTGGAGTTGCTGCATCAGCAGGTGTTGCTACAAATAATGTAGATGTTAAAAATAGCCCTGTAAAAAATTTTTTCATGGTATATAACCTCCTTATATTTTAACATTTACCACCATCGGAAATTTTACCATAATATTCTTCAATATATAATAAAAATCTTACTATTTTTTCTCTAAATTCAATAACCGTTTTAATTATCAGATGTATAATGAAACAAAGTCACCATCGCTAATAGCTACTTTTTGACAGCGTATAATCTGTATTTGTTCTCGAATACTAACGCTGAAAGGAGGTTATTGAATGAAGTTTTTGACATGGGGCATTGTTGGTGCGGCATTATTTGCTGTGATGAAAGGCTACGGGAAATCCAATCAAGGACAGAAGGATAGCTTTCAACAAACAACGACGCCTGTACAATTAGTTGCCAATGCGAATCCGCTGACAGCCAATACACCGAAACAGTAGAACAAAAGCTTATAGATTACTTTGATCTATAAGCTTACTATAATTTTACATAAATATCTATCATTGGTATAATTGATTGTGAGAAGAGGTGGTGTATAAATGCTCGATTTTACAAACTATTATGACGATGATTTAGAAGAAATTTTGCAATTATTTTACGAAACCGTACATAATGTAAACGCTCAAGATAATTCACAGACACAATTGGATGCTTGGGCACCGTTAGCAATTCAGCCAGTTAATGTAGCGGCTTGGCAACAGTCTTTAAGAAATAATAAGACCGTAATAAGACCTATGTCGCAAGGGCGCATCATCAAATTGTTGGCTTTGGGGATATGACAATGGAGGCTATTAGGATCAGCCTTTATGTACATAAGGACTTTCAGGGACAGGAAATAGAAGCGCATGCAAAAAAGCTTGGTCTTACGCATATTTGCACGGATGCTAGTCTTCTAGCGAGCCCATTTTTTGAACGGAAAGGATACTAAATCATGCAAACACAAACAGTCGAGCGACAGGGCATATCGTTAATGACTTTAGCATGGTTAAAATATTTATTGATGAAAAGGATGGATGAAAAGGATGAATTATGTAAAGGGTTTTATCGTATTAATAATGTTATGTTTCATGCTTAGTGCCTGTGCACAAACAGAAAAGCCTTCTCATGAGAAACCAGATGTAGAAAGTATCACAGTTTCATTCGAACATCCTGAAACAAAGCAACCATTTAAAATAATTCATGCTTATGAGCTTTTTCAAAACTATACAGAAAAGGTAGAAAGTGACCCAGATCGTTCGCCATTGGACATCTATCGAGAAGAGGTCATTGATCCTGTTTATAGTGCATGTTTTGAGAATGGTGAATATATAAATATGGCTGAGACGGTGTTGAATATCACGCCCAAACAATTGAAAGAAAATCAATTATTAAGCGAAAAAATTGATAGGGAAGCAACTGAAAAGAGTATCAAAGAGGGTCTATTCAAATCTTCTGAATTTCTTCCAACTAATAATGAAACAACGGTATGTGTGTTTCCAGCCACAGATGTTAACGCGAATATGGTAACGATAGGTGCAGGTAAAATAACAGCCCTCTATAATAAATATTATACCGATGAATCTATCAGGGCCATTATCGCTCATGAATATCATCATAGTGTTGCAACTGAAAACCGCCCACGTGGTGAAGATAAAGTGCTAGATCATCTCATATTTGAAGGAAGGGCTGTGATGTTTGAAAAATTAGTTTACCCTGATTTGAACTTTACGCGAGTTGATTTAGATTACAACAAAGTCTACTGGGCAGATGTTGCAGCAGATTTGGATAAGCCTGATCTGAATCGTGCATTAGATATAATTAGAGGTGGAAATGATCTACCCTATCAATATGGGTATAGTGAGGGATATAAAATGGTAAAATCCTATCTTGATTTGCATCCCGATGTATCGATAGAGGAGTGGACTGCTTTAAGTCCGAAAGAAATTTTTGAAAAAGGCAACTATCTTGAAAATTATCAATAAACAAGTAAGCAACAGACCCAGTATCAAACTCGGTCTGTTGCTTCGTTTAGGCATCGATGAATGGTTAAAATTGCTTGTAAATGCATCCCTTCATGAAAGATGGTGCGTAACAGTACTTGTTCAATGGTTTGCATACCCATATCAATAGGACGGAATTCCTCTGACAATCGGTGACCATACTGCTCCTTTAATTGGGCAGGCTGCTGAGCCAAATACATTTTTAACTCCTCAAAGGATGGCGTTTCGTCGTCAAAATGCCTTGGCGATGTACCAAACCCAAACCATTTCTTGAGAGCTTCTAGTTCTGTATTCTTTTCTTTTGTTAATGCATCTATCCATAAATATTGATCGAGATAAACATGACCCATATTCCAGCGAATATTATTATGAAATCCAGCTGGGATGATATTCGCTTTTTCTTCTGACACATGCTCCAGTAAGTGAAGCAGCTCGCCACGATAATTGGCTAGCTGCTGAAATAAATTTTCTTGACGTTGATTCACATGTAACCCTCCTTTTTAATATTATTGGCTATAATCCTCCATTTTCCTGCAAAAAAAGAAGAACACTTTTTGTGTTCTTCTCCAAATTATCTACTTTGTGTCTGTAATGCTAAACGCACACCGAGACCGATATAAACGAAGCCAACTGTCTTTTCGAGCCAGTGTGAGCTACCGCTTGTTTTTGTAAAGATTTTTTCACCAATGAAGCTTGTAATAACTGCGAGTAGGATTGTATATAAAGCACTCATCACGACAAATGTTATACCGAGTGTTAGCAATTGGCTTGTGACAGATTGCTCGTTATGCTGAACAAATTGCGGTAGGAAGGCAAGGAAAAACAGTGCCGTCTTTGGATTGAGGATTTCTGCTAAAAAGCCTTGACGGAATGAAGTACTAGCAGGACTTTGTTCGACAGTCGGTTGCTCAATTTTCTTTGGCTTTGTGAGGAGCATCTGAATGCCTAAGTAAACAAGGTATGCCACACCAATATATTTCACCACTTCAAAGGCAGTGGCTGATTTCATTAAAATAGCAGAGAGACCTAAAACAGCCGCTAATGTATGAACCAAGTCACCAAGACCGATACCTAAAGCTGTATAAATACCATTCTTTTTTCCGCTTTTTAATGTTTGTGTAATGGTAATAATTACTGCAGGACCTGGAATTAAAAATAATAAAAGAACTATTGCGATAAAAGATAACATGCGAAACCATCCTATTCTAATAAACTAATCATTCTAGGGTGAATGCATGGAATATTATATTCTAGCTATTGTGTAGCTGTCGATAAAGAAATATTGAAAAAATAATGAAAAATAATTCAGAAAACTAATGAATAATACTAATGAAATTTTATTACCTAGTACTAATATTTAGTGTTAGAATAAGATTATAAAAATACGTTGGAGGAATTCATATGTTAACAAGTCAACAATTACAAGCTATTTTGCCACACCGTTATCCATTTCTTTTGGTAGACCGTATTGTGGAGTTAGAAGAGGGCAAGCGCGCAGTGGGGCTGAAAAATGTAACGATTAATGAAGCGTTTTTTAAAGGTCATTTTCCACAGTATCCTGTGATGCCAGGTGTGCTAATTGTTGAAGCATTAGCACAGGTTAGTGCAGTGATTATGCTGACAAAGGCTGGGAATGAGGGAAGATTAGGTTTATTAGCAGGAATCGATCATTGTCGCTTTAAAAAGCAAGTAAAGCCTGGTGATCAGCTACATCTAGAGGTGGAGATTACGCGTGTGAAGGGCGCTGTCGGGAAAGGCAGAGGGATTGCACTGGTAGATGGAGAAATAGTTTGTGAGACGGATCTTGTATTCGCTTTTGGATCTTAGAAAATGGAGGTTCTCGGTTGAATTACACATTTATGCTTTATATCGCCATTTGTATCATGCAAATAACGCTATTGGTGAATTTTACGATTGCTAAAGGCACTTGGAATGGGCTAACTATGTGGCTCTGTACGGCGGTTTTTGTTTTCGCAACAGCTATTTTTGGATTAAGTAGAGGACGGCGAAAAGACACTCAAAAATAAACGACTTTGCTTCAATTCGTACTACACGGCTCTCTTTCCTTCATATAATAAATGGAGTGAAAGTTTTAATATGAGAGGATGAGGAGGTTTGAGGGTCGCTTTTATAGAACACAAAGAAGAACAGCTACAGCCAGAGCAAGCGTTGGCGCATGATTTCTGTGATCAATTTGTGCAGAAGATGCATAAAAATATATTGCATAAACAGCTTGATGAGGATGTATATCAGTCCTATTTTGTTATCCTTCAACAACAATATACAAGGCAAGAGCTGCGATTTATTGTCCATTTGTTAATGGTACAGGCAAATGAGATAATCCGCATGAAGCCCATGTTTATTACCATGAGTGGTGTTATTTTATCCGTGCTAACATTGCTAGCTACAACCATGAATAGCAAGCTCATGATCGGCATGTCACTTGTCCAAATCGTTGCATTAGCCGTCTTGAGTTTTAATGTCGCCATTATATGGATTTCCTTTAAAATTGAAATCGAACATAAGCGGGTGCAGGCAGTGATTGCATTATTAGAATATTACGTAACAATTGTTTCCGAAGGGAGTGACCTTCATGCAAAAGACAGTTGAACAATTACATTATTGGCTTATAAAAGTACCAGAAGTATTTCGTGTGATGACGGAAGCGGAAATAACACAACGACCTGCTCCAAATAAATGGTCCAAAAAAGAAGTAATTGGTCATTTATGTGATTCGGCTATTGTCAATCTCGAACGATTTCTTCAAATGCAGTATGAAGCTTCACCCTATGTAGTGACTACATACGACCAAGTACAATGGGTCGCGTTACAGGGCTATCAGGAATTACCAATAGAAGATATTTTAATGTTGTGGACAAGCATCAATAAAAAAATCATGTATGTACTGGACCACCTTGCTGAAGAGACATTGGCCCAGCCATGTGTGTTGAATCAACAACAAAGAACGTTGAGATGGTTGATAGAGGAGTATATGCAACATCCGGCCCATCATATCCATCATCAAATTTTTAATGAATGAATGCGAAACATAAGCATTTTTTTAGGAAATCCTCAAATAATAAAGTACGAAAATAATTATTTGGGGACGTGAAAATGTGAAAAAGTTTTTATTGCTTTTACTACCACTTAGTCTAATCACGGTGTCGCTTTTTTATGTAAAAGTGAGTTCTTCTGAAAATAAAGGAAGAAAGTATTATGAGGAAGCAGGTCAAATTCTTTGGGAAATTCAGACAGATGAAAAAATCATTGCCTTAACTTTTGATGATGGGCCACATCGCAAATATACAGCGGAAATTCTTGATGTTTTAGACAAGTATAATGCAAAAGCAACCTTTTTTATTGTCGGTCAAAATGCAGAAAAAAATCCTGAGCTGATTACAAGAATGTATGACGAAGGGCATGAATTGGCCAATCATACTTATACACACCCTTTAAGAACAAATGTTACCAATTTAATGAAAGAAATACAGCAAACAGATGAAGTGATTGCAGGGATTACAGGCTATCAGCCAACATTATTTAGACCAGTTGAAGGACAATATACAGATGCGATGATTGATGCAATTTCAAAAAAAGGCTATAAGGTTGTTATGTGGTCTTGGCATTTAGATACGCTTGACTGGAAAAGCCCTGGTGTTCATCGCATCGTGAATACGGTTTTAAAAGGTGTGAAGGCAGGTAATATTGTCCTATTTCATGACGGTGGGGGAAATCGAGCACAAACGGTTCAGGCAATGGAACAAATCATACCAGAGCTTGAAAAACAGGGCTATCAGTTTGTGACAGTTTCTGAATTATTGGAAATCCAAAGGACACATAAGAAAATGGAAAAAAAACAGTAGTGTTGAAGCTGAAACGTCTTCAACACTTTTCTTTATGTAAAGGTTATTTAAGCATTTTTTTGATTTCTTTAAGCTCAGCAATTAAATAATCAATTTGTTTCTGCATATTATCTATTTTAACTGTTTGATTCCCATTTCCATTGCCATTATTAGGTTGAGAAGAATCATTGTTCGCGTTTTGGAGCGCTTCTAATGCGAGTCCCGCTGCAATGGTTTGTAAACCATCCCCTAATGTTGAAATGGCTGTGCCAATATAGGCTAGCTTAGCCGCATAAATTTCTATGGATTCATTGCCTTGGCTCGGTTTATTATTTCTCCCCATTATTCTTCCTCCTTACATTTGTCATTACTTGCATCATATGCGACAACAAGTGAAAAGGCGATTCCGATGATCGTTGAATGATTCACTTAAAATGGTAAAATTAGTACAATCAATGGATGGGGGGACTAGCATTGACACAACATATAGAGCTGATTGAAATGAATAGTGAGCTGTTAGAGGGGAAGGGCAGCTTTTGTTTACGAAGCAAGAAAAAAACAAAAGGCTATCAGAACAAAAACAAATGGCTTAATCAACAATTTGAAAAGGGCTTACATTACATACAAGTACTTGAAAATCAAAAACAAGTAGGTTTTATAGAATATACAGACGCGGAATACTCTTCAAGAGTTGTACATGCAGATGGCTATGTGGTGATTCACTGTTTATGGGTAAGTGCAGTGGGTAAGGGCTATGGTACACAATTACTGAAGAGGTGCTTAAAGGATGCCAAGGAACGTGGGAAAAAGGGAGTGGTGGTCATTACAAATGACCAAACTTCCTGGACGCCAAGCAAGGATTTATTTTTACAGCACCAGTTTCAACATATGGCAACAGCACTCAATGATTTTGAATTATGGGCCTTTCCATTTCATGAAAGCGTTGAACGGCCATACTTTCCTGATAATTGGCAGGAACGATTAACGAGATTTCCTCATTTAACGATTTTACGTTCCTTTCAATGTCCATATGTAGACGTCGCCACGGAAAATATTCAATTAGCTGCAGAAAAATTAGGATTGCAGCCAGTGCTGGTGGATCTTCAAACGAGAGAAGAGCTGATGGAGAAATCACCGACACCATATGGTATTTTTTCAGTGGTTTATAAAGGACAATTGATTGCCTTTCATCGATTAACCGTGCATTCCGTATATAAAAAACTGCAAAAACTCATGAATAATTCCTGATAGGATGCAACTTTTTTGGACACTGGCACGTTATATTCTTATAGCATTTCTATGATTCTTTGAGTTTTTTGTTGACTGCTACTAGGAAATGAGTAAAATTAAAAGGCAGTACCATAATATGCCTAAACTTAGTAGTATGATGGCTGAATAGGTGCTGGAATGCTAGTTAGAATGAAGCATGATCGGACAAGGTCTGTCATGAAATTTTGACAGTCTTTTTCTTTTCGTCTTCTGGATAACCTGTTAAGATGGTAGTAGTGTGACAACAAGTTAGTGTAAATGAGAGTGGTGACAATCAAGATGGATGAACAGAAAAAAGAAAGTACAGAACAGCAGCAGGAGCCGACTCCAGCTGAAATAAAGCCAGCAGGACAATTTATACAACTGAAACCGTTTAAATTTATCATGCTAATGTTCTTTACAATTCTTATTACGGCAGGTTTAACAATATTTGCGTTAACCTTTGGTGATAAGAAAGTAGTAGAAGTGAAAGTTCCGATTGAACGAGAGGAATTTACAAAATTATATGAAGCATTTGATTTACTGAAAAATAACTATTACCAAGATATTGACGATGAAAAAGTGGTCGATGGTGCGATCAATGGTATGTTTGATGCATTAGGCGATCCTTATTCCGATTTCATGGTAAAGGAAGAAGCGGATCAATTTAATTCTGGCTTATCTTCGAGCTTCCAAGGAATTGGTGCAGAAATCCAAGAACGTAATGGTTATATTACAGTTGTGTCACCTATCAAAAATTCTCCTGCTGAAAAGGCAGGCTTATTACCAAAAGATATTATCTTAACAGTTGATGGGAAAAGTATTCAGGGCTTAAGTGCAACAGAGGCAGTTGCACTCATTCGTGGCGAAAAAGGAACACCCGTAAAATTAACGGTAAAACGTGGCGAAAATACGGAACCTATTCAAATGACGATTGTTCGTGATGACATCCCAGTCGAAACCGTTTATGGTGAAATGCTGGATGGCAATATTGCCCATATTCAAGTTACAACATTTAGTGAACAAACTGCCCAAGAGCTTGAAAAAATCCTTACTGAGTATGAAGGCAAAGGAATGAAGGGCATTGTATTAGATTTACGTCAAAATCCTGGTGGCTACCTAAAGGCTGCAGTCGATATCTCTAATTTCTTTGTACCAGAAGGAAAGGCGATTGTGCAGGTACAAGAAAAAGATGCGGAGCCTCAAATTACAAATGCCATTGCAGGTAAAAAATATAACCTACCGATTACGGTACTAGTTGATAGTGGCAGTGCTTCAGCCTCTGAGATTTTGGCAGGAGCATTAAAAGAGTCAGTTGGTGCTAAAGTTGTTGGTGAAACATCATTCGGTAAAGGAACTGTCCAAAATGTTACACCATTAAAAGACGGCTCTAATTTGAAATTTACGACAGGTAAATGGTTAACACCGAAGGGCAACTGGATTAATGAAAAAGGAATTGTGCCTGATGTCAAAGTTGCGTATCCATCCTATGCCTCTTTACCATACTTGAATGCCTCTTTAGAAATGAAGGCAGGCCTACAATCTGAATCTGTGAAAGCAGCAGAGGAGATGCTTCAGGTGCTAGGGTATGAGCCTGGTGAAGTAGATGGGATCTTTGATGACAATACCGCACAGGCAGTAGAAAAACTACAAGCAGCGAACAACCTTGAAGAAACAGGCATTCTAACAGGTAATACAACGTATGCATTAATGGATGCGTTACGTGCAAAAATGAAAGCTGATGATCCTCAGTTACTAAAAGCGAAAGAGCTTCTTGTAGGAACAGCCGAAAAAACAGAGGAAACAACAAACTAACAATGTAGCTGTCGCAACAGTTGTCTTTCACGGCATCTGCGACAGCTTTTTTTATAGGAGGAGCTAACATGAAAGATGTGTACCTATTTAGTGGCTTTTTAGGGAGTGGCAAAACATCCATGCTGACAGATGTCATTCGCCAGCTAAAAGAAAAGAATTTAAAGCCTGCTGTTATTATGAATGAGCTCGGGAAGCTACCATTTGACTCACAGGCAGTGGAAAAAGATATCCCGCTCAAGGAGATGCTAGAGGGCTGTATTTGCTGTTCAGGTGCTGAAAAAACAGAGGCACAAATTCAATCTCTTCTATTAGATAGTGATTTTGATGTGCTCATTATCGAAACAACAGGTGCAGCACATCCTGTAGAAGCTTTGGATGCCGTTTTTTCACCGCTTTTTGCAGATCAGCTCAATGTGAAAGGTATTATTACGGTGGCGGATTCTAAGCTCTGGCTACACCGTGATACGTTAACACCTCAAGTGCGCTCTTTATTTCTAGAGCAAATTCGCCATGCACATCTATTATTAGCAAATAAAACAGACTTATTAACAGAGGCAGAGCAAGGTCAGGTGGTCTATGAACTGCAGGGCTTAAACCCCCATGCCTTTATATTGCAAACAACAAATGGACGTGTACCACTCAGCTTATTAGAGGGGCTGAAGGCAACGACACAGGTCGATAAAGCAGATATAGTTAAAGCACCAATAGCCTCAATGCAGCTAGGCTCTCGCTTAGTAGATTTCACAGATCAGGAATTTACACAGGAGCAGTTTGAAGATTGGGTGCGTGCATTACCTGAAACGATTTATCGTATGAAAGGCTATGTACCAATTAAGGGCATCAAAAACCCAATGTTGTTCCAATATGCTTATGGAATGGTGCAATGGCTCCCAGAATATCTAAAAATGCCAGCAAAACTTGTTATTATAGGAGAGAATGTCGTTTCTTTACCTGTTATTGGGACTAATTGAAGAATAAAGCAACCTGTGAATTTTGCACCGGAACAATCCGTGTAGCTTTACACAGGTTGTTTTATTTTTATGTAAACGGAATGTAACGATTTTGTAACACGATTGTAATATTAGGTTGACATGAGGCTACGACACTAGCCATTTCTAGGGTGATGCAAAGAGAAAAATGAAGCAAGGCGGTTAAAAAATGAGTGTATAAAACATACATTTTTTATTCATATTAGCTGTTTATTTTCTAAAATATTTACGAGTTTAGGAGGGGTGTCAACCCTCTTTCAAACGTAAGTATTTCATAGATTGGTGAAACCTGCTAAAAAATAACGCGAAAAAAACGTGGTTTTTCGCGCATTTTCTTCTTCGTTGGTGCAGTTAGCAGATGTTGGTAAGATTTTAATGAAAATCATCCCTTACGATTAGTGGCAGAGAAGGAGGAATTGCAAACATGAAAAAAACACTAACTGCAATTTGTGCAACATTTCTTTTAGCAGCTCCAATTCAAATAGCTTCTGCTGCTGCCAATACAACAGAGGGGAATTCCGTACAGCAATCAACAAACTGTAATGTTTATTATTATAAATGGTCAAACAATAATCATAAGTGGACGATTAAGCTTCCACAGGCATCTACACCATCTAATGAGACGCCAACAACAAATAATACAACACCAACAAAGCCAAATAATAATCAATCATCACAAAATGAAAAGCCAGCAACACCACCAACTACTTCAACACCATCAACAACAACTTCAGATGTGAACGCATTTGAACAAGAAGTAGTAAAATTAACAAACGCTGAGCGTACAAAAGCTGGTTTATCACCACTTCAAACAGATGCAAAATTAATGGCTGCAGCTCGTGAAAAATCACAAGATATGCAAAGTAAAAACTATTTCTCACATACGAGCCCAACATTTGGTTCACCATTTGATCGTATGAAAGCTTTAGGCATCGCTTATAAAGCTGCAGGTGAAAACATTGCTCAAGGTCAACGTTCACCACAAGAAGTAGTACAAGCATGGATGGATTCACCAGGACACCGTGCGAACATTTTAAACGGTAAATTTACACACATCGGTGTAGGTTATGTGAAATCAGGTAACTACTGGACACAACAATTTATCCAAAAATAATCATTTATGAATAGAAAGATGCTCTACAAGTCTTTAAAGGCTTATAGAGCATCTTTTTTTATTGAATTAATGGTAAAATTTGATGAGAAAGGGAGGATAGAATTGAAACAATATAGCATAACAATGGCGATTTTCTCCTTAGCGGTGTCGTTTTTAATAGGAAGCTGGCTCATCGCCACTAGTTTAAAAGAGCAGCCAAAGGAATCCGTGCAACACCAGCTTTTGTCACAAGAAGAGGCAGCTGATTATTTAGGAATCAGTGTAGTGGAAGTGCTAAAATTAACAGAAGTGCCAGATGGATCAAATAGTTACATAAGCGAAATCCCTCATGTGAAGGTAGGAGACAAAGTCTATTATCCGAAGCAAGCCATTGATCGCTGGCTATTGGATATGGAATTAATCGTAGTACCTTAAGAAAAACACATGAACTATTTCTTTGGATAGGGGGCATCACCTAATAAAAAGAGCGCTTCACCCTCGAAAAGGAGCGGTTATCCTGATAAAAAGAGCGCTTCACCCTCGAAAAGGAGCGGTTATCCTGAAAAAAAGAGCGCTTCACCCTCGAAAAGGAGCGGTTATCCAAATAAAAAGAGCAGTCCCCCTAAAAAAAGAGCGGTTCTCCAGCGAAAAAAGGTCGATGAAACTTTTCTTTCCCTTTTCTAAATAGTAGTTTTTAAACTGTATTTTGGGGGAATTGATAAATAAGTAGTGGGTAAAAAGTAGGGAGAGGTGAGATGGATGAAAAAGCCGAATCTATTAAAGCAATTTTTTACAAAGGAAGAAAGACCACATACGATTGCGCTGGCAACAGCTCAAGACCATGGTTTATTTTCATATGCCATGTCCTTTGCCAAGTATCACCCCGATATGATGATTGTGTTTTCGGCAGATGGCGAAATTATTTACGTCAATCAAGAAGCACTCTATGAAGTATTACAAGATCGACCTAGTCATGCTGAAGATTTCAAGAAAATTCTGACTGATGTAGATTATAAACGATTAAAAAGAGCGTTCAATCGAACATTACGAGGAAAGTCGGTCAAAATTGATATTGAAAGACTACAGCATCAAGGACAAAATCTAAGCCTAGTACTGACATTTATACCAATCAAAAATGACGACAATCAGGCGGAGGGGCTCTATTTAATCATTGAAGATATGTCCACGTATTCAGCCATGAAGCATCAGTTAATGCTCCATGAGAAGCATTTAAATTACGCCCAGCATATTGCGGCAGTTGGGAGCTGGGAGTACTTTATTCAGCATGACAAACTGTTTTGCTCGGATAATTTTTATCATATTTTTGGCTTTGCACGTTCAGATAACGATGGTATTGATCACGTTTTCCAGTTCATTCATCCAGATGATTATGAAAGGACATATGATACATTTAATCATGCTCGAAAAGGGACTAATTTTGACAGTGACTTCCGAATTTATCACGGTAAAACCAATGAACTGCGTTTTCTACAGGCGGCCGCTGAAGTCATTTGGAAGGATGACAAGCCCTTTAAGATGATTGGGGTTGTCAAAGACGAAACGGCTTTCAAATTACTTGAGAAAACGCTAAATGATACATTAGCCAACTATCATTCTATCTTTGACAATTTAGATGCAGGGATTTGGATGCGAGATTCTATTCGTGGCAATATGCTGTTCGCCTCTAAAGGACTGGAAGGAATTCTAGGTATTCCATTAGCCAGGCTTTACGAAGACTCAGAAGTATGGATTAATATGATTCATCCTGCGCATCGTGAGGAAGTATTAGCGTATACAGATCATCTCGCTTCAGGCAAAAGCTATCAAGTGATTTATCGTATCCTAACGGGGGAGAATCAGACAAAGTGGTTACTGGAACAGATTGTGCCGAGACTAGATCAGCAAGGGGAGGTCAACCATATTTTCGGCTTAGTAACGGATATTACAAAGGAGATTGAACGGGAAAAGAAGCTTAATTATTTAGTGTATTATGATGAATTGACAGGTTTACCAAATCGCTTGAGCTTACATGATAAAGTTGATACCTTATGCTTAGCTGGCGAACCCTTCGCACTATTATATATTTCGATTAACCGCTTTCATATCTTAAATAATGCGCTAGGTACAAAAATTGGTGATGAGCTTCTGCGCACGGTGACCAACTACTTTTCAACACTAACAGATGATCACAGTTACATGGCACGTTTAGACAATCAGCATTTTATCATTGTCATTAAAAAATATGTGAGCAAGCAACATATTTACGCGCTGGCTAGCCGTATACTGAAAACCTTTGATACACCTTTTTCGATAAAAGACTATCGCTTGCACCTATCTGCTAGCATAGGTATTGCTTTTTACCCAGAGGAGGGCTTAACGAGAAATATTTTATTAGAAAATGCATATTCAGCTTTATGCTATGCGCAACAGCAGGGAAGGAATCGTTTTCATATTTATGCCTTTACAGAGGATATTACTTCCTATAAACAGTACGTGTTAGACCGAGATATGCGACAAGCCATGTTAAATGAGGAATTCGAATTATATTTCCAACCATTGGTGGAGCCGCAAAAGGGGGTTATCAACGGTGCAGAAGCGTTAATTCGTTGGCATCATAAAGAATGGGGCCTTGTGTCACCTGGTGAATTTATTCCATTAGCGGAAGAAAACCATATGATTCACATCATTACAGATTGGGTGATTAAAAAAGCATGTGTGTTGTTACAGCACTGGAAGCAGCAAGGGCATGTGCTGCGAACAATTAGTATTAAGATATCGCCAATCCGTCTGATGAAAAAGGGCTTTATTCAGTTTGTCCAAGAGCAATTACAGGTAAATTCGATTGACGCTCATTATATACAGTTCGAGATTAGCGAAAGTACCATCTTAAAAAATAGTACAAGTGTGATGGCCGTTCTCAAAGAATTACAAGACATCGGTGTTAAAATTGCTATTGGCGATTTTGGAACAGGCTACTCTTCCTTAGAATCATTGCGAACATTCCAACCAACGACACTCCATATCTATGAAGCGTTTATCCGTGAAATTCGTTATGATCGTCCGATTGAAAATGGACTCATTTCAACAACGATTTATTTAGCCAAAATGCTTGGTATTCAGGTTGTGGCAAAAGGAGTTGAAAGTTACGAGCAATTTATCTTTTTAAAGCAGCAAGAATGTGATTATTTGCAAGGTAGTATTTATACGAAGGCTGTTCCCGCGAAAGCCTTTGAAAAAATGCTGGTACAAGGCATTTTAACACCACAAAAAGCCATTGTTCATAAAAAACCTGTGGTGGAACGGCGCAAATATTATCGTTTTCAATTCCCGGCCTATGTGAAGGGCTTCATGACGATTATCGAAATGAATGAGCAAAAAATTAATATCGGTCATACGCCGATCATCATTGAAAATATTAGCTTAGGCGGGATGAAGATTCGCTCTTCTTTGAAGCTACCCGTTAATCAAACGATGAAATTTAAATTTAGCTTTATTTTAATGAATCAATCATTTAACCTAGAGGGTACTTTTAGATGGACCTTAGAAGAAAAATACCAAATCTATTCTTATGGCGTCGCCTTCAATTTGACGCAGGAGGATGAAGGAAAATTAGCCCCAATTATCAATCGAATGACAGCATTGCATAATCACCATGAAAAAATAGAGGGAACGCCCTTTATGTATGAGGATATTGAAGCTTATTTTAAAAAATAGCTGATCATGAAGATGCCCAAATGTTCTAGAGGGCATCTTTTTTTCATGGCGTGGAATCACACGAACTAAGCGTTTGAAATACACGAAAAATGCTTATACTCTCCAGTAGAGGAGGCGTTTTATGGATAAAGTGGAGTATATGATGAAAAGCCTACAAAAAGCATTCTACCATTCCTCGGATTTGACCGTCAGACAAATAGATTGGCATGAAGGGGACACGGCTATTTTATGCTTTTACGCTTCTCTTGTTGATGCGAAGGAAGTACAAAAAATACTGGATACGATTTATGCACGTTTAGATACAGAAAAACCTTTTTGGAGTGAAACCCTACTTACAACACTTGATAATTTTGCGCTACCGAAAGCGATTGAACGGGTCTGCCAAGGTGAAACGCTCGTGATTTTGCCTGATACGGGAAAAATGCTGACGTTAGCGATTACCAATGAAGTTCGTCGTAACCTTGAGGAGCCAAACAATGAACATATTCTGCGAGGCTCCCATGAGGGTCTTGTGGAGCGGGCGGATACCAATTTAACATTGATACGAAAACGAGTGAATAATCCCGCTCTTGTGGTCAAATCTTTTACAATTGGACAACAAACTAACACTAAAGCTTATTATCTCTATATGGATGGGGTTATACAGCCTGAAACCTTACAAGAGATGGAAAAGCGGATTGCGGACATTAAAATCGACTATTTTTATAGCATTGGCCAGTTAAGTGATGCACTAGAGGATTCCGTGTTATCGCCATTTCCACAATTGTTAAATACAGAGCATCCAGATCGTGTGGTAGCCCACTTAGTGGAGGGTAAAGTTGTGGTCATGACCAATATTTCGCCGTCTGCCTTGATTGGCCCTGTGACATTTTTCTCTTTCTATCAAACACCTGATGACTATAATAGTCGGGTAGTGGTTGGCTCTTTTTATAAAATAGTGCGTTTACTGTCGTTTGTAACGGCGGTTTTTTTACCAGCATTTTATATTGCTGTGATTAGCTTTCACTTTGAGGTATTACCCTTAGAATTAAGTAATCAAGTAAAGAATGATGTTAATGATATACCTTATCGACCGTTAATTGAAGCACTTATACTTGAGATTATTATGGAGCTCATTCGAGAATCAAGTATTCGTTTACCACAATCAGTAGGGCAAACGATTGGGATCGTAGGGGGATTAGTGATAGGAGATGCCATTGTAAGTGCGGGACTCGTGTCGAACTTAATGGTCATAGTTGTCGCCTTAACGGCCATTTCAAGCTATGTTGTTCCGTCTGTTGAATTGAATAGCACGATTCGCATGCTCCGTTTTCCGTTTATGCTACTTGCCTCATTATTTGGGTTTTTAGGCATTGTGGTAGGGGTTGTCATCCTATTAATTCATTTAATTAGTTTAACGTCATTGAAACAGCCGTATTTTTCACCTATCGTACCTTTTCAACCGAAAGCTGTTTATAAAATTTTTTTACGCTGGCCATTCATTAAACCGACAGTCCAAGTCACTTCCTTTCAACCACCCAAGGATGAAAAGGGAAAAAATGAGGATACACCATGAATTTTTCTCTATCAAAGGCACAATTTTTTTTACTACTCTTTATCATTCAGACAGGTGTTGTCTACATTGCCTTTCAAACACCGTTAATCATATACAGCCAACATAGTGCATGGTATGTCTTCTTCCTTGCTAGCATCTTCCATTACGGCTTGCTGTTATTTTTTGAACGCTATTATCAATTTTTCTTTTTAAATGGGTTCTTTCGCTGGGTCTATCTTATCTATTGGTTATTAATATCAGCTGTATTAATTGCCTATATGGGGTATGTTCTGGCCTCATGGGTCTTGCCCCAAACACCTGAATGGATTGTTGTCATGATGATTGTAGGGCTCTCTTTGTATGCCAATTTAGTTAGACCAGAAACCATCATCAATATTGGTGTCATGCTAATTCCTATCATTTTCCTCTTTGTCATTTTTTTAATGCTGGCTATTCCAGATTTAACGTGGAGTAATCTTTTTCCCGTTGAGTGGAACAATACTAGGCAAATCATGGCGGGCATGATTCATAGCATGTATGCTTATTTTGGGATTGAAATGTACCTCCTTTATCGTCCATTTCTCAAACAGGATGTACAAGTGAAGGGAAAGCCCTTATTGATTTACCAACTTGTCATTTTTATCTTTTATTTTATTTCGGTTGTCTTTACACAAATGTTCTTTGCTTTGGAGGAGGTTCAACTGATACCAGAGCCTATTATGTATATATTAAAATCACAGGAAGTGACTTTTGTAAAACGGCTGGATATTTTTTTCATCTATATTTGGCTTTCGTGGTCCATTGTTACGGTTATGATCTTTGGTTTGTCCTTTCGTGTGCTTTATTTGTCAAAAAAGCGAAAGCATCCGAAAAGATTTATTGTTATTTATCATCTTCTCTTAGCCATCCTACCGCTACTTGTCATGCAATTTCAGCGCATTGAGTTTATCAAAAATTCTATACACTACGTACTCATAGTGTTTACGATTCTACTACCAATGATGATAATTTGTTGGAATAAATGGAGGGGAAAACGTGTATCGTAAAGGGATTATGCTCCTCTTGTCTATGTTACTTTTAGCTGGCTGTTGGGATGAACGACTTTATAAAAACGCTTCCGTTGTGACGCTCGTTGGGGTGGACGGATATATAGGGGCATACAAGGGATATTATGCCTATCCGAATACAGCAGCTCAGCAAAATGAAGTGATTGAAGCGGACGGTATTTCACCAAGAGATGTACGGAATCAAGCCAATTTAAAAGTAGAACAAACACTTGATTTATCTGAGCTATCGACCATCCTTGTATCGGATCAAACGGTAAGAGAGCCTCTTTATGATATTTTAGATATTTATTTTCGTGATCCCCAAAACCCGATTTCGATAAAAATAGCTGTAACTGAAGGGGATGTCAAGCCGTTTATTGAGCTAACAAAGGATTTAGCAGGGGGTGCAGGAGGCTATTATGAACGTTTTATGGAAAGCACAGAGGAAAATACAATTTTTCCGAAATTAGATTTACAGACGGTTGGCTCCATGCTATTTGAACAGACAATTGATATTGCACTACCTTATATTCAGTTAAGTGAGGATAAAAAGCATGCTGTTGCGGCAGGCGTTGCTTTGTTCTCAGGTCAAACGTTTACGGGTACAGTATTAACACCAAAACAATCGCTCACGATGCTTCTCTTAATGAATCAACCTAGCAAACAAGCACGGATGAGCTATATGTGGAAACATGATGGAAAAGCGATGCCAATAACGGCTGATGTCATTCATATCAAGCGTCAATGGAGGGTGAATGAGGAATTAAAAAGAATAGACATGGATTATCTCATCGAGGTAGAAATTGAGGAATTTGCACATGACCATTTATATAAAGACCCCATTTTCAAGGAGGTTCAGCAGTTGATTCAAGACCATGTGCAGGCAGAGTTTGAGGAGGTTTTGCGAATTCTTCAAGTTCAGCAATCGGATATGTTGGGGATTGGTCGATATATTCGTGCTTATCACCCCAAGATGTTTCAGAAGGATTGGCATACTATCTATGCATCCTTACAGCTAGTGCCGTCTGTTCAAGTGAAAATCATTCGTACAGGTGTTTTACGCTAAAAAATCGCCTTTCTCAAGTTAGAGAAAAGCGATTTTTTTGTCGTTAAACAGTGACTCTTTTTTGAACAATCAACAGACGGATTAAAAGAGTAACCGCACCCATTGTTAAACCTGCCACAAGGCCAATCCAATAGCCAAATGGCCCGAAATCCGTGTGTGTGGCAAGGGTATACCCAACTGGCAAGCCAATCACCCAATAAGATATAATGGCCATGATAAACGTGATCATGACATCTTTATAGCCCCTCAATGCGCCTTGTACTGGTGCTTGTATCGCATCAGATAGCTGGAAAATGGCTGCGTAGACTAAAAATTGTACGGCATATTCAAGTACCATCTTATCTGTCGTATACATATGTGCTACAGGTTCACGTAAAATAAACAAAATACAAGCTGATATAAAGCTAAATAAAATGGCTGTGCCGACACATAGATAGCTATACATACGAGCATCTCGCATGCGACCAGCGCCGATCTCAAAACCTACTAATATTGTGACACCCATAGAAATACTGAGCGGAACCATGTATAACAGAGAAGTGAAATTGATAGCAATCTGATGGGCTGCGATGATTTCTGTGCTAAAATTACTCATCATCATGGTCACAGCAGAAAATACACTCGTTTCTGCAAATAGGGAAATACCGATCGGTACCCCAATTAATAAAATTTCCTTCCATCGAAGCCATTCAAGCTTAGGCCAATCATGAAACAGGCGGAATCGTTCGAACGGTACTCGTTTAGCGATAATCCATACAGTAATCATGAATATTAGCCAGTACGTTATTGCTGTCGCTACACCAGCCCCGATGCCGCCAAGCTTAGGTGCACCGAATTTGCCGAAAATAAAGATATAGTTCAGCATGATATTAATTGGCGTTGTCATTAAGGTAATGATCATCGTGACCCGTGTCTGACCAAGAGCGTCAATAAAGCAACGCATCACAAAAAATAAGAAAAGTGGCAAAAGACCAGCACACATCGCATAGATGTAGCCTTTTGCAATGTTATGTACAGCAGATTCTAAGTTCATCTTACTAAGTATCCAATCAATGCCAAAGAAGAGTCCTGTAAAAATAAGGATCGCTAGCAATATGGCGACATAAATGCCTTGCTGGACTGCCTTTTTTGCATCCATCTCTTTTTTCGCTCCCACAAGCTGGGAGACAATTGGGGTAATAGCTAGGAGTATACCTGAAAGTCCAGTATAAATCGGCATCCATATGGAGGAACCAATCGAAACACCTGCTAAATCAACCGTCCCGTAACGACTAGACATTAAAATATCAAAAAATGAAATAAGATAAATAGCTACCTGTGTCACTAAAATAGGGACAATCATTTTTAAAAGCAGCACGTATTTTTCCTTAATTGTGGATGTTTGATACATATTTTCTACTTCCTTCATGAACATAATGAACAAGTATAGCATATGTAAAGAGAGAAAAGCTGAAATTTTCATGCTTCATCTATATCTTTTCGTCAGCATATAGTAAAATAGAACACTGTAAACAAAAAGTAGTGCTAACTACAATGGTTTTTAAGGAATAGGAGAATTTGTGTGAAACAACAAACAATCATTTTAACCGGTGGTGGGACAGCTGGCCATGTATCGTTAAATCAGGCGATACTCCCGTCTTTACTAGAACTTGGTTATGATGTCCACTATATTGGCTCAGAGCAAGGTATTGAAAAAGAATTAATTGGCGAGGCGTTCCCCGATGTTCCGTTTTATGGCATTGCGAGTGGTAAATTGCGTCGTTATTTCTCCATGAAAAATTTTACAGATCCATTTAAAGTGCTTGCTGGAATGATGCAGGCTTTTCGTATTATAAAAAAAGTAAAGCCACAGGTTGTCTTTTCAAAGGGAGGGTTCGTCTCTGTACCCGTTGTGATGGCAGCGAAATTAGCAGGTGTGCCAGTCGTCATCCATGAATCTGATGTCACACCTGGTCTTGCCAATAAAATAGCCTTACCTTTTGCTTCACATGTATTCACGATTTTTGAAGAAACACTGAAGCATTTACCTCAAGAGAAGGCTACTTGCACAGGCTCCATTATTCGTCCTGAGTTATTTGAGGGAGAAAGAGCAAGGGGGCTATCTTTCTGCGGCTTTTCCACTTTAAAGCCAGTTTTACTTGTTATGGGAGGGAGTTTAGGCTCTGTTGTCTTAAATGAGGCACTACGTAAAAACTTACCAGAGCTCCTCAAGCAGTTTCACATCATTCATTTATGTGGGAAGGGGAATTATGATCAAGCATTGGAGGCAATGCCAGGCTACAAGCAATTTGAGTATGTGACAACAGAGTTACCTGATTTACTACATGCTGCAGACTTTATTGTCTCACGAGCAGGCTCTAACTCCATTTTTGAATTTTTAGCGCTTCACAAGCCGATGCTATTAGTACCTCTCTCAGCGCAAAAAAGCCGTGGGGATCAAATTTTAAATGCCAACTTGTTTAAAAAACAAGGTTACGCAGAAGTGCTACAGGAAGACGAGTTGACAAAGGAATCTTTTATGAAGTCTGTTCATACACTAACAGAGCGTAAAGTGGAAATGGTGGAGACAATGGCAAAAACGCAAAAACCAAAAACACCAGATGAAATGGCGTCATTAATTTTACGGTATAAGAAATAAGTGCTATTTGAAAAAAGAAAAGAAGCTATGAGGTAGGTCGAAATGACAAAACCTTATAGCTTCTCTTTTATATATACACACTACATTGCTTGCTCTTCGCCTTCTTGCATTTGATGTGCTGTTGTTAGGTAGAATAAATCTTTTGGTATTTTAAATAAATTAAATTGTGCCTCACCGCTATTAACCTGCGCTAATAATGTTGGATGACTTTCATTGGCACTCACCACATAAGGAAGCTTTAAAGCAGCACGCTGTGATTTTAAATTTTCAACACGTATACGGAGAAAGACCGTATGAAAATTATAGTCAAAAAATAACTCGTTCAAAAATAACATTTTTGCTTTTTGATTATAACCTTTACCTTGGTAAGGGAGTCCAATCCACGTTCCTAGAAAGCCTGCACCGTCCTCCACATCGTGAATACTAATGGTGCCGATTGGTTGACCCCAATCATCAGTTATGGTCCTCGAGATAGCGAGTCCTCTCGCTTCCTCTTCAATCAGTTGTTTTGTCATAAACCAATATTCATCAGCGGATGTGGCTTTTTGACGGACAAAAGGGAATACAGAAGGGTGTGATAATAGCTCATAAAGCTCTGTACATTCATGCAGGTCTCGATGTTTAAGCATACGAAACGCCTCCTTTACTAGGGTAGTTAAAACAATTCCGTTGAAGCATAAAGAAGAAAACTAAAATTCGTACTGGAATTAAAACCCAAAGAACTAGACGTTATAACTATGATATTCCATAATCTCCCGCTGTCTTACTGATTTCGACCATACCGAAAAAAGGCTAGTTTTTTAAATATAATATAACATATTATCTGTTCGATGCAATCATTTTGCTCGTAAAAAAACAAAATTTGAGGTTAATTGTCAGTATATTCTGACAAGTGAAGCGAGATTATCCATAAAATTGTTGTTTTATAGCCTTAAGTCTAACCTATCAATTTTATCTAATATTAATCATTTATCTACATCTTTAGTAGGATTGGTTGCTTGTTAGAATAGGTAATATATCAAATATTATCCTTAAAAGGATATAATTTTTATGATTCTAGAAAGGTAATTTTTTATTTTTATGTTATAATAGTAGTATTATTTTTATTCTAACAACACATACATACGAACATTTCTATCATGATGGCAATGGCTTTTCTGGAGGTGACAGCATGGAGTATATTTTAAGCGAAGATTTCTTTAACTCATTATTTATTGGCAAGGATTTTGTTTTTCTCGTGAAAAAAGTAGGGGACGATTATCAATATATTCGCTTAAATCAAGCAGCTCAAGATCTGTTATCGAATGAGGCGATTGGCAAAATGATTTCGACCGTTACCTCAAAGCGTAATTTTTTGATCATTCAGAAAAATTACCATGAGGCCATTAGACAACATAAACAGGTTGACTATGTAGATTATGCATATGTTCAATCGGAGGTTCGTAAATATGAAACATCCGTCAGACCGTTGAAATATAAGAATGAAGACTATATATTAGCCATCACGAAGGAAATACTCTATGACCGCAGTATTGAAGATAAATTTTTATTTATGCGGTCCATGTTTGACCATGCCTTTTTCTCAACAGTCATTTTATCGGCTGAAGGAATGATATACGAAGTGAATTCAAGCTTTATGGAAGATTTTCAATTAGATAATGAAGCCGTCAAACAGAAAATGTTTGTGGATTTACCGATTATTCCAAAGGAAGAAGTTGAACAAATTAAAATTTGTTTGCAAAAAGCTGCAAGAGGGGAAAACGTTGGTGAGAAGTTTATTAAATTGCATACATTGGACCAGCAGGAACGTATGTATTTACTGTCACTATCACCAGTGATGCAGGATGATAATTCATTTGCCATTTTTCTTATCATGCAAGATTTTACACAATTTACTTTACAAAAAGCAGAATTACGTTCGAAGTCTCATGGACTAGAGGTCTTTAAATCTGCATTAAATTCAGCTACGGCCATTGCTGTATTAGATCGTAAGGGTAACATTACCGAAGTGAGTGAGATGTTTTTACAGGCTTCTGGCTACACGGCGGAGGAGTTAATCGGTCAGCCCTACGCATTGATCGAACCTCGATTCCGTGGGCAAAACCTTTTTCAAATAATTGAAGATAAGCTGGATACGATGGGAGTGTGGCGTGGAGAACTTTGCTATCGAACGAAATATCATGCCGATTACTGGGTAGAAGCTACCATTGTTCCATTAAAAGATGAGTTTGGTCAAATTGAACAAATTTTAACCATTAACTATGATATTACGGATAAGAAAAGAATGTTCACAGAATTAAAAAATATTGAACGTACTTTCCGACTTATCACAGAAAATACAAATGATTTAATTGTGATTACTAATGAAGATGGCATCATTATTTATGCTTCCCCGTCCTATGGTATTTATTTAGGTTATGAAAATGTAGAGCTACAAGGACAGTTTTACAGTGACATTATTGATCGAGAAAGTAAAGACGAATGGCAAACATTCTTAAATAATTATACAGGGCAAACAGATTCACAGTTTGAACTTTTACTGAAGGCGAAAGATGGAACCCCGATATGGACAGAAGGAAATGTCACGGTTGTGCATGATCCTGAACGTGAAAAAGTTTCCCAAATTATGATGGTGTCTCGTGAAATTACGCATCGCAAAGAAAGGGAAAATGATTTGCTATATCTAGCGTATCATGATGCTTTAACTCAGCTACCTAATCGGCGTTTTTTAGAAAAGGAGTTTCCTAAAATCCTAGCAGAAGCAAATGAAAATCAAACCTGTGTGGCGATGCTCTATATAGACGGTGATGATTTTAAAGAAGTAAATGATCACTTTGGCCATGAGACTGGCGATGCGTTTATTCAGCGATTCGGCAGTTCCTTGAACAAAACTGTTCGTAGCCATGATATGGTTATTCGAATAGGTGGCGATGAATTTATTGTCATCTTAACTGGCTTAACAAGAGATCAAGAAAAAAGACATCATCAAATTATGCATATAATTCGACGCATACGCGATGAATTAGCAGAAGGCTGGATGATAGAGGACCATCTTTTTACACCAACTGCTTCAATTGGCATTGCCTATTACCCAGACCATGCTCAAACATTGGATCAGCTAATGGATTTAGCTGACCAAGCATTATATAAATCAAAAGAGTCGGGGAAAAACAACCTCTCTATTTCCGACATACACTAAAAAGTCTGTCCACAAGGTTTTCCTTGTGAGACAGACTTTTTATTTGATGTTATGCTATAACAGTATAGGGATAAAAATCCTACATCGTTATTTTGGAATAGAAGGTGATACGATGCCTAAGAAGATATTGTTGGTAGAAGATGAAAAGCATATCGCTCGTTTTGTGGAACTTGAATTACAACACGAAGGCTATGAAGTGAAAACTGCCTTTGATGGTCGAGAAGGATTGTCTTTGGCAACGTCGGAAAATTTTGATGTACTTTTACTGGATGTGATGTTACCAAGTATTAATGGGATAGAGATTTGCCGCCGTATCCGAACACAATCACAAGTGCCGATCATTTTATTAACGGCACGAGATGCTGTGATGGATCGTGTAGCAGGACTCGATGCTGGGGCTGATGACTATATCGTCAAGCCATTTGCGATTGAAGAGCTGCTGGCTAGAATACGGACGATTTTACGTCGTGTCACGCCAGAGCAGACAAACAGTGAATCTTTATGCCTACGGGATATTGAAATAGATGTAGCTGCCTATGAAGTTTTCGTTCAGGGGAATAAACTTGATCTAACAAAGACAGAATATGACTTATTGAAACTATTAATCGAGCACAAAAATAGAGTATGCACACGAGAGCATATTTTAACATCCGTTTGGGGCTATGATACGGATATCGAGACCAACGTGGTAGATGTTTATATCAGACATTTACGTACAAAGCTCCCTGGGGCGATGAATGATTATATTGAAACCGTTCGCGGTG
Organism: Lysinibacillus sp. BSL11; assembly: GCF_052928325.1. NCBI lineage: Bacteria > Bacillati > Bacillota > Bacilli > Caryophanales > Bacillaceae > Lysinibacillus > Lysinibacillus sp. BSL11. Next base: position 126,099 of record NZ_JAVGCX010000013.1, on the reverse strand, counting down.
TTGGGTATGTGATGCGAGAATGAATAAGTTAAGAAATTATTTACGTCATCAGTCCCTGCAAAAAAAATGGATGCTGACCTCAAGCAGTGTCATCTTTATTAGCTTTACGATTATTTGTGTAGTCGTCTATCTTTCTCTGCATACATGGTTATTAAACGATGAGGAGAGTAAGGTCAATCGGACAAGTAAGGATATCATTTCTTTTTTAGAGTCCCAAGGTCCTACAATTACCATTCAGCAAATTCAGCACAATACGGGCTTGCTCAAATCGATTGCGGATCGTGATGAGACGGTCCGAATATTTAATGCTGATGGGGTGGATATTTTACGAATCAATGATACCTCTGCTGCTGCACCACTTAATTCATTGCAAGAAATTTTTGAGATGACCATTGATAAGCAAGATGTGTTGGTCATTAATGAACCGATTCGGATGGGTTTTTTCCAAGGCTATATTCAAGTGATTCACCCGTTAACTAGTTTTCAATCTCTCATGCGTTATCTCTTGACAGCCATGCTGATTGCAGGGTTAGGAGCCTTAGTGTTATCTGGCTCTATTGGCTATTATCTCGCGAACTATTTAATGAAGCCACTGCACGAATTGCGAGCATCCATGAAAACTGTGATGGATCAAGGATTTAACGAGCCTATACAGCTATCCTATACATCACATGACGAAATTGGTGATTTACTGAAGATGTACAATGCCATGATGAATGAGCTGCAAATCTCATTTACCCAGCAGCAACAATTTGTCGCCGATGCTTCTCATGAGCTGCGTACGCCCATTCAAGCAATTGAAGGGCATCTTTCTCTTTTAAAAAGATGGGGCAAACATGATCCTGCTATATTAGAGGAATCCATTGATACCTCCTTAACAGAAATTGCTCGTATGCGCAAAATGATTGAAGAATTATTAGAACTTGCACGGCGTGAGGAAAAAGATGAAACAAGTGAGGCCGATGCACTAGTGGTCATCGAAGCAGTGATGGATGAGGTAAAGCTTGTTCATCCTCAAGCGCGAATGTCGCTGTCGAAACATGGTGAAATAGGTCCGTTATTTATTACCGAAAATGCACTAAGTCAAATCGTTCGTAATATAATAGAGAATGCTATTCGTTATTGTGAAAAAATTCCTGAGATACAAATTTCTATTTCTGTTGCTGGAAATTATGCATGTTTAGAAATTACTGATAATGGTATAGGAATAGCACAAGACAATATTCCGTTTATCTTTGATCGTTTTTATCGAGTGGATGAAGCAAGAAATCGCCAAATTGGTGGAACAGGCTTAGGGCTTAGTATTTCGAAGATGTTACTTGAAAAATATAATGCCACAGTAGAAGTCAAGAGTGAGGTTAATATTGGAACCGTTTTCTTGCTGAAAATCCCGCTAAAATATTAAGAAAAATACATGCTTTATTTCATTATTCTATCCTTTGCGAAAAAAATTGCTTAATTTGCTAAAAAGAGTTGTATTTTTTGTGAAGAGTAGTAAGATTGAGATGGAAAAAACGTTCTTTAAAATATGGAAAAGTAGTGTGAAACATTCTTTTAAAGAACGGCTAAATATTATATAATTAATTGCAATTTAATTAATGGAACTGCCGAAAGGCAAAATTTGGAGGTCATTTTTCATGTCGAACAACGTTACAACTGTAAGTTCTCCATGGTCAGCTTTCTCTGGTCCTAACCTAGGATATGTGATGGAGCAATACGACTTATTCTTACAGTCTCCTGAAGAAGTAGAACCGGAGTTAGTTTCTTTATTCCAACAATTTGGTGCACCAGTAGTAGTAGAAGGTGAAGTAGCTGTAGCTAGTCATACAGCAGCGGCTCCTGCTGGCGATTACAAAAAAGTGTTAGCCGCTGTAAAACTAGCAGATGCAATTCGTTCACGCGGTCATTTAGCAGCAGATATCTATCCTCTGAAAAACCGTGAACTACAAACAGCTCAAATTGAAGAAAGCGCGTTCAACTTAAGCGCTGCAGATTTAGCTGAAATTCCTGCAGCAATCTTCTTCAAAGATGTGCCAGCAAACGTGAAAAATGGTAAGGATGCAATCGACTATTTAAAAGCTATTTATACAGATAAAGTAGCATTTGAATATGGTCACGTAGTAGCTACTGAAGAACGTGATTGGATTCAAGCGCAAATCGAATCAGGCTCATTCAAACAAGCATTATCTGCGGATGAGAAGAAAGCCTTATTAGATCGTTTAACTCGCGTTGAAAATTTCGAGAAATTTATTCATAAAACTTTTGTAGGACAAAAGCGTTTCTCTGGTGAGGGCTTAGATACGCAAATCGTACTATTTGATGAAATTATTAAAACGGCAGAAGCAAAAAATGTGGAAAACGTACGTATTGGTATGGCACACCGTGGTCGCTTAAACGTTTTAACACATATTTTAAATAAACCTTATGACATGATGTTCTCTGATTTTGCACATGTTTCCAATGATTTATTTATGCCAGAGCATGGCCGACTTGAAATTACAAAAGGCTGGACAGGTGATGTGAAATACCACATGGGTGCTTCTTACAACCGTGAATCTGGTATGAATGTGAAATTGGCTTACAACCCATCTCACTTAGAAGTGGGCAATCCAGTAGTACTTGGTGCTACTCGTGCAACACAAGATGATACATCTAAACCAGGGCAACCTATTTTTGACCGTACAAAGGGCTTAGGCATTCTTGTACACGGTGATGCTGCATTCCCAGGTCAAGGGATTGTAACAGAAGTGTTAAACTTCGCTAAAACAGAAGGCTTTACAACAGGTGGAACAATCCATATTATCGCAAACAATATGATCGGATTCACAACAGAACATTATGATTCTCGTTCTTCTGTGTATTCTTCTGACCCTGCAAAAGGCTATGAAGTACCAGTAATCCATGTCAATGCAGATAGCCCAGAGGCAGTAGTGCAAGTCGGACGTTTTGCGGCAAACTACCGTCAAACATTTGGCAAAGACATTATTGTGGACTTAGTAGGTTACCGTCGCCATGGTCATAATGAAACAGATGACCCAACAGTGACAAACCCAGAAACATACAAATTAGTGTCTAAACATGAAACAGTGCGTGCATTATATGGTGCACAATTAGTGGCAGAAGGTCTTGTAACTGCTGATGATGTAGCGGCACTAGATACAGCTATCTATGCCGAAATGCAAGCAGCCTATGACCATGTCAAAGAAATGGCAGAAAAAGATGATCATCATCATTTAGAAATGCCAGAAGAATTAAAAGTAGAGTTCCCACAAATTGATACAGCAGTAGGTGCGGAACGTTTAGAAAAAATCAATGAAGAGCTTTTAGTGTTTGAAGAAAACTTCGAACCACAGAAAAAGCTTGGTAAAATCTTAGAAAAACGCCGTGATGCTTATGCGTCTGCAAAAGTTGACTGGGGTCATGCTGAAACTTTAGCGTATGCAACGATTATTCAAGATGGCACACCAGTACGCTTTACAGGTCAAGATGCACAACGTGGTACATTCTCTCAACGTCACTTAGTACTGCATGATAAAAACAATGGCAATGTCTTCACGCCACTACACCATATTTCTGGTGCGAACGCATCCTTTACAGTACACAACTCTCCGCTGACTGAAGCTGGGGTGGTAGGCTTTGAGTATGGTTACAACCTAGAAAATAGCCATGTACTAACAGTATGGGAAGCACAATTCGGTGACTTTGCGAATATGGCACAAGTGATGTTTGATAACTTTATTTCAGGGGCACGCTCAAAATGGGGTCAAAAATCTGGCCTAGTTATCCTTTTACCTCATGGTTATGAAGGTCAAGGTCCAGAGCACTCTTCAAGCCGTATGGAACGCTATTTACAAATGTCAGCTGAAAATAACTGGTTTGTAGCGAACTGTTCAAATGCAGGAAACTACTACCACTTATTACGCCGTCAAGCAGCATTATTAGGTACAGAAGGGGTACGTCCACTTGTAGTCGTATCACCAAAATCATTATTACGTCACCCACTAGCTGCGGCGAATGCTGAGCAATTAGCAAATGGTTCATTCCAAGAAGTGATCGAACAACCAGGCTTAGGGGCTAAACCAGAAGCTGTAGAGCGTATCGTTTTAGGTACAGGTAAAGTGATGATCGACTTAGCAGAGCGCGTGAAAGACGGCGAAGGCTTCGATCACCTACACATTATTCGTGTAGAACAACTTTACCCATTCCCAAAAGAGCAAGTTGCTGGTATCATTGCTAAGTATCCTAATGCAAAAGAGATTGTTTGGGTACAGGAAGAACCTAAAAACCAAGGCTCATGGAATTATGCATTAGAAACATTATACGAACTTTCAGAAGGTAAAAAACTTCGCTATGTAGGCCGTCCTGCAATGAGCTCAACTTCTGAAGGGGATGCAGATTCTCATAAAGCAGCACAAGCAGCTCTTATTGAAGAAGCGGTTGCTGAGCCAGTAAAGGTTAAATAATCATATATCAATTTTTGAAACCGGGCTACTTGCCCTTAAGCAGTAGCCCTTCTATGTGCGTCATGCACGTTAATCAAAGGAGGAAATGAAAGTGGCTGAAATTAAAGTCCCTGAATTAGCAGAATCGATTACAGAAGGTAGTATCGCACAGTGGGTAAAAAAAGTGGGCGATCGCGTTGAAAAAGGTGAATTCATCGTTGAACTTGAAACAGATAAAGTAAACGCTGAGATCATTTCTGAAGAAGCAGGTGTATTAACACAAATTTTAGCTGAAGAAGGCGATACTGTACTAGTTGGTCAAGTTATCGCAGTAGTAGAAGCAGGCGAAGGCGCAGCAGCAGCTCCAGCGGCAGCACCAACTGAGGCAGCACCTGCACCAGCAGCGCCACAAGCAGCACCTGCATCAGTTGCAGCAGCTCCAGTAGTAGAAGAAACTTCTGGTGAGCGTGTTGTTGCATCTCCAGCAGCACGTCGTCTTGCACGTGAAAAAGGTATTGACCTTGCAGCGGTATCTCCAGTAGATCCACAAGGACGTGTACGTGTACAAGATGTAGCAGCTCACGGTACAGCACCCGCTGTAACGCCAGCAGCAGCACCTACATCCGTAGCAACTTCAGGTGGCCCAGTAGTATTCACACCAGCAGCTAATTCTGACCGTGTAACAATTGAAAAAATGAGCCGTCGTCGCCAAACAATTGCAAAACGTTTATTAGAAGTTAAACAATCAACAGCAATGTTAACAACATTCAACGAAATTGACATGACAAACATCATGGCACTTCGTAAACGTAAACAAGAAGAGTTTGTAAAAGCAAACGACATCAAACTTGGTTTCATGTCATTCTTCACTAAAGCTGTTGTTGCAGCACTGAAAAAATACCCATACGTAAACGCTCAAATCTCTGGCGATGAAATTCATTTAAATAACTTCTTTGATATCGGTATTGCTGTATCAACTGAAGAAGGTTTAGTCGTACCAGTTGTACGCGATGCAAATAGCAAAAACTTTGCAGAAATCGAAAAAGATATCGCTAACTTAGCGACAAAAGCTCGTGATAAAAAATTAGGCTTAAATGACATGGCTGGTGGATCATTCACAATCACAAATGGTGGTGTATTCGGTTCATTAATGTCAACACCAATTATGAACGGTACGCAAGCTGGTATTTTAGGTATGCACTCAATTGTAAACCGTCCAGTTGCAGTAAATGGTGAAGTTCAAATCCGTCCAATGATGTATGTAGCACTTTCATACGATCACCGTATCATCGATGGTAAAGATTCTGTAGGATTCTTAAAAACAGTTAAAGAATTAATCGAAAATCCTGAAGATTTATTATTAAATTCATAATGCCATTAAACCCTGCGAACAATGTTCAGCAGGGTTTTTTGTATGATAAAAGGTATTGACCGATTCTATGCTTGAAAGAGTACGAATGTTGTATCGTTTAGAGGAGCAAAGAAAGAAAAAACGCAACTTTTCTCACATAGAGAACATACTCTATAATAAATATTTGTTGTAATTTTCAGAAATATCAACAAAAGTTTAACGATTTAAAGTGGAAGCAGAGCGCACAATATCCTAATATTGTCATTAGTCAGAAAAATGTTAAAATCGTCTTGACGAACATATTAGTTTTATAGTAGTATCTAAATATCAATTAAATAAACAAACCTCACGAATTGTTACCAGTGAGGTAGAGGCGCGGTATTTATTAGTTCATTGTTGAGTAAAAGCAAGCGAAGACGCAATGAAGAAGGAAATATCGCCGAAGTATAAAAGGAGCTCGTACTTTTATACTGGGTCTGCAGTGAATAAGTGCAGGACTGTCCTAGTAAATGGATTTCCAGATTTACTAGGTTGTGCTATCTCGGAAACATGGAAATTATAGTGAGGATTTGGGCAACTGTCATAAAAGGTAAGACCTAAGTTCAATAAACTTAGGTCTTTTTTAGTACAGTTGTCTTATTTTTTTACAGAAAAGGGGAGTTTTTCATGAAAAGAAAATGGTTGTTAGTAATGATCTCTATCTTGACGGCAATTGTGCTAGCTGCATGTGGCACAAGTGACAAAAAAGAGGGCAGTTCAAGTGATGCTGGAACTGACAAAGAAGAAGGCGGCGGTGAATTCCGAATTGGCATGGAGGCTGGCTACCCACCGTTCAACTGGACACAGCAAGACGATGCGAATGGCGCAGTGAAAATTGCGGATAATGCAGAATATGCAGGTGGCTATGATGTACAAATGGCAAAGAAAATCGCTGAAGGTTTAGGCAAAGAGTTAGTCATTGTTAAAATGGAGTGGGACGGATTAGTTCCAGCGCTACAATCGAATAAAATTGATGCAATTATTGCAGGTATGTCACCAACAGAAGAACGTAAGAAAACAATTGATTTTACAGAAAACTATTATACTTCTGATTTTGTTATGGTTATTAAAAAAGGTAGCAAATATGAAGGCGCAAAATCGATTCAAGACTTCTCAGGTGCTAAAATTACATCACAATTAAATACATCAAACTACACAGTTATCGATCAAATTAAAGGCGTAGAAAAGCAAACGGCAATGGAGAGCTTCCCAGCAATGCGTGTTGCACTAGAAGCAGGTAAAATTGATGGCTATGTAGCTGAACGTCCAGAGGGCATTTCCGCTTCTGCAGCCAACGATAAATTCACATATGTAGCATTTGAAGAAGGCTTTGATACAGACCTATCAAATACTTCAATTGCTGTAGGCTTACGTAAAGATGACGCAAATCGTGAAAAAATCAATGAAATCCTAAAAGGCATTTCAGAAGATGATCGTCAAGCGATTATGGAAGAAGCTATTTCTCAACAACCCGCAGCACAATAATGACATGGCACGGACTAGCAACCAGTCTAGTCCGTACATGATCATTTCATCATTATCAAAATGAGAACCTCTCTACATAATGATAATGTCCTAGCGTGACAAATCATAGAATGGTAGAAAGAGCTAGGACACAAAAGAAATAAGCGAGCAAGATGACATTGTTAGGAGGAACATCATGAGTCTTGAATGGATACTTTCAATTATTGAAAACAACTGGCAAATGTTTTTACGAGGTGCGTATTATACGTTACTGATTTCGAGTATTAGTACAATTATTGGTGCATTTATCGGATTTTTCATCGGAATTATGCATACGATTCCAGTTCGTAAAAAAGGTGTGAAATTTTATAGCTTAAAGCTCATTAATTTTATACTAACATGCTATGTTGAATTTTTCCGTGGTACACCAATGATTGTACAAGCTATGGTTGTCTACTACGGATTAGATATCGCATTCGGTATCGATATGCACTTTATTACAGCAGGTATTTTAGTCGTTTCCCTCAATACAGGGGCCTATATGGCAGAAATTGTTCGTGGCGGTATTGTATCCATTGATAATGGGCAATACGAGGCAGCATCAGCAATTGGCATGAATCACTTCCAAATTATGCTTCATGTAGTCTTACCACAAGTAGCGCGTAATGTTTTACCAGCAACAGGTAACCAATTAATCATGAATATTAAAGATACAGCCGTATTAAATGTCATTGGAGTAACGGAATTATTCTTCCAAACAAAATCAATTTCGGGTAACAACTTCCGTTATTTCGAATCATTCTTCGTTGCATGTGTTCTTTATTTCATCATGACATTTACCGCATCTCGCATCCTTCTTTATGTTGAAAAACGTCTAGATGGTCCTGATGCCTATCAAAAAGAACAAAAAGAAGCCGTATAGGGGGACGCACAAATGGCAGTTATTAAAATCGAACATTTAAGTAAATCATTTGGACGTAACCAAGTGTTAAAAGATGTGAATTTCCAAGTGGAAAAAGGAGAGGTAGTTTGTTTAATTGGCTCCTCTGGCTCTGGTAAATCCACATTGCTTCGTTGCATAAATTTATTAGAAACGCCAAGTGGCGGTCAAATTATTTATAAAGGGGAAGACATCCTAGATGAAAAGCACAATATTCAAGAATATCGTACACATTTAGGCATGGTGTTCCAGCAGTTCAATTTATTTAACAACCATAATGTCATAAGTAATTGCACAGTGGGCCAAATCAAAGTGTTAAAACGTTCGAAAAAAGAAGCAGAAGAAACGGCGCTTAAATACTTGAAAATCGTTGGCATGGATCAATATGTGAATGCCAAGCCTCGTCAACTCTCAGGTGGACAAAAGCAGCGCGTGGCCATCGCTCGTGCCTTATCAATGAATCCTGATGTTATGCTATTCGATGAGCCAACATCCGCATTAGACCCAGAAATGGTGGGTGAGGTGTTAAAGGTAATGCGTAAGCTAGCAAACGAGGGCAATACGATGCTCATTGTGACACATGAGATGGAATTTGCCAAAGAAGTAGCAGATCGTGTTGTCTTTATGGATAAGGGTGTAATTGTGGAGGAAGGCCCTCCAGCACAAGTATTAGTCAATCCACAACATGAACGTACGAAGGAATTTTTAAAGCGTACATTAAAATAAGCACAAAAAAGTGAGTCCAACCTGTTGGACTCACTTATTTTCTAGAATTCCATTCTGCATAAAGTACAAAGCAGATTGCGAATGCTACAGCAATGATAAAAAACCATTGCGGTACTCCACCAAAACTCATCATAACACCTCAAATATTCATTTTTTTGGATAGAATAGGTATAGTATTTCTTTTTTCTCCACAAAAGACCAAAAATATTATAAAATAAACAATAGACATTAGCTTTTGCTAGTAAAGAGAGGTAGAGAGAATATGTTACATTTAAAATGGAAAGATGCGCCAACATTACGAACGGTTACTTGCAAACATACAAATGCATCGAAATACTTAGTATCAAACGTATTAACTGTAGGGAAAGAGTATGAAGTGAAAAATGAAACAGAAGAGTTCATTTTTATCATCGACAACACAGGTAATGTCGGTGGCTACTATAAAGAATATTTTGAATAAAAACAAACAGGGTGGTTCAGAACATTTGCTGAGCCACCCATTTTTTTGTTAATCTCGCTGATAGCTGCTAGCACCCGCCACATCCTGTAGCTGCTGTTTCTCTTGTTCAGTTGCGGTATGCAGGGCAAAAACATCTTTAATTGCTGTTTGCAGTTCTTGCTGTGTTTCTTTAAACTTCGAAACTTGCTGTTCAAACGTGGGACTTGAGAAGCGATCATGAGCCCTTGATAATCGCTCCTCTAAACGTGCATAATGATGATCCATATGCATCGACAACATCATCGCCAGTTGGTTTTTCCAGAGCGGAATCAAGGTAACGATAGAAAACTCAATTTTTTCAGCTAAGGTTTGATTGGCCTGTTGAATCATACGGATTTGAGGAGCTGTTTGCAGGGCGACTTGCTGTGATACTTGTAAATCATAAATACGTTGATCCAGTCTTTCGATTTGAGCAGCAAAGTCATTTAATTGCTGAATTGCAAGTGGCTGTTTGGTTGCTTGGACACTCGTTATTTGTGCAGGTAGTTCTACCTCAATGGCTTGCTGCTTTTTCATTTGTCCTGCGGCAATGGCTGTTGCCAATTCCTCAAAAAATCCTCGATTATGGGCATAAAGCGCCTCTAAGTTTTCGACATCTTTGATCAGCTGGAGCTGTGCACGCTCCAGTTGTACACCAATACGTTCCACCTGTATACTAATACGCTCAAATTCTGTGAGTGTTTGCTTCACATTAGGCTCGGTTTTGCCAAAGATTTTTTTGAAAAAGGTTTGCTTCTTAGGTTCCAAAGCAGTCGGATCTACTCGATCTAACGTCTGCATTAAAGAATCCAGCATTTGACCAATTTTAGTGACATCTTTTTGCTTTACTTGAGCAAGCATACGGTCGGCAAATTGAGACAGAGCTCGCTGTGAATCTTGCCCAAGGGACAGCAAAGATTCAAAATCAGCCAAATCGATTTGACTGGCATACAATAATGCACGACTTTGTGCAAGAGGCGATAGCGTTTCATAAGTCGCTATCGCCTCGTTTTGCGGAGTTGTTTCTAAATAGGATTGGACTAGTGGAGAAAGCCCTGGTATGGTATTTAGTTGAAAAGCGTGTTCGTTTGCTGTCATTTATCATCGCCTCGCCAGTCCAATTGTTCTCTACGTCTAAGATTGGAACGATTTGCGAATTCAATCTCCATTTGCAGATGATCGATATCATTTGCAAGCGCATCCTTTAAATCAATTTGAATTGTGTCATTCAAATCAGTTAAGGTTTCGCGTGTTTTGGATAAAGTTAATTGAATTTCCTTATCCTTCACAGGCTGCTTGGAAAGCATCGTATATTTATCCGTTAATTCCACAGCAGAAGGTAAGTGTGCATAGAAAAATGGTTCCACATTATAAAATTTACGTGGGTCTGTCTTGACGATTTTGACGATATTTTTGGAGATACGCGTCATTTCAAGTAGTTGTTTAAAAGCAGAAACAGAACGTACACGTAAATAGTTTTGACTCAATGTTTGAATATGCTTATTGGCTGTTAATACTTGTGATTCAATGTGTTTGAACTCTTCTTTTGTGATGCCTGCTATTTGCATGACTTTCTTTTTTTGTCTATGTTTCAGCAACGCTGTACTCGTCGCATAGGAACCCGCAAACAGTAAACCACCAAGGAAGAATCCAGGATTTGCCGCAATGGCTGCGATAGAAACAGTTGTGAGCGAAATAAGAAAGCTGGCACTATGTCTAGAGAAAAACTGTCCGACACTAAGCATTGTTTCATCCTCCTTGCTTTTCAATATGTCTATCTTCTTATACGAAATAATCGACATAAAGTTTCATTGAAAATTAATCCCCTACATAAATTTTACTGCTATTTGTGAACTTTCTCAATGATAATACATAGAATAAGTGAGTTGTTTCCATGAATAAGTCGGTTTAGTTCTCCTAAGGAGCCATTTTGACATCGGAATGAGCGATTTTTTGCAATTCGGTCTCTGAATAGAGGAGCGTAATTTGATTTCAAGAGCGGCTTCTGCCTCAGAGCGAGCGGTATTACTCAAATTGCGAGCGGTTTTGGTCCTTGAGAGAGCGGATAAGTGAGTTCCATGAGCGGCTCTAACTCGAAAAGGAGCCGTTTATTCTCTAAGAAGAGCATCTTCATCCAAAATGAATGAGTCTTGTATGAAACTTTTTCCAAGTGAATTCGTAACTGAAACAAAGGGGGATATATGATGACAAAAATTTTTCTGGTGTCTATTACAAAAAATATCGATGAACCAGTAAGTGAACAGAAAGTGAAAGAAAAAGTCTTTGAGAAAAAATCAAAATTAAAAGCCTATTTAAACAAAGAAGGGTATATGAAGGAATCTAAAAATCAATATGTGAAAATCACTGATGAATCAATATTAGTGGCTGCCATTCAAAAGATAAAAATCAAAAAATGATGATAAGTCATGTTCTTAAGAGCATGACTTTTTTTGATTTCAATAAAAAGGAGAATAGTAATCATTTCCCAGTGTTGACTAATCTCTAGACAAACGGCTTCCAATTTGAATTTTTTTCGTCTTTTTCGTTTGGTTTTCTTACAAACGCAATACATCTTTCTTCGCACGCACCAAATATAATGAAATTTTTCTGTGCTTGCCTTAAGGATGGTGTATTAGCACCACCTACAAAGTCATTATCATAAAATTGAACGCTGTCATCTTCCCAAAAACAAATTTCACATATCTCATATGTACCTGGTGGTTTTCCGCTCAATGTCTTATATCCGCAACAAGGACAAGTAAATTTCATTATTATCACTCCGATATATTTTTCGATAATTTTATCATACTTCCTATGTAACAAAACGCCGTGTTAATTAAAAATTGTTAAACCCCTCTCTAAAACAACACTACAAAAAAGTCAGACATTAAACAATGTCTGACTCCATACGTATATAGCCTTTTAAATCATCGTATAATTCTAAAGAAAATGAATTGGAATCGGCTTGGGGACTCACACCTTTTTGGACAAAAAGGAGAAATTCATTGAGTGCCTTTTCTGAGCCCTCCACTTCCACTTCAATTTGCTCTGCGTCATTCAATCGACAGTATCCTTTTAACCCTAATTCAATAGCTTTTTGCTTGATGAAGAATCGGTAGCCTGTGCCGTAGACATCACCAAAAAATTTTATACTTGCTCGTTTGTTCAAGGGAATACCTCCTACTTAATAGAGGAGAGGGGCGAACCTCTCCTTTTATTGCATGACACGTTCTTTTTCTAAATAGGCAATTAAGTTATTAATGTGATAAAGTACATGCTTTGATGCCTCATCGACCTCTTTTAGATGAACATCAGCTTGCTCGATATGACCCGCTTTATGGGCTTCAGCCGCAAGCTTCGCTGATTCATGGACGCGTAAATGATAGCCATCTAATTCATGATAGTCCTGTAAATGACCGAAACGTTCGACTGTACGAGGCGCAGTGTACCATTTGCCAAGTCGACAGTCTCTGTGAGAAGAAACATCGCTTGGATCAACGTTTTCTAGGCCAAGGAACATGTTATAAATGCGCCATTTCCATAAAATATGATCCGCTTTCGATAATTGTAGTAGGGCAATAGATGAAAGCTGTACATTATTGTTAGCAATAAGATCATTACGGAAACGGTTAATTTCTTTTCCTAATAAATGAATATCGCTGGATGTATTATGACTATAATCACGAATATCTTCCTGCAAGCTTGAAATTTCGATCATTCTTGCTGAAACTTCATCAATCGCAGCTGCTTGTTCCTGGGAAATGGCAGCCGTATTTGTCACATCTAAATTAATACCCTCAATCGCTTGAACAATGGCATTTAATAATGGTAACGAATCCTTTGCTTCAACGGTTGCTTCTTTAATAATAGCTGTCGTATCTGTAATCGAGTTAGAAACATCATTAGAATAACTCTTTAAATGATGAACATTTGCAGATACTTCACTTAGCGCAGCTACCGTGTTTTCAGCAAGCTTTCGTACTTCCTGTGCAACGACCGCAAAGCCCTTCCCATGTTCACCTGCACGCGCTGCTTCAATGGAGGCATTAAGTGCGAGTAGATTCGTTTGATCGGCGATTTGATTGATTAATGTGACAACCTGCTCAATATCATTTACCCGTTTTTGTAATTCTGAAAATGAGTCAACAATGGATGTAAATGTCTCTTCTGTTTTAAAAATCTCCGATAGAGCATGCTCAATAGCGTTTTTACCTTTTGTAGCATGGTCAACAGATTCAGTTGTTTTCTCTGATATATGAGAAGACATGCGTGCAACCTCATTGATAGAAGCAGCAATCTGTTCTGTTGCAGCAGTAGAGGATTGAATTTCTTCATTTTGCTTATCTAGGCTAAAAACTAAATCCTTCATGTACATAATTTTGGCATTGACATCCATTAAAGAGGATACTTCTCCTACCACATTTTCAATAATGCGTTCTGTTAACACTTCCACTAATAATTCTTGATCGACATTGACAGCGGATTGGAATGATTTCATATATTGAAATGCTTTATTTGGCTTGATACCAAAATTGTGTAAAATATATGTAGTAATATAGAAGGCAAATTGGTTGAAGACAACAATTAATTTACCAGGCTCATATTGATGCTTACGGAATAGATTGAAAAATTTGACAGTTTCATCTACATAATGATCATCACGAGTTGCTAAGAAAAACTGTGTTAAGTATTGATTAATATTTTCTTCACTAATGATTAATTGAGAGGTAGGGGATATCTCGCTTAAATAATGGTGAAAAATGGCATTCATGGAAGGGGTAATATCTTTGAGCTTTTGATAAAGTGCCTTTAAGTGCTCCTCATCTTGTGAATTGAAATGATTGAATGCCAGTGTTTGGTAAAATCGGCCTGTTGCATGTAAATCTGTACCACGTTTTAGTAGTTCTTCTAGCTCTGCTTTAGGTCGAATACTTGAAAACATAAAAATACCTCCAAAAAGTATGTATAATAAGGTAATAATAGCATAATTCAGGTGGTTTTAATAGACATTTCAGTTGTGTTTGCTAAAATGAAACTATCTTATGACAGCAAGGAATGGGCAAATATGTATACAATTATTTACATGAAAGCGGACTATGAGCCTTGGTGGAAATTTGAAGGCTGGGAAGCTTATATTCAAACCGAAGATACATTTGACACGAAGGAGCTCTTTGAACGTGCATTACAGCAAAGATTAGCGCATTTTCGTTCCTCTTATGATAATGAGGCAACGAAAGAGGAGCAGTATTGGGCTTTTTGGTCTGAGGATGAAAGCTTTTATTGTGAGGCTTGCGATGATGATGCACAAGTATATCATGGAATAATTGCTTGTAAAATAGAAGAGAAGTAAAAAAATTTTGAAAAAAAGTAAAAAAGATTTTTTCTTTATTTGACAAAATTATGGATGGCAGTTATACTTAACTTAACAATTTAATTGCTTCACCGGAAACATGAATTCACATATTACAAAAAGTGATCGCGTTAGTTCGGTACTCTTTGTAATATGTGAATTTTTTTCAATCGCTGAAGAAATTACATATTGTTCACTTTTATTTTTTGGAGGTTTTCTTAAATGAAACAAGGTACAGTAAAATGGTTTAACTCAGAAAAAGGTTTTGGATTCATCGAAGTTGAAGGTGAAAACGACGTATTCGTACACTTCTCAGCTATCCAAGGCGAAGGTTTCAAAACTCTTGACGAAGGTCAAAAAGTGGAATTCGAAGTTGTAGATGGCAACCGCGGACCACAAGCTGCTAACGTAACTAAACTTTAATTCTCAGTAATTAAAATCACTTTCGTTAAACCCAAGACATCCTATGCAAATAGGATGTCTTTTTTGTATCATTTGCAAGTTTAAGGATTACAAATTCTATTTTAGGTTAAATATATAGTAGTGGTGGATAACCATGCAAAAGTAAAGAATAGCACTATAAAAGTAGCGGATAGCCATGTGAAACTGATGGATAGCTGCACAAAAGTAGCGGATAACCCCATAAAATGGAGGGTAGCCCCGCCAAAATAGCGCATGCTTGTAAAGAAGGAGGCAGATGAATGTGAATAATGAAGAAAAATTGCCTGATGAACAGGAGCAACAAGATTTTTATCAGAAACTACGTACAAAATTAGTAGCTTTTCTTGGGTCGAAAAAAGGAAAAAGTAACAAGTTTACTCCGTATTTAATGTTTGTGCCTGATTTATTTCATTTATTAATTAAAACTGTAACCGATGCAGGTGTAGATAAAAAGAGTCGTGCATTAATTGGGGCATCCATTGCGTATTTTGTATTACCGATGGATTTAATGCCAGAAGGACTGCTAGGCTTTGGTGGCTATTTAGATGATGTTGTACTAGCAACTTTTGTGGTAAATACCATTATTAATAAGTTGGGTCCAGATGTAGTGGAAAAGCATTGGACAGGGGATGACAAGCTTTTACATGTGCTACAAAAGGTTGCAGAAGTGAGTGATGAGGTTGTCAGTAAAATTCCTGTAAAATCGCCAATTGCTCAGTTCGTCAAGCAAGAAAGTAAAGATAAATAATAATATTATGTAAACCTAAAGCATCTAAAAAAATGAACCTGTCATAAGCAGGTTCATTTTTTATTGCTCTTCTAATAAATTTCGGAGTTGTTGTACAGGTACAAACAGGCCAACACGTCCAATGGGCTCATATTTCATCGTGGCAAAGATAACCCCAATGACCTCCCCATGTTGATCGATTACAGGGCTACCACTATTGCCACGATAAACAGGAGCTTTTAGTATCCTAACTGGTTCCTGCCAATCTTCTAATTGAATGGCTTCTAGCAATCTTCCTTCATTAGCGATACCGGTGAAAGCAAGTGGATTTCCAATAAAATAGACATGTTCATTAACAGTGTAAGGTGGATCTTCTGCAAGAGGTAGATAGGGAAGTTGCTCAGCTTGCACCTGTACAAAGGCTAAATCTACGGCTGGATAGCTCTCGATTAGTGTCGCCTCCATCAATCCCTCATCAGGAAAGACGACTGATAATGTTGTGGCATGTTCGACAACATGGGCGTTAGTGACAATCAGACCATCTGGTGAGATGGCAAAACCAGTGCCTTTACTGGAGCCTGTTGAAATTTCAACGACTGCCTTTTTATAGGTTTGTATATCTTCTTGTGCAGAGAGCCGCGTTGAAACCTTGATAAATTCAAGTGCAGGTATGGAGTAGATTTGAAAAATGAGGGCAAATGTATTGAAAAACAGCACCAGTGCCATACCCCACACGATCCAGCGTACAAGAGGCTTTTGTTTCTTGGGCTTTTTTCCATAAATGCGTTCTTCTTGCGCCTGTGCTAATGCTTTTTGCTGTTCCTCTAGTACAAGTTCAATAAATTCTTCTTCCGTTAATTCATCTTGCTTGGGTGTTGTATTATGTATATCACTCATTGTTTGGCCTCCTTTGCTAAAAAACAGACGCCCAAGCAGGACGCCTGTTTTCTTTCAATTATTCTATTTTTTGCAAGGTTGATGTCACAACAAATGGCTCATCTTGCTCTGTTTCCATCGTGTCCTCTTTGCGAATTAGACCAATGTCCTTTGCAAAATATTTGGTTGTGGTCATTTGATCTTCAGAGCGACTTAGCTGGATGACATCTTGATAGACCGTTATACCAGTATCAACAGTAGCTGTCGTTGATTCAATGGTCCAACCTTGAAAGCTTGTCCCGACTTGTAATGGCTTTTGAAGTACGGTTTCCAGTACAGGATAAGAAGCTGCCTCAGCTGCACTTGGCATGCTTGGATTACTGTCAACAGGTTCTCGATAGACAAGATCAATACTTGTATCCGTTATGCGGAAGATTTTTAATAGTGTTACACCACCATTATCCTCTATTTGTACGATATGCTGTGTATCGAGGTAGGTGGTTTTTAGTGTGAAGCTAGCAAATTCATTTCCTTCCCCTTGAAAAGAAGCAACAGATCCATCAGGTGGAAAATAGGAGAGAAGTGACGTTTGATCTTGTTCCACTGGTTGCTTGTCTTCCACAGATGGTGTTGGAGCTGGCACAGGCTCTTTCTGAACTTCTTCACGACAGCCAGCTAGTAAAAATACTACAGAAAGTACTAGAACAGGGTATCTCATGGGCACACTCCTTCGCTATTTTCTTTCATTATACGTGAACGAGGAGTGTTATACGAATAATATGATATATATACATAATATTATTATGTAAACTATTTAGCGAAAACTTGTAACAGCATGAAAAATTATCTATGATAGAAATGAAATTCAAAAATGGGGGGCAAAGACATGTATAGACATGTAGATGATTTCTTACAAGAATGGTCAAATGCATCAGACGGGACACTACAGGTATTACAGGCTTTAACAGATGACAAGCTTCAGCAAAGTATTGTAGAGGGCCACAGTACACTTGGGTGGTTAGGCTGGCATTTAGTTGGAGCAGCAGGTTATTTTAGCTATCTAGCAGGGTTAAAAGTACCCATGATTCGTCAAGAAGATCCTGTGCCAACGACTGCGGCTGAAATCGTAGCTGCTTATGAAAAGGTTGCAAACGGTGTAAGTGAGGCAGTCGCAAAGCTTTCAAATGAGGACTTATTAGAAGTTGTCACTGGTTTTAAAGCTCCAATGTCAAAAGGCGCTCTATTACGTGTATTAATCGATCATCAAACACATCATCGTGGACAAATGACGGTCCTGCTCCGTCAAGCAGGTTTACCAGTACCTGGCGTGATGGGACCAACAAAGGAAATGCAATAATCACGCGAGCAGCAGATAAATCGTTTATCGGCTGCATTTTTTAGATTGACACTTACCTACTAGTAAGTTAGTATAAAGCCATGACAAATAGAAAAATGCAAATTATAGAATTAACATTGAAGAATATTCAGGAAAAAGGATTCACATCATTTAGTTATGAGCATTTAGCAAAGGAGCTTGGCGTCACGAAGGCCAGTATTCACTATCATTTCGAGAAGAAGGGAGACTTAGGGATTGCTGTATGTGAAAGGATTCAACAAGGGTTAGAGAGAACTTTTACATTGATGAAGGAGTCCACTTTGCCAGCTGAGGAAAAGCCATTTGCCTTTATTATGCAGCGAATAGAATTTCTAGAGCAAGACGGCATTTGCCCTATCTCAGCTTTACAGGCAGATTATCAAGAATTACCGCAACCAATGCAAGAAAAGCTTCAGCAGCTTAGTCAAATGGAAATCGATGTCTTTGTTGAGCTATTGAAAGAAGCTAAACAACAGGGCGCACTCCAAGCTACTCATGATTTGGAGGCTCTAGCTGTATTACTTATTTCAAGTACGAAAGGGGCCTTACAATATAAACGTGTTTTAGGAGAAGCGTTCTTTCTAAAGATGCTGGAGCAATTAAAGGAACTGTTAAAGTAAGACATGAAACAAGAAGGAGCGATGTGCATGGTACGAAGAGTCGTTGTGACTGGATATGGTGTTGTTTCCCCGTTAGGTAATTCGGTATCAGCCTTATGGGAGAATATTAAAGCAGGAAAATCAGGGATTCAAAAAATTCAAGGGGAGGCATTCAGCGGCATTAATACGCAAATTGCTGGGACGAGTACGGATTTCGATGCAACGCTGTATATGGATAAAAAAGAAATCAGTAAATATGATTTATTTGTGCAATATGCTGTTGCCGCTGCCCAACAAGCTCTGACGCAAGCTAATTTAAGTATGGGCCAGGTAGATAAGGAGCGTTTAGGCGTTTACATTGGCTCTGGCATTGGGGGCATTGAAACGATTTTAGAAAATCATCAAGCGATGCTCAATCAAGGGCCTAGAAAGGTGTCACCATTTATGGTGCCGATGATGATAAGCAATATGGCTGCAGGAATACTAGCCATTAAAACGGGCTTTAAAGGGCCAAGCTTTTCCCCTGTTTCGGCCTGTGCGACAGGAAACCAGGCGATTGGAGAAGCTTTCTTAGCGATTCGACATGGCTATGCGGATGGCATTTTAGCAGGTGGAGCGGAGGCACCGATCAATCCACTTAGCTTTGCAGGATTCTCCCGCATGAAAGCCATGTCCACGAGGAATGAAGAACCAACAAAGGCCAGTCGACCATTCGATAGCGAGCGAGATGGCTTTGTCATGTCTGAAGGAGCTGGCATCGTATTCCTAGAGGAGTATGAACACGCGAAACAAAGGGGTGCTACGATTCTCGGTGAGATTGTTGGTTACGGTGTGACAACTGATGCTTATCATATTACAGCTCCTGATTTTACGGGTGCTGCCAATGCCATGAAGCTAGCATTAAAAATGGGTGATATCGATGGGTCAGCCATCGATTATATCAACGCACACGGCACAAGTACTCCAGAGGGAGATAAATCTGAAACAAAAGCTATTAAACACGTTTTTGGTGACCATGCCTATCAACTAAAGGTTAGCTCCACAAAATCGATGACAGGACATCTCTTTGGCGCGGCCGGTGGAATAGAAGCCATTATTACATTGAAAAGTATAATGGATGGCATTATTCCACCAACCATCAATTATGATACACCAGATCCCGAATGTGATTTAAACTATGTTCCTAATGAGGCGCTTCATCAAGACGTTAACTTTGCGCTTTCCAATGGGTTTGGCTTTGGCGGCCATAATGCTGTGCTAGCATTTAAAAAATTTGAGGATTAAGGCATTAGCTATTTGCTAAAAAGAATGGTATGAATTTGATTGTTCATACCATTTTTTACGTTTGTTTTATTCACTTGGAAAGAGAAGAGACAAGTCAATAAGTTTTCCTTATGATAAATGGCTAGAAATTCGTATTATAACTTATAGTTAGAGTATGGTAAATTCAAAGGAAAGGGGGATAAATGATGCGAATCTTTGATGCACACTTACATATCATTGACTTTAATTTTCCGATTATCGAAAACCAAGGTTATACACCACCAAGCTATGTAGTAGAGGATTATCAAAAGGATACAGTGAGTGTCCAGATAGCGGGAGGAGCCATTGTATCAGGATCTTTTCAAGGATTTGACCAAGCCTATCTTTTAAAAGCATTAAAACAACTGGGTCCCACATTTTGTGGGGTAACACAATTACCTAATACGGTGACGGATGATGAAATTGTAAATTTACATAACAATGGGGTACGGGCATTACGCTTTAATGTAAAACGAGGTGGCTCAGAGGATTTATCGCAGCTAGATACCTTTGCGCGACGGGTTTATGAATTGGTCGGCTGGCATAGTGAATTATATATCGATGCGAAGGAATTACCAGAGATAGCCTCGACAATTGAAGCATTACCAGCCATCTCCATCGATCATTTAGGGTTGACGGAAGAGGGGCTGCCACATTTATTAAAGCTTGTTGATAAGGGAGTACGTGTCAAGGCGACCGGCTTTGGTCGTGTGGAGCTGGATGTGAAACATGCTTTACAAGCGATTTATAATGTGAATCCAGCTGCGCTGATGTTCGGAACAGATTTGCCATCTACAAGAGCCAGACGACCTTTTAATTATGGGGATGTCGAATTGATTCAACAGCTATTTGATCAACAGGCGGCTGATAAAATCCTCTACGAGAATGCATGGCAATGGTATTTCCAGCGTTAAATATAAAAAAGAATCCATGCTGGCATTAAAATGGATTCCTTTTTTGATTGTGAAGGTACTAAGCATTTCGATAGTTGGCAAACATAATTTCATTATAATACTGATCTAATTGAGGCATACCCAGCTCTTTTGCGATCATTAGCTCAGCCTCTCGGTCATATGCTACTCTAATAAATTGGATGGCATTGTTTGACTGTGTTCCATCTAGAATGGCATAGGAAGCAGAAGTTAGGTCAAGTGAATTACCAACACTTCCTACATTACAAAGAATTCCTTGTTTATATGTATGTAAAAAAGTTGTATGGATATCGCCATAGAACACAATATCAGGTTGTTTCTTGTAATGGATTGAGTTGGTTACTGCATTATTCTCAAACATAGATAAACGCTTTTCAAGCGGATGACTCGGTAAGATACGTTCAAACTCGCTCCTTGGAGACGCATGGAAAAATCTAATGAGCTGTTCATTTAATTCAAGATCAATATGGAAGGGTAATGACCCGAGATATTGATAGTCTTTTGCTGTTAATCGATCTTTAAACCATTGGAGAAAATCATTGTCAGTAGGGGATTGAATAAATACGTCCCAATTGCCTCGTACGACTTGTTCACAATTTTGTTGGATAAGTTCAATACAGGCAGATCCTTGAGGGCCCTTGCCGATTAAATCACCTAAACAAAAAATTCTGTCAATCTTTCTTAAGCGAATGTCTTTTAATACGGCCTCTAATGCCGTTTTATTCCCATGAATATCTGATATAATTGCAATTTTCTTCACGAAGCTTACCCCCTCATTAATGCTATACTAAATAATTCAATAAAAATCCTTTTAATCCTTTAAAAACAAAGACAAAAAAACCTCTACCTACTTTGGGTAGAGGTTTTTTGTAAAGCCTAGCTTAAGCCTTGGCTATCTTTCCACTCTAGGAATTCATCATATGTTAACTGCTTATCTAAAATAGAGCCGTCTTCACGGATTTCGATGACACGGTTAGCAATTGTTTGGATGAACTGATGGTCATGTGATGTGAAAATCATTGCGCCTTTAAAACGAATTAAGCCTTCGTTCAATGCTTGAATAGATTCAAGGTCAAGGTGGTTCGTTGGTTCATCTAATAAAATAACATTTGCTGTCGCAAGCATCATTTTCGATAGCATACAACGTACTTTTTCGCCTCCAGAAAGAACAGCAGGAGATTTCTTCACTTCTTCACCAGAGAATAGCATACGTCCTAGGAAACCACGTAGGAAGCTTTCTGTTTCATCGTCTGGCGAATATTGACGTAACCATTCTACTAATGTTTTTTCAGAACCTTCGAAGTACTTGTCATGATCGTTTTCGAAGTAGCTTTGAGATGTCGTTACACCCCATTTGAATGTGCCAGCATCCGCTTCTTTTTCTTCCATTAAAATATCAAGAAGTGCTGTTTTCGCCATTGGGCTACCAAGTAAAACAATTTTATCTTCTTTGTTCATCGAGAAGCGCATGTCCTTGAATAGTGTTTCGCCTTCATGACTTGCCGTTAGACCGTCTACTGTTAGGACATCGTTACCAATTTCACGGCCGATTTGGAAGTTGATGAATGGATATTTACGGCTGGATGGCTTAATATCATCCAGCTCAATTTTATCCAGCATTTTTTTACGAGATGTTGCTTGCTTCGATTTAGAAGCATTGGCAGAGAAACGTGCGATAAACGCTTGTAATTCTTTAATTTTCTCTTCTTTTTTCGAATTTTGGTCTTGTGCCATTTTTTGCGCCAATTGAGAAGATTCATACCAGAAATCATAGTTCCCTACATATAATTGGATTTTAGAGAAGTCCAAATCCGCAATATGTGTACATACTTTATTTAAGAAGTGACGGTCATGGGATACAACAATAACTGTATTTTCAAAGTTAATCAGGAACTCTTCCAGCCACTGAATTGCCTTTAAGTCAAGGTGGTTGGTAGGCTCATCGAGTAATAGTACATCAGGCTGACCAAACAGTGCCTGTGCCAGTAATACTTTCACTTTGTCAGAACCTTCAAGATCGCCCATTAGCATGTAATGAAGATCATCGGAGATACCTAAACCGTTTAGTAGTGTAGCCGCTTCTGAATCAGCTTCCCAACCGTTTAGCTCTGCAAATTCACCCTCTAACTCTGCAGCACGCATGCCATCCTCATCGGAGAAATCTTCCTTTGCATAGATAGCGTCTTTTTCTGTTTTCACGTCATATAGGCGTTTATTCCCCATAATAACTGTGTCGAGCACTGTATGCTCATCGTATTCGAAGTGGTTCTGTTTCAGGACAGATAAACGTTCGTCCTTACCCATCGATACATTTCCTTCCTGCGCTTCAATTTCACCAGAAAGAATTTTTAAAAATGTTGATTTACCAGCACCATTTGCCCCAATTAAACCGTAGCAATTGCCTGGTGTGAATTTTATATTTACGTCTTCAAATAGTTTACGATCGCCATAGCGAAGACCTACATTACTAACTTGAATCATGCAAGTTCCTCCTTTTTTTCACAATGGCTCTAGTATAGCATGAAATATGTTCCATAGTCTATAAACATTATTAAATCAAGGTTTGGCGTTCTTTTCACATTTTTTGTTAAACATAAACTGAATAAAGATACAATAAAAAAGTTAAATTTGGTGTAACTTTCTTTGAGAGTGAGACGTCTATATTGTAGTGTGATTAACTATTTTTGAAAAAGAATAGAAAAATGACATCATTTACCACGGGGATTTTAGTTGCTTATTCACAAAGGTTTCGTCTAAAATGATTCTGACTGTTTATATATCAAGTAAATCATCACTGGTGCCCACAAGCCCATCCCCGTTTTGAATGCCAGCTATTTGTGGCTCTTTCATTTATACTAGATAGATGTTGCTAAAGTTAGACTAAAAACATCACAATCCTCATAAATGATTTCATTCATTTATCTTGATGATAATTTCATAAAAAATGCTGTAAGCCAATGAATTATTCGTTGTTGGTAATGATATGCCTGCGTTCAACTAGGACATTCAGCCCTTGTGGCGGGAATGATGATTAAATAAACACATCGATGGAAATTTTAACAATTGGAGGTATATTATGGGTAAGGGCTTATTATGGACAGCCACTTGTGTAATAGTAGTTTTACTTGGGTTTGGTAGCTACTATTTTATTAAAGAAATAACAAACTCTATGGCATACAATAAATTAGTAGATGAGTATAAAAAGCCAGAACCAATTGAACATATAGAGGAAGAATATGATGTTATTGTCATCGGTGGTGAACCAGAGGGTGTGGCTGCGGCTGTGGCTGCTGCTCGAAATGGTGCGAAAACATTGCTGGTCGAAAAACGACAAGAGTTAGGTGGATTATTTACATATGGTATGCTGAATTTCCTCGACATTCCTCGTAATGGCCATAACAAATCGATTAGTGAGGGAATATTTAAGGAATGGCATGAGCTTGTTAGAGGGAATGACGCTTTTGGCATTGTAGGTGCTAAGGCAGCCTTTAAAAAGCTGATCGATGAAGAGCCCAACTTAACTTTATCCGTGCAAACCGAGGTTGTGAAAGCGAATGTCAAACAACAACAATTAACGTCTGTGGAATTAAAAAATGAGTACGGTACATATGTTGTGACGGGGAAATCATTTATAGATGCTACACAGGATGCTGATTTTGCTGCCTTGTCGGGCGTTCCTTTCTTTGTGGGTGGAGAAGATATTGGCATAAAGGATAAGCGTATGGCCGTGACGTTAATGCTACATTTAAAAAATGTCCATTGGGATGAAGTCAAAAAAGCGGCTAATTCTGGTGTATTTGGCGGTGCTAATTTAAATCATACGGTGATGTGGGGCTTTACAAAGCTGCATGATGAATACAAGCCATTACAAGAGGGCACAAGATTACGAGGCTTAAACTTAGCTCGTGTAGATGATGAATATTTCATCAATGCCTTACAGATTTTTGGTATTGATGGCTTGAATGAATCCTCAAAACAAGCGGCGATTGTCGCTGGGAAGAAAGAAACGTTACACATTCTAAAATATTTACAAACAAACTTCCCAGGGTTTGAAAAGGCTGAAATTGTCAGCTATCCAGAAGAACTCTACGTCCGAGAAACGAGACACATTTGGGCAGAGTATCAATTACCAATGGCAGACCTGTGGAAAAATAGTGATCAGTGGGATAGCATTGGCATTGCCTCTTATCCAGTCGATGTGCAAGCGCAAACGCCTCATGATTACGGCTATGTGATCGCTGCACCAAAGCAATATGCTATTCCTTTCCGTTCGTTAGTACCGAAGGATATTGATGGCTTACTGGTTGTCGGACGCTCTGCTGGTTATTCATCACTTGCAGCTGGTAGTGCACGTATTGTTCCAACAGGGATGGTAACAGGTGAAGCGGCTGGGACTGCGGCTGCTCTTGCACAGAAGCACGATGTAACCTTTAGAGACATGAGTAAGGATAAACCATTAATCGCTACATTACGAAAGCAATTGGCTAAACAAGGTGCCTATGTTGATTCATTTTCAATTGAGTATCCATATCAAGGAGAATGGTATGATGAAGCCATTCAAACGCTCATTAATTACGGCCTTGTAGTGGGCGGCTATGATAATGACTTAAAAGTAAACAGTAAGGCGACGAAAATAAAGTTTGCTAAAATGTTAAAAGAGAGTATGTTACGTGCTGGTGGAGAAAGTGGATCAGGAATGAAGGACCAACTCGAAATTGTCATCAATAAGGTTTATAATCAAGGTGATGAAGCTATTGAGCGAGATGAGCTGGCTCAATATTTGGCCGACGTCCTTATCGGTGAATCCAATGCGACCAGCTGGGATAGATTAGTAGAAAAAGGAATTATCACGGAGAAAGTAGCGAAGAAAGTCTCTGACAATAAGGAATTAAAATTAAAAGAGATGTATGCCATTATGGCTGATGTGATTCAGTATGTAGAAAAAAAGCGTTCCTCCTCGTGAGGAGCGTTTTTTGCTGAAACGGCAACGTAAAAAATGGTTGACGCCAATAAGGAAATCCTGTAATATATGTCAAAATCATAGAAAAATTCGATGAAAAAGAGAGTAATTGATGGAATGACTGGCAAGCGAGTTAGGGATGGTGGGAGCCTAATGCAGGAACCATGAATGAAGCGCACTTTGGAGAAGGTTCTCGAACAAGTAGTAGAGAATAGCGGGGCGTCACCTCGTTAACAACGGAAAGTGGTCATGTTACATGACAACTAGAGTGGTACCACGGGATTATCATGCTCTCGTCTCTAATTATAGAGGCGAGGGCTTTTTTATTTGAACAGGAGGAGGAGTAAAATGAATCAACTAATCGCCAACAGTATAGCAGTCGCATTAAAGCAACAAATAATAGGAGAGGAAATAGTGTTATTATTAGAAAAACCCAAAAGTTTGGAGCTTGGGGACGTAGCCTTTCCATGCTTTACTCTAGCAAAAGTGTGGAAAAAATCACCGCAAAGTATTGCAGCACATATTGCAAGTCAAATAAATCATGACAGCATTGAGCGTGTGCAAGCTGTTGGTGGCTATGTCAATATTTTTCTCGATCAACAAAAGGTGACCCAACAGGTGTTAAGCAAGATTCTGCGCGACAAGCAACAATATGGTACTACTCCAACAAAGATGGGAGCGGTCGTCTTGGATTTTTCCTCTCCTAATATCGCCAAGCCTTTCTCAATGGGACATTTACGTTCAACGGTCATTGGCAATGCCTTAGCAAATATTGCAGAAAAAAATGGCTATCAAGCCATTCGTATTAATCATTTAGGGGACTGGGGTACACAGTTTGGCAAGCTTATTGTTGCTTATCAGCTTTGGGGTGATAAACAGGCCATTTCAGCGTCACCGATAGAGGAGTTATTAAAGATTTATGTGAAGTTTCATGAAGAGGCAGAGCAAGACCCAACGCTCAATGAACAGGCTCGTGCCGCCTTTAAAGCATTGGAGGACGGTAATGAAGAGGCACAGGCATTATGGCAATGGTTCCGAGATGTGTCATTCGTAGAATTTCAAACAATATATGAGCTATTAGGAATTCATTTTGATGCCTTTACAGGTGAAGCCTTTTACAATGACAAAATGCCATCCGTTGTTACAGAATTAAAAGAAAAAGGGCTCCTCGTGGAATCAGAAGGTGCGTATGTGGTGGAGATGGAGGAGATGCCTCCATGTTTAATAAAGAAAACGGATGGGGCCACGCTTTATGCGACGCGTGATTTAGCAGCTGCCCTGTATCGCAAACAGCACTACCAGCCCCAAAAGATGTTCTACGTTGTTGGCAATGAGCAGTCCCTCCACTTTAAACAACTTTTTCAGGTCATCGAAAAAATGGGCTATCCTTGGGCAAAGAATTTGCAACATGTGTCATTTGGCATGATGCTGAAGGATGGTAAAAAAATGTCGACGCGTAAAGGCAAAGTGGTGCTATTAGCTGATGTACTAGCAGAAGCTATAACGACAGCACAGCGTAATATGGAGCAGAAAAATCCTTCTCTGCCTAATAAAGAGCAAGTCGCAAAGCAAGTGGGGGTTGGAGCGGTAATTTTTAATGATTTAAAAGCCCATCGTCTAAACGATATTGAATTTTCAATCGAGCAAATGATGAATTTTGAAGGCGAAACAGGGCCATACGTACAATATACATATGCACGTATTTGCTCTATTTTAGATAAAGCGAAAGCTCCGACTCAAGATATATTATTCAAATCTTTAGGAGAGCAAGCTTGGCCGATGATCCTATTATTAGAACAGTTTCCTAAAACGGTAGCTATGGCTTTTGAGCAGGCTGATCCGTCCCAAATAGCGAAGTATGCCTTACAACTGGCACGTTTATTTAATAAATATTATGCACAGTACAAAATATTAGCAGAGGACGTACAGCAAGCATCCCGTCTTGCTCTATGTCAGAGTGTTGCGATTGTTTTAAAAGAGTCATTAGCCTTATTAGGTATTGAATCACCTGAAAATATGTAAGAAGCATTAGCCATTTAAAGATAAACTGTCCAATCATTGACCATCCATCGAAAACATGATAAAAGGATAGAGGAATCCATGCAAGCTTTTCATAAATAAAGGCAGCGTATTAATAGAGAGGATCAAACAAATGGCTAAAAAACATTGGACCGTATCACTCACCTTCGTGGTCATTAGTATATTTTTTGTAGCTCTTAATATGAGACCAGCTGTCACGGGAATAGGACCGCTTTTTAATATCCTCATGACATCCTTACAAGTCTCGAATACAAGCATGAGCTTTCTCACTGCTATCCCCGTTTTTTGTATGGGATTATTTGCACCTTTGGCTGTCCCGCTTCAGCGAAAAATGGGCATGAAATCAGCTATCACCCTTTTAATGGCGATCCTTGTCGTCGCGAATGGGCTACGCTTTTTCCAAGCAAGTTATCTCTTGCTCATCGTGACAAGCTTTGCGGCAGGCTTAGCGATTGCAATGATTGGTCCTATTCTAAATGCTTATATTAAGAAAAAGTTTCCAGAACGCTTTACGACAGTAGTCGGTATCTATTCATTCGGTATTGGCGTAGGGGCTACCTTAAGTGCAGCCTTAACCGTGACTTTTTATCAGGGTTTCAGTAATAGTTGGACAATCGCCCTTGGCATGTGGTCAATCCTTGCTATAGTTGCTCTCGTTATCTGGCTAGCGGCAATTCCATCCGAACACAACGAGCAACTCCAACAAGTAACTACGTCAGAAGAAGTCCGTAATCCGTGGACATCTAGACGTGCTTGGGTAATTTTACTGTACTTTGGTTTACAAACATCACTCTTTTTCTCAATTATGTCATGGCTTACGCCGCTATTGCAGGATAAAGGCCTGTCATTAGAGGCATCCAGTGCCATGCTAACAATTATGTCTATTGTACAAATGATAGGTAATATGGCGGTCCCAATTCTCATGGAAAAATGGCCAAGTCGAATGGCCTGGCTACTAGTGTTTAGCTTTGTTGGCGTGATTAGTTTTATGCTACTCTGGCTGACAGCGGGTATTTACCTATGGCTGGCTGTTTTATTAATTGGTATTGTGCTAAGTGGGCTATTTCCAATCGGACTATTGTTGCCTCTTGATGAAGCCAAAAATGATCAGGAGGCCACTAGTTGGTCATCTATGGTGCTGGCAGGTGGCTTTATGGTAAGTGCCATTATCCCCATTCTAATAGGCGTTTGCTATGACCTAACAGGCAACCATACATGGACGTATCTGATCTTTGTATTATTAATGCTCGGCATTCTAGTAACGACAGGACTATTAAGGAAAAAATGATTGTCAGAGACATGTGTCAGGTTGCACATGTCTTTTTATGTGAAAATTATTTTGAGGGTATGATATCCTTCCATCCTCACAGCAAATTTTGGCTTCCATCAATATTAATGGGTAGAAAGAAATGACTTTAAGGTAGTTGCTGCATTTTTCTAATATTATTCAATTAATAATAATATTATGTAAACTTGAAACATTACTAGTCCTTGATTATGATAGAGAAGAGAGAATGTAGAATAGAAAGTTTTGGTGAAGGTATGTATAAAAAAGTGCTCATTTTAGGAGCGACAGCTTTTCTTGTCGCAGGCTGCGACAGTCAAATAGGGACAGGATGGTTTCAAAATAAAAAGGCAGAGGTGGAAACAGAGGGAGCTGTGACGAAGCAACAGGAAAAAATTGTCCCAGAGGTCAAAGTGATTGGAGAGCATGGTGTTGGAGCAGGCATTATTATCAGACAACAGGATGATCAACTGTATATTTTAACGAATGGTGCACTAGTGGCATCCAAACCAACTGCCCTTGTTCAATTTGATCATGACAAGCTGGTAGCAGCAACTATTCATGTCATGTCAACAGCCTATAATTTGGCCCTGTTACGAGTAACCTATCAAGCGGAAGTGCAAGTGCCTAATTTATATGAAGGAGAGCTAAATCAGCTGGCTGTTTATGTGAATGGCTTACCCTATACGATTCAAAAATACCAAGATAGAGTAGCGGCCTATTATATAAAAGCGGAACAATCGATCCCTCTAGGAAGCCCTGTCATGGAGGCTGAAAACGGAGCCATTGTCGGATTATATTTTAATCGACAACAGCAAGGACAGTCACAGCCATACATATTGCCTATAAAGGAATTCCAAGCATCCATCGATGAATGGATTGAGGAGGGCATGACAGCCAGTGTACGACTTTCCCAATCGAAAAACTTATACCCCTATATTGAACAAGGGGATAAGGAAGCTGTACAGCAAGCCATCGAACAATATGGAGAAAATATATTTGCGTATAATACCGATGAAATTAAGCTATTTTTAGATACGTTTCACAAGCATTTAAAGGGGGCGGTGACAACCCAGGATGCAAGTGTTATGAAACCGATTGTCGGAACTGAGGCTATACAAGAAACCTTGGCTAGTATGGTTGCCTATTATGCTTCCAAGCAAGCCAAAATTCATTTCTCAGACACGGATATTCAGGCAATTCGCGTAGAAGGACAGCGTCTTATCGTCCAGGCTAAAACGGAATATATCCTGACGAATGCTGCTGGACAGGAGGCACTTGCCTACTCCAACATGTTGTATGAGTTAGAAAAAAATGAACAGGGCGAGTACAAGCTACTTGGTCTCACAAACAAGGAGTGAATTTTGCATGGAGCAAGCTAGACAAATGCTACAGCATCATTTTGGCTATGATACCTTTCGCCAAGGTCAAGCCCAAATTATTGAACAAACATTACGAGGGCAGTCAAGTCTTTGTGTCATGCCAACAGGTGGAGGGAAATCCATTTGCTATCAAATTCCAGCGTTAATGCTTGAGGGGTTAACCATCGTGATTTCGCCACTGATTTCACTGATGCAAGATCAGGTGGAGGCTTTACGTACAGCAAATATTCCAGCAGCCTATATCAATAGTACGCTGACAGCACAGGAAGTGGATGAAACCATGCAGCTTGCCAGTGCGGGTTATTTAAAGCTCCTCTATATTGCACCTGAGCGTCTGGAAAGTACGACGTTTCTTCAAGCATTGTCGAATTTATCTGTCCCTTTACTTGCGATTGACGAAGCTCATTGTATATCGCAATGGGGGCATGATTTTAGACCAAGCTATCGTTCGATCCACAAGCTTTTTACACTATGGCCACAAAAACCCACTGTTTTAGCGCTGACAGCCACTGCTACTCCAACAGTTTGTGATGATATTCGTCAATTGTTAGCGATTGATGAGCAGGCAACGGTCATGACAGGCTTTTCACGTGAGAATTTGGCACTTTCGGTGTTAATTGGTGAAAATAAAGAACGTTATGTAAAAAATTATGTACAACAAAATAAACAGGAAGTGGGCATCATTTATGCAGCTACTCGAAAAGCTGTGGATGCCATTTATGATGTGCTGAGTCGCTCTGGTGAAGACGTAGCAAAATATCATGCAGGTCTTTCAGAAAACTTGCGAATGGCTGAGCAGGAGCGGTTTTTAAAAGATGAGGCACGTATCATGGTGGCAACGAATGCTTTTGGTATGGGTATTGATAAAAGTAATGTGCGCTTTGTGTTGCATTATCAAATGCCTCGTAATATGGAGAGCTATTACCAGGAAGCGGGTCGTGCTGGCCGAGATGGTCTGCCAAGTGCTTGTATTTTATTGTATGCTTCAGGGGACGTTCAAACACAGCGTTTTCTTATCGAACAGTCACAGGATGAGGCTCGTATTACACAGGAGCTAGCTAAACTTCAAACAATGGTCGATTATTGCCATACTGAGGGCTGCTTACAGAATGCGATTTTAGCGTATTTTGGAGAAGTAGAGGAGGAGCCGTGTGGGCGGTGTAGTAACTGTATTGACGGGCGAGCAGTGACGGATGTGACAGAGGATGCGCAAAAGGTGCTGGCCTGTGTTGTGCGTATGGGACAAAAATTCGGTAAGACCATGGTGGCGCAGGTGTTAATTGGCTCTAAAAATCAAAAGATAGCTGAATTTGGCTTTGCCCGTTTATCGACCTATGGCATTTTAAAAGGACAATATGCCTCAAAGGATGTCTCTAACTTTATCGAATTTTTAATTGCAGAGGGCTTGCTGGCCGTGAAGCATGGTACATTCCCTACAATTTATGTATCAGCTGAAGGCAAGGAAGTGCTACTTGGTAATCGACAGGTCATGCGCAAGGAAGCTGTCACAGTGAAGAAGCTAGTGGATAATGATCCATTATTTGAACACTTACGGGTATTACGCAAAGAGATTGCCGATGAGGAAAAGGTACCACCATTTGTTGTATTTTCCGATAAAACGTTACGTGATTTATGTGATAAGAGACCAACTGTATTGGAGGATTTACGACAGGTGAGTGGTATAGGGGAAGTAAAATTTGAGAAGTATGGTCAACGCTTTTTTGACGCACTACAATCGTTTTTAGAAGCCTCTATTTAATAAATTTGTTGCGATTGTATAAAAGAGAGATGTCTCCAGCTTGTGGGACACCTCTTTTTTATTATTTTTCCCAATGCTTTGCAATGAACGTATCACGCCCAGAAACAGCCCGGTCTTGCTGATAGTGTTCTGTCTCTTTTTTATAATAATCCTGGTGATAATCCTCTGCTGGGTAAAAGCGTTCAGCATCGCGAATTTTGGTTACAATAGGTTTATCAAAGCGTCCACTATTGGCAAGTTTTTCTTTCGAGGCCGCTGCGATTTGCTTTTGCTCATCTGTATAGGTAAAGATTGCGGTAGTATAGGATTCACCACGGTCATGGAACTGTCCATACGCATCTGTCGGATCAATTTGCATCCAATAAATATCAAGGAGCTGCTCATAACTAAAAATAGCAGGGTCGAATTCAATTTCGACTACTTCTAAATGACCTGACGTTCCTTTTTTGACATCTTCATAGGTTGGGTTTTCTAAGTGGCCACCCATATAGCCTGAAGTGACTTTATGTATACCGTCCCACTCGACGAATGGCTTGACCATACACCAAAAACAGCCGCCAGCAAATGTCGCTTTTTCTATCAATTGAATCATCCTTTCTTTTGTGAAAATATTATAGCATTGTTTGACGCCAAACTGTGCAAATGGGTGTAAAATAACGTTTAGATAGAAAAACATGGAATAGTTCCTTTTTATAATGAAACTTTCTAGCTAATCAATCGTTACATTAACTATATCAAAATAGAGGAGTTAGTTGTTATGGAAGAGCAAGATTATACAAGACGCTCCCAACGTCCTAAAAAGCGTCGATTACGTAAAGGGAGAGCATTTTTTACACTATTACTATTGTGTATCATTGTGATTGTCGGCTATTCGGTCATGCAATATCGCAGCGGACTTGAGTTAGCCAACGATACTAAAGTTGCACAGGAAGAATTTACGGGTGATAGCATCAAAGGGGATATCGAAAACTATTTGATTTTAGGGGTCGATACACGTGGAGAGGAAAAATCACGGACCGATACAATGATGGTATTATCCTGGAATAAAGCAAACAACGACATTAAACTCGTATCCTTTATGCGTGATATTTACGCGGATATTCCAGGCTATCAATCCTATAAGCTTAATACAGCTTACTACCTAGATGGTGTTCAGCTATTAAAGGATACATTGACAAATATGTTTGGCCTACCAATTCATCATTATGCACTGATTGATTTTAAAAACTTTGAATCCTTAGTGGATATTTTAGCCCCAAATGGTGTGGAAATGGATGTTGAAAAGGACATGTCTGAAAATATTGGGGTAGAATTAAAGCAAGGTGTTCACCGTTTAAATGGACAGGAGCTACTAGGTTATGCGCGTTTCCGTCATGATGCAGAAGGAGATTTTGGGCGTGTTGCACGTCAGCAAAAAGTGATTGAAGCATTAAAAACAGAGTTATTAACACCTACGAATATGTTGCATTTACCAAAATTTGTTGGGGCGGCACAGGGCTATATCACAACAGATTATTCATCTACTGAGGAAATGCAGCAAGTGCTTAAATTGCTATCAAAGGGCAAGGTAAACATTGAGAAAGCAACCATCCCTATCGAGGGGAGCTATCAATTCCAAAACTTTAGCCATGCGGGCGATTCTATTGTCATCGATGTGGAGCAAAACAAAGCCTTTTTAAGTGATTTTTTAGGTATTTCACTAGAGTGATGTTTCGCAAAAACCAGCATTATCCTGTAATATAAAGGTAGAGCATTTGGATTGGGGTGGATATATGGAAAAAGAGAGACCAAAAGAGCGTTCAAGCCTGTTAGCAACCAAGTTTATTCGTTTTTTAGGTGGTAGAAACCTATTATTTACACTGGTAATTTTATTACTGGTGGCATGTGTTATTTTTATGTTTAATCAAGTTTCCTTTATCTTTACCCCGCTACAAGTTTTATTTGAAGTAGTCATTTTACCAGGGGTACTAGCCGTCATTGGTTACTATTTATTACGCCCATTGCTGGCGATTCTAGTACGATGGCGCATTCCAAGAATATGGGGTATTTTAATCCTCTATATTGCGGTCATTGGTGTCATTACGTTACTTGTGGTGCTAGTCTATCCGTTTTTACGCGATCAGTTTACTAATTTAGCACAGGAATTCCCAGAGTACTTCATGGCATTTACGCAAAACATTGTAGAATTCCTAAATCATTCACGTTTTAATGAGTACTTAGATAAAATTAGTTTTAATTTTGATGAAGTTTTGAATAACTTCACAACGGATATGGTAAAAACAGTGAAGGATATGGCGACCAATGTAGCACAGGGTGTGGCATCTGGTATTACTGGCTTCCTATCAACGTTAACAGGTATTTTGCTTTCACTTGTAACGGTGCCATTCATTCTGTTTTATTTACTAAAAGAGGGCGAAAAATTACCGAAATTTATGCTGAAAGTGTGCCCACCACGTATGCGTAAAGAGGTAACTGACATTTTCCATGACATGGACAAGCAAATTAGTTCGTACATACAGGGACAGATTTTAGTATCCATGTGTATTGGGGCAATGGTGACGATTGGCTTCTTAATTATTGGCATGAAGTATGCTTTATTGCTCGGCTTCCTTGCCATGATTACAAGTGTGGTGCCTTATTTAGGACCCGTTATTGCAATCACACCAGCAGTCATTATCGCTCTTGTTACATCCCCATTGATGCTGATTAAGCTAGCGATTGTATGGACAATCGTTCAGTTAATCGAAGGAAAGTTCATTTCTCCGCAAATTATGGGGAAATCACTCAGTATTCACCCGATTACGATTATCTTTGTACTATTAACGGCAGGCTCGTTATTTGGAGTCCCAGGCGTTATTTTAGGGATACCAGGCTATGCGATCTTTAAGGTACTTGTCACGCATTTATTCAAGCTCTTTAAGCAGCGCTATAATCGCTACGAAGATGACGTTCATCAAAAATATGATATCTAATAAACGACCAGCTACTGCTAGAAACGCAGTAGCTGGTTTTTGCTGTGGAAAATAGCATTATGCTATTCTAATAGTAGAGTCAAAACAAGGGGGAAAAGGAAATGGCATACATACCGATTAATTTTCAAGAGAAACTGGCTAAATTTCAAGAGCATTGGTCTCCAAAGGTCATTGCTGAAATGAATAATTATCAATTCAAACTCGTCAAAGTTCAGGGGGATTTTGTTTGGCATAAGCATGAGGATACGGATGAGGTGTTTATCGTCCTTGAGGGGCAATTAATTATCGAATTTCGAGATGGTCAGGTAAGCTTGCGTGCAGGAGAGATGTTTGTTGTTCCTCGCAATGTGGAACATAAACCCTTTGCAGCTTCGGAGTGTAAAATTCTGCTTGTAGAGCCAATGGGTGTCGTGAATACAGGTGAGGAGCAATCAGCGCTTACCGCTGAAAACGATGTGTGGATTTAACCTTCATAGAAAAACCCTTCCAACAAAACGTTAGAAGGGTTTTTTAATTATTGCTTTGCTAATAATTGTACTTTTGCTAAACGATCCACTGCTTCTTGCAGAAGTTCCTTTGGTTGGAC
The DNA here is from genome assembly GCF_052928325.1 of Lysinibacillus sp. BSL11. Classification (NCBI taxonomy): domain Bacteria; kingdom Bacillati; phylum Bacillota; class Bacilli; order Caryophanales; family Bacillaceae; genus Lysinibacillus; species Lysinibacillus sp. BSL11. Next base: position 90,073 of record NZ_JAVGCX010000013.1, on the reverse strand, counting down.
TAATGCTAAACGTAAATAGCCTTGTCCAGCTGTACCAAATACGGTTCCTGGAACTGTGACAACGCCTACTTGTTCAATCAATTGAAAGGCTAATTCTGTGCAATCGATAGCATAGGGATATTTAGCCCATACGAACATTCCCCCATCAGAGGGTGCTGCTTCCCAGCCTAAAGCTTCTAAACCATTCATCAGCGTTTTATGGCGCTCTGAGAAAGTGGCACGTAAGCTTTCCGTAATTTCCTCAGCGTTATCCAATGCTACGACAGCCGCATCCTGAATTGGCTCGAAAATACCGAAATCTAAATTTGATTTTAATTGCTTAATAACCGCGATCATTTCTGCATTTCCTGCGATATAGGCAATACGTGTTCCAGCAAGGCTAAAGCTTTTAGAGAGGGAGTTAATTTCCATACCGACTTCTTTTGCTCCAGGAGCAGCTAGGAAGCTAATAGGACCATCTCCCGTAAAATAGAACTCTGAATAGGCTGCATCATGGAGGACGATGATATTATACTTTTTAGCAAAGGCAATGACTTTTTCAAAGTACGCTAATGACGGCATTGCTGGTACAGGATTTCCTGGTAAGTTTAAAATCAATAGCTTTGCTTTCTGTGCAATTTCTTCTGGTACAGCGTCTAAATCAGGTAAATAATCGTTGTCGGCTGTTTGAGGCATGTAATAAGGTGTTGCGCCAGCTAAATGAATCCCTGCGTCATACGCTACATAAGCTGGGTTTGTGGATAAGACGATGTCTCCTGGATCACAAAAGGCGATTGGTAAATGCACTAAGCCTTCTTGTGACCCAATTGTTTGAATAATTTCTGTTGCGGGATCTAAATCAACATTACTACGACGTTTATAGTAGCGACTCACCGCGTCATAAAAACGCTGTGTGCCAGTCAGTGTATAGCCGTAAGATTCAGCTAAACCTGCGCGATAGGAAAGATGCTCACGTATTTTTGCATGTGGAGGAAGATCAGGGCTTCCTAAGCTTAAGTCAATTAAGGTCATACCCTTTGCTTGCTGCTCTCGAGCAAAATTTTTCAAATCTCCGAAAATTGCTGGTTTAAATAATGACATTTTTTTAGATGGTACGATTTTCAAAACTAGTACACTCCTTGTAGTTGTATAACAGAATAGTAGTTCACATTTTATCATACTGAAGCGCAGAAAGGGACAGAAATTCTGAAAAAAGAAAATATTTATATAATGAAGAGGATGTGTGCATAGACTAGCGAAAAAAGATTTTCTACCATTGGGAGAAGCTACTATAAATTCCTTCAAAGAGGAAAGTGTATTATACTGAGTATAAAGCTTTTCAGGTGGGGTGAATCCTATGAGAACAGAACAAGAAATGTATGATTTAATCCTGGCTATCGCACAGCAGGACACTAGAATTCGAGCTGTTTACCTAAATGGCTCAAGAGCAAATCGGAATGGTCCAAGGGATATGTTTCAAGATTTTGATGTTGTGTATGTCGTAACAGACACAGCCTCTTTTTTACAAGATGACAAATGGATTCACGTATTTGGTGAGCGGCTGATGGTGCAGGAGCCTGATCGACTGGATAAGGGGCTTGGCTTGGACAAAGACTTTTCTTATAGCTATACATATTTAATGTTATTAAAGGATGGGCATCGCATTGACCTTCGCTTATTATCGACACAAGCTATGCTGGATGAATATGGACAAGACAAGCTGACAGTCCCTTTACTCGATAAGGATCAGCTTTTGCCACCTATCTCTCCATCTTCAGATTGTGACTATCATATTAGCCCGCCGACTGTGGGGCAATTTGCCAGCTGTACGAATGATTTTTGGTGGTGCTTACAAAATGTAGCCAAGGGTATTTGGCGGGACGAACTCCCATATGCCAAGCAAATGTTTGAGGAAACGACAAGGCAGTGCTTACATCAAATGCTCAATTGGTGGATTGGTCAGCATCATCATTTTCAATTATCTACGGGCAAAATGGGAAAGTATTTAAAAAACTATGTACCAGATAACTATTGGACATTGTATGTAAAAACCTATGCGGACGCAGACTATGCTAACATGTGGAATGCCCTGTTTGCGGCATGCACACTCTTTCGAAGTATCGCAAAGGAGGTAGCCCATCACTTTCAGTTCGCGTACCCTCATGAGGATGATGCTCATATGTCAGCCTATTTGAAGCATGTACGTTCATTACCAGCAGATGCTAAAACGATATTGTAAGGGGGAAGAGGGCAGTGAAGGTTTATTCATTAAGTGGACCAAGCGGCACAGGTAAAAGTACAAGTGCGCTTGCCTTTGCCCATAAATTAGGCGTAGAGGCCATTGTTGATGATGGATTACTCATTGTGAATGGCGTCAGGGTGGCAGGCCTTTCTGCTAAATTCGAAAAGAATACAATTACTGCTGTACGACGTGCCATTTTTACAGATCCAGTTCATCGTGAGGCTGTCCAAAAGGCGCTAGCTCATCATCAGGTACAATCTATTTTACTGATAGGCACATCAACTAAAATGACGAATAGTATTGCCAAGCAGCTAGAGCTGGGTCCGATTGAACACTATTATAATGTAGAAGATGTCCGTTCATTGAAAGAAATTCAAAAAGCACGCTTTATCCGTCAAACACAGGGCAAGCATGTTATGCCGATCCCATATAGACAAGTGGAGCAAAATTTCTTTAAACGATTGGTGCAAAAGGGCATGGAGATTTTTTCTTCGAAACGAGAAAAAATCGGGGAAACGACGATTGTACGTCCTGATTTTCAGCGGGAATATATAGAAATCAGCAAGCCTGTTTATGTACAGCTACTGACATACTGCTGTAGCCAACAGGCAATTGTACAAAAGGTCGAGCAAGCACAATTTATACTAGGGGATCAGGTTCAAGCTATCCTCACTATACAGGTGAAGTTGCCGATTGATTATCCATTAGCAGCGCGTTTAGTAGAATTACAACAAGCTGTGCAGCAAGATTTTTATCTACATTTTGGCTATGAATTAGATGCTATTCATGTACATGTAAAAACGGCTTTGCAAAAGAAAAAAGCTTAAAAAACAGGTACTCCGCTCGCACGTTGGCGTTAAGAGTACCTGTTTTTCATTTAGGCTGGCGCGTGAACTGTGGCTGGCGTTTTTCCACAAAGGCACGACAACCCTCTGCGAAATCACTGCCTACAAATGGCGAAGAGCCTTGCCATAAGGTCGGCACACTATCGAGACATTCTTGAACAGATTGCTTCACGGCAAGTAAGGATTCAGGCGACATTCCTGCAACCAGCTTACCCATTCGAATCATGTATTTATTTAAATCTTTTTCAGCTACTAGGTAGTTAAGCATTCCAAGCTTGAAGGCTTCCTCTGCTTTAAACATTCGTCCTGTAAAGACTAAATCCTTGGTTGTGGCAGGACCGACAAGCTGGACTAAACGCTGTGCAAATTTGTTATTTAAGGTGATGCCTAATTTACCGACAGGAATGCCGAGCTTGGCCTTTTCAGAGCCAATGCGGATATCGCAGGCTAAGGCTAATTCCAAGCCAGCGCCCATCGCAGGCCCATTGATAACGCCAATCGTTGGAATTGGGAGGCGCTCAATGGTAGAAATGGTTTTTTCCATATGTACGAAGGCTTCTTCAGCTTGTTCAAGAGAAATGGCATTGAACTCTTTAATATCAGAGCCCGCTGTAAAGTTTTGGCCAGAACCTCGTAAAATTAGTACTTTATTTTTCGGGTTATCTAATACTTGTAGGGCAATCTTGGCTAATTGATCCCACATGTTTGCGGTTAAAGCATTTTTTGCTTGTGGTCGATGAATCGTAATAATCGCTAGTCCAGCTGTTTCTTGATAAATAATTTTCGCATCTTCTGCTTCCAGTCGAGTCGTTTTTACTTGCATATCGGAAAGCCTCCTACATGTTAGTGTCTATCTTTATTATATAACACAATTAACCTTAAACACGAAATGATACGAATTTTCACATAAAATTGCGTTGTTATACAAGAATGTAGGGAATAGTAAGCATTTATTGTACTACAACAGGGGAGCGGAATTTACTATTGTAAGAAAGTAAAAATTATGAGAAACTACTTTAGGAACATATGTTTCTTCAATACGTAAGGGGCATTTGAATGGTAGAAGCGGGTTCATGTTATAGAAATACAGATTATCCGACATTACAATATGATAAAATGAAATTGAACCTACGCACCCAAAATATAGTAAAATATAAATAACACACGCATAGCAAACAAGGAGGTGCCATATGGTTGCACTTAGGGACGCATGGAATAGCTACTATTTATTGCTACAATCTTTGAAAAAAAGTGCTGCTACAAAAAAACAATACAATATGGATGGACAGCAATTTTTAAATTTCGCCCATAAGCAAAACTACTTGTATGTAGATCATCAATTGAAAAATTTATTACAGCTCTACTGCGACTATTTAAAGGAAACCTACAGTAATAGCAATACTTTTAACCATAAAATAGCGACATTACGAGGCTTTGTAGACTTTCTTTTTTTACGAGAATGGGTGGAGCCTTTTGATTATCAGCCTATTTTACAGCCGAAAAAAAGACAAAAAGAGGCACTGCAAGCACTGACAAACAAGCAGATCATGCAAATTGCTAACGTATGGCCGACCTATTTCCAATATGCTAAAACAAAGGAGCATGCATGGCTGGCAAGACGTAATGGCTGTATCGTTCAAGTGTTGATGGAAACGGGTTGTAAGCCTGCCGAGCTCGTTCGAATGAAATGGACTCACTTTAATGAAGAAAAAGGGACTCTTTTTATTGCCAATCGAAATGGACGTCGAGAAATAAAGTGTTCACCGATCCTTATGGACATGCTGGCACAGTATAAAAAAGAGACAGCCAATTTACATGAGCAAGAGGTAGGGGAATGGGTTTGGGTAAGCGAGGCAAGTTTAACGAAGCCGATTACTACGAAAACAGTTGAACGCATTTTTCAAACGATGTCACAAGATATAGGGAAGAATGTAAGAGCCACTGACTTGCGTTATACTGTGATGCAACGGGCGTTTCAACAGGAAAAAACATTGGAGCACATTCAACTAGAAATGGGCTATGTACGGAAATGGGTGCTAACAGAAAGACAGCAGCGTCTAGAATAAAAGCGTGCAGTAATCGCGATTTATCACCATTACTGCACGCCTTTTATAAATGATTCAATGCTTTGACATTTACTTTGACTGTTAAATCATGCTTGCCTCCTGTATATACCCCTTCCACAGGGCTAATGTCACTATAATCGCGACCAATACATAAAATAATATGGTTTTCTAATACTTCCACATTATTTGTGGGATCAAGACCGATCCAGCCGATACCTGGAATCATGACTTCTACCCAGGCATGTGTAGCGATATCTCCGATAAGGGCTGAGTTTTCATCGACATATAGATAGCCACTGACATAGCGAGCTGGTATTCCTTTCGCCCGTAAAACAGCAAGCATGACATGGGTGAAATCCTGACAAACACCACGTTTTAAAGCAAATGCCTCACTTGCTGTTGTGGTTACATCGGTCGCTGTCGGGTCATACTCAAAGCTAGAATATAAATACTGCATTAAATTAAGCGAAAAGAGCACAGGATTTTCAGCATGACCGATCGCATGATAAACTTCCTCTAATTGCTGCTCTGTCATAAATGTAAAATGTGTTGCTTTTAAATACGGTAAATAATGCTCATAGAATAGCTGTGAGTGAAAGATGGTCTGCATTTCGGGCGAATATTGAATACGATGAATAAATGGTGCACGCTGAATACTAACAATTGAAGATGTATGAATTTCTAGGATTTGATGTTGCTCTGGTATATAAAAAGAACCAACTGTATTGCCCCAAATATCCGTATGCTCACGGGTTAGGGAGGATGGCGTAATGGCAATTCGATAAGATAACAATCGCTGACGCTCATCACTACGCGGCTTTAAACGAATAGTATTCAAGCTTTGATCGACTTCAGACTCATATTGAAAAATATTTGTATGCTGAATTTCAAATTTCATCGTGTCCGCTTCCTTCTGCTTACTGACTTGCCTGTTGAAAGGGAGCTGTGGTGAATTCCTTTCAAGGTTGTACGCTGGGTTCATATAAATGATAGATTGTCGAAAAGGCATCACTAAAAGCCATACATTGAGACAATCTTTCCTCCATCATTTTTAGGGTTTCCTCAATAGTCATTTGCCAAAAATCAATATGATCGATTGCAAGAACAAGGCTACTAATATCCGACTGAAGCGTTAAAAATCGTGAGGATAAAGAATCGTGTTCAATAGCCATTATGGCTTCTTCTATTTTCTTTACACAGAACATCACAGAACATGGGAAATGCTCATCTTGGACTAAATAGCGAATGACCGTTAGTAAATTGGTCTGGCGATGCTTTCGCATGAAAGATTCTCTTGCTGCAGAAAGATCCAATAAAAAGGTACCATCATCCTCTAACAGTGACGTACCTGTTAGCTTCTGTTGTTCTACGATTATAACGATCATCCGAATGGTTTTTTCTGCTCGTTCAAGCCATTTGCCGACCTGCATAAAATAGAAGGGAAGATCGCGATCCATCGAACCCTCAATTAACCCTGTCTCCATCCATAAAGTCTTTCGCACATCCTGTAAAAAATCTTGAAGGGCAATGAGTGGAATAGGTCGTTCTCTTTTTAGTATGGACTGTTGCTTTGTTAAATAAAAGGAATTTTGAATTTCCCAAAGTTCCGTTGGCATACTATCACGTGTAACTCGTGCATTTTCCCGAATAGCACGTAATGTGGCATGAAGGGCATTACCGTTTTTCTCAGAAAACAGAAGATAATCAATCAATGGGTTAACACGAATCGTTGTGTAATTTGCTAAATACTCCTCCTTAGAGGCACAAATATTTAAAACAGCCTCCCAATGATCAATATAATCATGTTCTTGCCCAGATTGCTCCAACATATTCAACAGCTGTACCTGTAATATATGTGCATTTGTTTGTGTACGTTCACTATAACGTGCCATCCAGTACAATGCGTCGGCTACTCGACTTAGCATGCTGCAATTCCTCCTTTAAAATCCACGTATCCTTTGCACCGCCCCCTTGAGATGAATTCACAACAAGAGACCCTTCTTGTAGTGCCACTCTGGATAAACCGCCAGGCAACACATAGCAATCCTCACCCTTCATAACATAGACACGTAAATCAACATGGCAAGGGTAAAATCGCCCATTCTGGAAGGCAGGTGCTCTGGACAATTTAATCGTTGGTTGTGCAATGTATTGATAGGGCTGCTCAACAATTTTTTGCTTAAATAAAGCAATCTCTTCCTTACTCGCATGTGGACCAATTAACATGTCATAGCCACCAGAGGCTCCTACGTTTTTAATAACGAGCTCGTGAATATGCTCTAGCACCCATTCACGCTGACTGTCATCTTCTAGATGATAGGTTTTCACATTTGGTAGAATAGGTTCTTCCTGTAAATAATAGCGAATCATCTCAGGCACATAGGCATACATTGCTTTATCATCTGCCACTCCATTCCCAACGGCATTCAAGATGGATACATGACCAGCTTGATAAGCAGCCATTAAATGTGGAACACCTAATAAAGAATCCTCACGAAAGACAGTAGGATCTAAAAAGTCATCATCAATCCGACGATAAATAATATCGATTTGCTGTAGGCCATAAATGGTTTTCATATAGACCTTTAAATCCTGTACAACTAAATCGCGGCCCTCCACGAGCTGGATGTTTAAATGCTGGGCTAAAAAAACATGATCGTAATACGCAGAATTGTACATGCCTGCTGTCAGGAGTACAGCTTTAGGCTCTCTTTCTGCTTGCATGGAAGGTGGGCGATGGGCAAGAAGTGCTTTTTTCATATAAGCCATTTGTTTATCAAGAGGTCGAATCGTATGCTTGGAGAAAAATTCTGGGTATACTTCCTTCATCACATCCCGATTTTCAAAGACATAGGAAATGCCAGAAGGATTGCGTAAATTATCTTCGAGTACATGATAATCGCCTTTTTCATCCCGAATTAAATCAATCCCTGCTAAAAATATATGATTCGCAATTGGTACTTGAAGTCCTCTCATGGTTGGTTTGAAATAGGGATTATTTTCAACAAGCTGTCTCGGAATAAGACCATCCTGAATGATCTTTTGTTGTCCATAAACATCCTGTAAAAATTTGTTGAGTGCCTCCACGCGCTGTTTGACACCTGCTTCAATCATGGCCCATTTGGTTTGAGGAATAATAATTGGGACACAATCAAAAGGCATGGTACGTTCTGTTCCATCTTGTGCACCATATACCGTAAATGTAATCCCTTGTCTGAGAAAGCTAGCTTGCGCTTGACGGTATTTTTCTTCAAGTTGCTCCCGCGAAAAAAAGGTTAGCTTATGATGAAAAGATCGATAATGAGGCTTTGGCTTATTGCCATCAAACATTTCATCGAAAAACAGACTAGAATCATATAAATTCATCATATGGATCGCCTCCGAATTCAAGTAGTAGAGAAAACATGTTACACTGTGAATAAATACATAAAAGGAGCTAACAACCATGACCATCATTAATTTAATGCAAGCGTATGAATTAGATAAACTATCCAAATTACATTTATCAGACGAGGAAATTTTACGAGCTTTGCGTTCGGGGGATGTATCAGCTTGGCAAGAACAAGTGCCAAACTATGAATTTAGCGAGACAATGGCTCTATATCAGGAAGGGGAACAACAGTTCTTAGATGCATACCATGGCCATTATCGAATCAAGTATGTAACATTACCAGGCATCCAACGTTTATTGCAGCTACGCTTTCAATTAGAAGAAGGGAAGGATTACCAACTAGTAGAAACAGGTATCCAGCATTTAACGTGTGATGAGGAAACAGTCACAAGACTTCAGCAAATGTTATCGACAAACTGGTCACTAACAAAACAAGAGGATGGCAATTATTCAGTTTTTGTAAAATAATGCCATGTGTGTTGTGAGACGAATTGACATGAACAGTTACCCATCTATTGTTTTTTCGAAGCGTCTCACAAAGCAAATAAAGTCTACTAGATTTTAATATTCATTTACCGTGAACTTTATGCCTAAAATCCTATAACTGTCACAAAATAGTTGTAACAAAAATCCTCTTTTTAAAAAGGGGTTTTTTTATTACCTTCGAACAGAACATTTGTTCTAACGTACGAAAAAGGGCATTTTTTTCAATAAAGTTCCCAAATTTATATTTGGGAACGTTTTTTATGGTAAAATAGAGCAAATAGAGGTGATGAGCATGCAAAAAATGAAGCAACCAAAATTCATGAAGGATTTTCTGGTCTATTTAACAACCATAAAAGGAAAGTCTCAACGCACAAGAAAAGAATATGAATATGACCTGAGCTTATTTTTCCGCTTCCACAAAGCTGTCCAGGAGGACTTGGATATAGAGAATTTAGCTACCATTGATATTGGTACTATTACAATAGAAGAAATTCGTGAAATGACATTAGAGGATCTTTATTTATTCATGGAATATTGTGAAGTACAGCGAGGTAATTCTGCTGCTGCACGAGCACGAAAAGTGGCCACATTAAAATCCTTTTTTAAATATTTAAAAGGCAAACGTCGACTTATCGAGGAAAATCCAGCAGAGGAATTAGAGACACCAAAGATAGGCAGAAAACGACCTATTTATATGAACCTACAAGAAGCTACACAATTTATAGATGGGATTAAAAGCAATCAGGCATCCCCGAGAAATTATTGCATGATGATGTTTTTCTTAAATTTAGGAATACGTGTCACTGAGCTATGTCAGCTTAATAAAACATCCATTCAAGGACGTTATTTAACCGTAATGGGAAAGGGCAATAAAGAGCGCACCGTCTATTTAAATGATAGCTGTATGCAGGCACTTGCTGACTATGAAAACAGTGGGAAGACACCCTATAAGGGAGAAGGCGAGGAGCCACTTTTTGTGTCACAAAAGGGAACACGCTTTACAAGACAAACCGTTGCCAAAATTGTTAAACGTATTAATAAGCAATCAGGTCTTCAAAAAGAACGGCTTACACCACACAAGCTACGCCATACATCCGCAACGATGATGTATAAAGCAGGGGCAGATATCCGTAGTTTGCAGCACATTTTGGGGCATTCTAGCGTCGCAACCACGCAAATTTATACCCATATTGAAGATGAGCAGCTACAGCATGTTTTAGAGAATAATCCATTTAATATTGTTCGTGAAAGATGATTTTCTCCCCTCCATATCGAATATATAGAAGAAGACCTAATGAAAGGGGAGCCAAGGATGTCAAACGTCAAAGAACATCTCGATACCACAAGAACACAATTACTTCAGGAAATTCACTTATTGGATGATACAGCCTTTAATAAGAAACCAGATGCTCAAAGCTGGAGTGTGGCACAAATCTGTCATCATCTCGTATTAGTAGAGGAAGCAACAAAGAAAGCCATTACATGGGGATTAAAGGCAGAGGAACAGTCAACACCCGCTCGAAAAAATGTTCAGCTCATCTTAGATCGAACAAGAAAGTTCCAAGCACCGCCTATTGTAGAGCCAGCAGAAGAACCTTTCACTGTTCAAGCAATGCTAGATTTACTAGCTACAACAAGAAAGAACCTCCTCGGCTTTTTACAAACAATTGAGGAACCTGAAGCATTAGCTAAGCGCGCTGTGCAGCACCCAGCTTTAGGCGAATTACCACTCGATCAATGGATTGAAATGGTCTATTTGCACGAGCAACGTCATATCAAGCAATTACAAGAAATCGTTAAAGAATAACATGTATGAAAGGAATTTGGCCACAGGAGATGAGCTAAATTCCTTTTATTGTTATTCAATTTTTCTGTTATAATCTCTTGACGTGCTACATAATCTGTTATATATTAAATAAAAATAATAACAACTGTTATAAAACAGTTTTCGTTAGAGGAGGAAATATAAATGTCAAAGTATCGTGATGGTTATGAATTTTATTGTGAAATGTGTGAGCGCTATGGATTGGAGCCAATTTCTTTCCGTTACTATGTATTACAATTATCACAGCAACAACTTTCAGCTTACAATATGCAAGCAAAACAATTAGGAATTTAAAAGGAGTGATTATGACGGAAGCCGCCGTGAATATTTTATGAAAAGCCCAGCCATACTAAATAAAATGGTCTGGGCTTTCGTAATTTCAGCAAGAAATTTCAGATAATTCATTGACAAGTACAGTAACCTGTTATATATTTTTAAACAAATAATATTTCTGTTATATAACAAAAAATAGACATATAGTAGCAAATGTGAAAGGAAGTTATGAGGATGACAGATTATCGAGAAGGTTATGAATTTTATCGTCAAGTATGTGAGGAGCATGGGCTAGAGCCTATTAATTTTCACTATTACATTTCAAGTTTATCCCAAGAGCAATTAGATGCCTACAACATGCAGGCGAAATCAATAGGGGGTTCAATAGAATATGAGGTCTCTTAACATATAAAATGCCTTACTTCCTATGTGGGACAGTAAGGTATTTTACTTTAACAAAAATTTTACAAGACATTAAAACTTATTATATGAAACTTTTAAATTTTGTATTAAAAAGATAAATAGCCTAAATAAACTATTTAACGTAGTCCAAAAGTATTAAATAACTATATATTTAGACATTTACAAGGAGGTTATATCCACTAATTTTTGTCTATTTTATTAAAAACTGTCAAATACAGCTTTGAATGTTTTTGAGATTTGGGTTGAATTAACTGCTTTTCTAAGACTATAATATAATTACATAAAAAAGGGCGATATACCACAACTTTATACCTCGCTGTAAGATAAAGCAAAAGTACCAAACCCTTCATATTTTAATGAATGGAGAATGAAAATGATGAATATCACGCCTAGTAGTGTTAATCAAATGAACTACAGTCTAAAAGAATTACAAGATATCTTTTCCGCCATGAATAGTTCCATCATTGTAGCGATTACAGATCGTACCGGAAAAATTACATTTGTTAATGATCATTTTTGTAAAATTTCGAAGTATACGCGTGAAGAATTAGTTGGTCAAGATCACCGTTTACTAAATTCAGGCTTTCATCCCAAATCTTTCTTTAGAGAGATGTGGAAAACAATCGGTAATGGCGATATGTGGAATGGCGAGGTGTGCAATCGTGCGAAAGATGGCAGTTTATATTGGGTGAAAACAACGATTATCCCGTTCCTAGATGAACGAGGAAAGCCGTATCAATATATTGCCATTCGCGTAGATATTACAGCGCAAAAGGACATTAAAAAAATTACTCACATTGCCTATCATGATGAACTAACAGGGCTACCAAATCGTCGCAAATTAGAACAGCGTTTAGAAAATGAATTTCATCAATCTCGACGTACAGGAGAGAAGTTTGCGTTATTTTTCATTGATGTGAATCGTTTCAAACATATTAACGACGGACTTGGTCATATTATCGGCGATATGTTTTTAGTGGAAATGTCGAATCGTCTGCGCAATATTGATCATACATCAAATTCTTTCTATCGCCACAATAGTGATGAATTTGTCATGATTTTAAATGATGTCAGTCGCATTGAGGAAATGGCTAAGGAAATTATTAGCGTCTTCAATGAAAGCTTTATTGTCGACACCTATGAGTTTTATGCAAGTATCAGCATCGGCATCAGTATATTCCCAGATCATGCAAACTCTGTGGAAGAATTATTGAAAAATGCGGATATTGCTATGTATGCGGCAAAATCTACACGTGGTAACCAATATCGCCTCTATCGCGATAATATGGACGAGGCCAATGATAAATGGCTTTTACTAGAAACGAAATTACATCAAGCATTAAAGCAAGATCGTCTAGAATTACATTATCAGCCTAAGATCGACTTAAAAACGGATTCTGTTATTGGGATGGAGGCATTGCTACGCTGGTATGACCCTGTATTAGGTCATATTCCGCCAGATCGTTTTATTCCATTTGCAGAGGATTGTGGACTGATTAATGATATCGGTGTATGGGTTTTACGTAAAGCCTGTGCTCAAGCTCGTCAGTGGAATGAAGCACATGAACTATCATTGCGGGTGGCTGTGAATATTTCACCAATTCATATTAGTACAGGTGGCTTTGTGGATATGGTGCGTAGTGTCATTGCAGAAACAGGCATTGACCCTAATTTATTAGAAATTGAAATTACCGAGATGAGTATGCTTGATTATACGGAAGATTTAATTGATACCATCAAGCAATTACGAGAACTAGGTATAACTATTTCATTAGATGATTTCGGGACAGGCTATTCATCGTTAAATTACTTAAAAAAATTCCCGGTGGATGTGCTTAAAATTGATCGTGCCTTTGTCCGTGATATCGTACCTGAGAAGTCTGGAATCGCTATGATTTCAGCCATGATTTCATTAGCACATGCCTTAAACCTACAAGTAGTAGCTGAAGGTGTAGAGGAGGAAGCTGAATTAAATGTTCTGCGTGAGCATGGATGTGAGTATGTGCAGGGCTATTATTTCAGTAAGCCTTTATCTGTAGGAGATTTTACGAATCTCATTGTTAATACTGTCACAAATAAATCCAGTTATTAATTGCTATTCCTGAATGATTTTGCTAAAGTGGGATAAAGTAAAACTGTTAACATGATAAACCCTTTGATGATGTGGCCAAGTAAGTAAGAATTGTGAAACAGAAAATATAGCACCTGCTGAGAGCTATATCACCGCTTCTTGACTGAACACCTACCACGGAGATGTTATGCAAACATAACCGAGTCGTTTTCGTTACCAAACGTGAGAGGGCTTTATATTCTACTTAAAGCTAAATCAAGGTGGTACCACGTCGTTCCAGCACAAAGACGTCCTTATTCTGAGGACAGCTTTGTGCTTTTTTTTCTTGCTTCAGCTAAATCTTCATACGGGTTGAACAAGTATTCATTTAACACAATTGGAGGAGAACACATGTCAAAACAACTAGAAGATTTTTCGAAATGGTATATCGAGACCATCCAAAAAGCCGATTTAATGGATTATACACCTGTTCGAGGCTGTATCGCCTTTAAGCCAGACGGCTATGAAATTTGGGAGCATATTCAGGAGGAGATGGATCGTCGCTTTAAAGAGACAGGACATCGTAATGCCTATTTCCCAATGCTTATTCCTGAATCCTTCTTCCAAAAGGAAAAGGATCATATCGAAGGGTTCTCACCTGAGCTTCCTTGGGTAACCGAGGCAGCAGGGGAACAATTAGAAGAACGGCTAGCCCTTCGTCCAACATCTGAGACGATGATTGGTCATCTTTACTCTAATTGGATTAAAAGCTACCGTGACCTACCAGTGCTGATCAATCAATGGGCAAATGTCTTCCGTTGGGAAAAGAAAACACTGCCTTTTATTCGTACCTCTGAATTTTTATGGCAAGAAGGGCATACAGCGCATGTAGATGAAACCGATGCTCGTCAGGAAACAATGCAAATGCTAGACATTTATAAAGAAGTCGTAGAACAGGTACTAGCAATTCCTGTCTATGACGGACAAAAAACCCCTTCTGAGCGTTTCGCAGGGGCTGTCGATACGTACTCTATTGAGGCAATGATGAAAAATGGCAAGGCTGTGCAAGCAGGAACATCCCATTATTTAGGAACAAAATTTGCTGAAGCCTTTAATATCAAGTATTTAAATAAAGCGAACCAGCACGAATACGTACACACAACATCTTGGGGTACTTCCACACGTTTAATTGGTTCGGTTATTATGGTGCATGGTGATGAGCAGGGACTTGTTTTACCTCCACGTATCGCACCAACACAAGTCGTTTTAATTCCAGTAGGGCCATGGAAAAAGAACCCTCAAATCATGGAGCATTTAGATGAGATTTTTGCAGCCTTAAAAGCGAAGGGTATTCGTGTACGTCTGGATGATTCAGACCAATCGCCAGGCTATAAGTTCAATGAATGGGAGCTAAAAGGCGTGCCTGTGCGTGTTGAATTAGGGCCACGTGACCTAGAAAACAAGCAAGCTTTACTGAAAGCGCGTGATGAAGAAGAAAAACGAACTGTCGAATTAGCTACTATCATCACAGCTATTGAAGAAGAATTAACAACCATGCAAACGCGCTTATTAGAAAAAGCTCGTCAATTCCGTGAAGCAAATGCTCACACAACAATTGACACACTTTCACAATTGCAACAGCACATTGACACAGCAAAAGACAATGGCACAATCCCAGGCTGGGTGCTTGCTGGATGGTGTGGCGAGGATGCATGTGAAGAAAAAGTGAAGGAAGAGACGAAATACACATCTCGCAATATTCCATTCAATCCACCAACAACGAAAACCACATGTATTGGCTGTGGAAACGAAGCAAAACATACAGTTTGGTTTGCGCAAGCTTATTAATTAATAAAGCCATATGAAGCAAGCCCGAACAATTATGAAGCACACTTGGTTGTTTTATAATTAGTTCGGGTTTTTCATGTTAAGATGGTGAACAATAACACGCTATGCTTTCTTACCGGAAACTCTTATACCAAATTTTAAAATTCTCACTCCTGTTTCTCCAGGCATTGATCCAACGAACAGCCTTCATCACTCATAATGGTGTTTCCTTCACTCTGTCTAAACCTTAGCGTATATCGCCAAGTTCTCATCATGATTGTGATAAAATAAAGGGACGTTTGCTTCTGAAAAATCCTAAAGAAATGAGGATATGAATGACAGTATTACAAGAAGTATTTGATAACTACCTTAATATCAAATTTAACCGGGGATTACCAGCTGTTCAAATGAATGATTTCGAATATGTTTTATTAGAAGATACTAGCGCAGAGCTCTTTTTTATTGATCACGAACAGGGGACATTTTTGGAATGGGCAGAGGCATTTCAACCACAAAATCCGCATTATGTTCAAAAGCCAGACTGGCAGCCTATGCTTACATCTTTTTTCAAGCAGCTAGATGTTTATGATGAGCAAGTATGCTATTATTTGCTCTACACGATAAATGCAACAACTAGAATAATTCCACGGAACCCGTATAACAAGATGAATGATTTTATGAAAAACTATTGCTTCTTTCAACTTGCTCAATTAGAGCATATTACGATACTCAACAAAGAGCAGAAACAACAGTTAAAGGACTTTTTATTCTTTTTCTATCTGTATACCCATCCAGTGAATGAGGAAACGCTTTACGCTTTTTCGTTCAAAGAAGGAACTTTAATTCATGCTAAAACGAATATCAATATGGAGCAATATTTTTCTCATTATCATGATTATATTTGTAAGCATAAGCATGACCGAACATTATTAACACCACATGAGATAAATGCTTGCAAGAAGCTGACAATCGAACTATTGAGAAGCATCGAAGGAAAATCAAAAAGATTCGTTATGCCATTTGAAGATGGCATAGAGTACCTACATCTAATTAACAATATAGATGATTTTTTACATATGTTTAATCAAAATAATAAGGCATTCTATCAATTGCTTCATAGCTTTCTATTCGATCATCAATCGAATCCTTATCGTGAGCATTGCTTTAGTATGCTATTACAGAATTATGTCACTTATATTTTGACTTTTCACTTTGATGACCTTATTCAGTTAATAGCGTATTTCCATGATTCACCATCAATTTGTAGGATGATTATCAATAAAATTTTTGTCGATACCATCTTTATGCAAAAGATTTTAAAAGAGGGAAATATTAACATTAACAATTATCCATCGATCATAGAGTTTTTTGACGAGGATGCTAGAAGCATATATCTTGATGAACAGTAAAAGGAGACAAGGAAATGACCAACACAACAGGCTGGAAACAGAATGCACAAAATCGCACATTTATAGCTTCATTTAGTGGTGGCAAGGATAGTGTTTTAGCTTTATATAAAGCATCACAGGTGGGCCAAGCAATGGGGCTTATCGTGATGCTGGAGGAAGAAGGAAAACGTTCAAGATCCCACGGGATGCCACCTGCGCTAATCCAGGCACAAGCTGACTCTATTGGGCTGCCAGTCTATACTGCTGCAGCAAGCTGGGCTGATTATGAAGAAGTATTTGTAGGTTTATTAGTAAATGCAAAGCAGCAGGGAGCTGAAGTATTAGTAACAGGAGACTTAGATATGCCTGAACATGGCTGCTGGCACGACAAAGTCACTAAAAAGGTAGGTTTAAAGCTAGGCATGCCATTGTGGGAGATGAACCATCGTGAGGCTGTCGATGAATTTATTCACTTAGGATTTATTACAATGATTGTCACGGTCAACCTATCCTTGGGCATGACGGAGGACGATTTAGGGCGTGTGCTTACCCCTGATTATGTAAAGGAGCTTGAAGCCCGGAGCATTGACCCATGCGGAGAAGGCGGCGAATTCCATACGACCGTCATTGATGGACCTCTTTTCCAGCAGCCAATTGCGGTGCGTAAAGGTTCCGTTATAAAAGATGGAGACTACGCCTTTTTACCTTTAGAGCTAGCATAAATTTACATCAGAAAACCCTTATTGCCATGCGCAATTCATAACAATAAGGGTTTTTATTTTGAGGTGTATTGTTATTTTTTTTATATATAATAAAATTATTACATATGAAAAGGTGATGAATTATTAACAGTTTTGGGTGCTTGTCCAATCCTTATCGATTAAATATTATTGCAATTCTTCATCAAGAAAAACAATATGTTAGCCAACTTGCGAGAGAGTGCAGATTTTATGAAAGGAGTTTTATTATATGTCATCAACAACACTTACCATATTTTCAGCGTTCTTTGGTTTACTTCCACTTCTAGTACTTGTTTTTATTTTTGTATTTGTTATTAGTATCTTTCGACGAGTGGAACGCCGTGCAGAGGAACGCCTAAAAATAGAGAAAGAATCAGCTCAATTGCAACAGCAACAGATTCAAGAAATAAATAAACGTTTAACAACGATTGAAAATATATTGAAACAAGTTGATTAGGAGTAAGATATTTTAACTATTTCTAGGTAAAAGGAATAATAGGTTGAATTCAACATTGGCTCATATGAACATCGACATCATTATAACATTTGTCTCTTGCTACGAACGTGGGATATCCATAACAAATGAATAATTACCCGAAAGTACACAGGCTCTCCTCTGTACTTTTTTGTATTTCAGCTAGTTTTTCCTTGTAGGTATAGAACTCCTAACACTTTGACCAAAATAATATTTGACTGGACACTGATTGGTGTCATATAATTAAGACACCAATCAGTGTCCTATTAGAAAGGGTGGTGGTTTTGAATAACAATCATCAAGAGCGTGACGTTTATGTAGCCATTGCTGACCCTACAAGACGAAAGTTGATCCGTTTATTGGCAGAGGTAGATGAGTTACCGCTTCACGAATTAACCGCTCAATTTGATATGGGGCGTACGGCTGTTTCGAAGCATTTAGCCATCCTGAAAGATGCAGGCCTCGTCATTGCACGCAAGGAAGGTAGAGAGACGAGATATCGATTGAATGCAGCTCCATTGAAAGAAATACAAGATTGGGTATCGTTTTATGAAGGTTTTTGGAAAGAAAGAATCGCGAAATTACAGCTATTATTGGAGGAAAAAAAATGAAACCAGATGTATCATTAGATTTTAAATTTACAAGTTCCATTGAACAAGTATGGCATGCTTTAACAGACTCAGATACACTAGCAAAATGGATCTGGAGCAATGACTTCCAACCAGTTGTAGGACATAAATTCCAATTCCGTGCTGAACCAAATGAATGGTGGGACGGTATTGTAGACTGTGAGGTACTGGAAGTGGAAGAGCCTCACAAATTATCTTATACTTGGACAAGTGCTGGCGAAACAACAACAGTTATATGGACATTAACACAGGAAGCAGATGGCTCGACTCAGCTTCATCTTGATCAAGGTGGCTTCAGCGAAGAAACGAAAGCGCGTCAAGGTGCAATCGAGGGAGCAAAATATGCTTGGACAAATATGAGTGCACAGCTTGAAAAAGTATTAGCGTAGTATAAATTAAATAACAGCAAGAAGAGCGCAATTCAGTAGCAAGAATTGTGTTCTTTCATGTTCAGTCCCATCTTTTAATTTTCTTAAATGGAAGGATAACTAAATGAAAATTAATGAACTAATTGCCAATAATATTAACCGTCTAGATGTCGTTTTATCCGACGATCAATCTTTAGCCATAGCAGGTTTGTCTGGTTCAGGGAAGACGACATTTTGTCAAACGATTGGAGAAGAATCCAAAAAACGGCTTGTTTCTTTATTGCCAAAGGCTGAATATCAATATTTATTTCCAAACATTATGGAAACGAACTTCAGTGCCATCAAAATGGAGGACATGCCCCTTGTACTTTTTCTAGGAAAATCCTCGATCTCTAGCAATCCACGTTCCACAATTGGTACTCATACAGGTGTTTTTAAAGAAATTCGTAATCGACTGGCAGATGAGTTTCAGCTATCGCCAGAGATGTTTTCCTTTAACAATGCATTAGGCTGGTGTCCTGCATGTAAGGGGCGAGGCACGACAAAAAATGTAGAATGTAAAAAATGTTTGGGTAAGCGCTATAGTCCAGAAGTAGAGCAGTATAAAATCACTTTATGGAATGAGCCCTATAGTATTTCTGATATTCATCATTTAAGTATAGAGGCCATCTATTCCTTATCAAAAGAATTAAATATCAGTGAAGAAAAACAGCATATTCTGCATAATATTATGCAAATGAATATTGGCTACTTAACCTTAAATCGTATTATGGGGACTTTATCAGGTGGAGAATTAACAAGGCTGTACTTAGCAGAATTCATGGCAACAAGCGAAAACACCGTGATTATTGTTGATGAAATTTCTGTGGGTCTTGACCATAACACCTTACTAAAAATTTTAGAGCAAATTCAACAACTAGGCGCAAAAAACCAAATTTGGTTGATTGATCATTCTGATACCGTGTTAGACACGGCAGACGAGCATCTATTCTTCGGACCAGGTAGTGGAAAATACGGAGGAAAAATCGTTGAAGAATCTCCACGACCAAAGCCTATCTATTGGGGACGAAATCCAGCAGCACCCATATCCTATTATCAATTCCGAGATTTGTATTGCCGTAATATCCAAATAGATGCAATAGACATTCCACAAAATCGACTTGTTACCTTTACAGGAGAGTCTGGTTGTGGGAAATCAACGCTTGTTAATGAGTGTATTGCTAAAGATTTTATCAAACGCTATCCAAAGGACAAACTCGTGATGGTTGGGCAAGATCGTAACCAATCCATTACGAGTCGTTCCACTGTCGCAACATTCCTCGATATTAAAAAGAAACTAACAAAATATAGTGAGGACATTGATGATATTTTCCAGCGCTCGATTGAAGATATTATCGATGAACTACCTAATGAAGATATCGCACATAAACGCTTAAGCTTATTGATTAAGCTTGGACTAGGCTACTTAACGCTTGAGAGAAAAACGCAATCTCTATCGACTGGTGAATTCCAATGTGTGCATCTAGTCTCAGAGTTATTTGCCAACTCTCGTAATCCCCATACATTATTTATTTTTGATGAGCCATCTAAAGGGCTATCTCAGAACATTCTAAACCAATTTATCGATAGTGTAAGGGATATCCTAGAGGATGAATCTATCTCCATCATCATGATTGAGCATAATGCCTATATGCTGGAAAGCTCTGATTTTGTTGTTGACTTCGGTAAAAGACAGCAGGAGCCTGTAACACATCTAAATGTAGTTAGCCATGAAGATTATTTTAATCAGGATAATCATTCAAGGGTTTCAGCTCCATTACAAATCACATCTACGCTCGCATTAAGGAATGGCATTCAATACTTAGAAAACAACCATATTAGCTATTTCAAAAATGCGGAAAATATATATAAAGGTGGCATCTTAAAAAGCTTATCTTCCATGGCTCGTCTGATTTACGGTGAATATGAATCTAACAAAATTGCCCCTGTTGTTGCCATTGATTTGGAAAGACATTTATATAGCCAATATAGTTTCCTGTATGAAATAGCTGGTCTTATCAATCATATTGTGGCTGCTCATCCAACAAATAAGGATACGAGAAGCTTCGATTTTTATAGCCAAGAAAATCATTGTCCTAGCTGCTCTGGTCGATTAGAAATTGAAAAATTCGATTTTGATCTTGTGGTGCAAGATAAAAACGTGCCATTTTGGGACGGCCTACTACATCCCGATATAATGGAGGTTTTAAAATACTATCAACATTCTAAATTAGAATTTCTCTTTGAGCAGATTAAAATCGAGCTTGGTCAGGACATTAGTAAAAGCTATCATGATATGACTGAGGAGGAAAAGCATACATTTTTATATGGTTATTGGGACAAGTCCTTTTATGATAAGGCAACAAAATCCTCGAAAAAGTGGGAGGGCTTTAATTTTATTATTGGTCGTTATATCGTGATTTCAAAATCCATTATTAAAGAGCAAATGAAGGAAACAAGAGAAATGGTGCCATGCCCAATTTGTCATGGTTCTGTGCTCAACCACCAAAAGAAATTACGATTTGGGAACACAGATATTCGTAACTTAATTCGTCAACCGCTTGATGAAGTCATCAACATTGTAGGCAACTTACCACAACTAGAAAAAATCAAAGCCATCGTTGGCGGAGACATGTCACTGCTACAAGATGTTTCCTTATTGCCAAGGGAAACACAGGTATCCCTAAAAATGCTGGAATTAGAGCTGGCAAGCTTTGTCGGCTATGAAATCGTACTACAAAACGCTTTTCCTTTTTGGAACAAAATCAAAGATAATCTAGAGCGCATCAGCCATAAAAATCAAGTGACCATCTGTGATTTTGCCAATATACAGGAGACAAGAGAAACCATCATCGATCAATATTTTACGAATGGTAAATATAAAAAACTAACATATGTATATGAAGCATTTGGCTACAAGAAAATCGTAACCCAAATCAATAAAGTCAAAGCCAGTCATTCCTGTCCATTCTGTAAAGGGAAAAAGGTGCTCTCTGAAGATGGACTGCATGATGGAGTCCATAAATTAACCGTGCCCTGTGTAAGCTGTGGCGCAAGTGGCATTAATGAGGAAGGACGCCAGCAAATCGTTGATGGCATTGATGTGGAAACATGGCTAACTGGTACTGTAAGCGATGTTGTGACAGAGGGCTCCCATCTTGAGGCCGTTGCCAATATTCCTATTTTTAATCGTATACGCGAATTGAATAAGCAGGAAATGATGGCAGTCTATCAGTTCCTTCAATCAAATCACTAAATCATCAAACCCATGTGCTTCGGCATATGGGTTTCTTTCGTTGGACTAGAATTACTCACTCATTTTTCCACAAAAATTCATAATTCGTGTCATCTTTGATTACTATAAAGATAACAGTAATGGTAGTAAAAGGGAGGACATAGTTTGGTAAAAAAAGTGCTGTTATTCGGGGATATTGGCATTGATGATACGGTGGCATTGATCTACGCACGGCTTAATCAAGAAATAGAAATTGTGGGACTCGTTGCAGATTATGGCAATGTATCGCGAGAGGATGCGGTATCCAATATTTATTATGTCATGAAATTGTTCGACTTCCCTCAAGGTATTCCTGTGATCTTAGGAGCAGAAGTACCCTTAACAGGAGAGCAGCCGACCTATTACCCAGAAATTCATGGTGAACGAGGTCTTGGACCCATCATCCCAAATGATGATCACGAATTAAAAATTGAGAACTTTTTTGAAATCGTCAACATTATTGAAAGGTATAAGCATGATGAGCTAATTATTGTTAATATTGGGCGATTAACCTCACTAGCCACGATGCTTATCCTTTATAAAGAGCTTATGAAAAATATCAAGGAATTTTATATTATGGGTGGAGCATTTTGGGTGCCAGGTAATGTAACGACAGTGGCTGAAGCGAATTTCCATGGTGATCCCTTTGCCGTTAATATTGTGCTTACCTATGCAACGAATGTGACAATCATCCCTTTAAATGCGACACAAAAGGCCATTGTCACACCTGGGATGGTGGACTATATTGACTCCTTTGGCAAAACAAAAATTCTAAAGCCCTTAATGGAATACTATACACGTTTTTATAAAGAACGGGACCCCTCACTTCTAGGAAGTCCCGTGCATGATGCGTTAACACTAATGGCAGTCATTTATCCTGACATGTTTATTTATGAGTCCTATCCTGTAACCGTTGTCGATAAGTTAGAAGGACCTGCAAGGGGGCAAAGTATTGCCGAGACAAGACCTTATGAAAATAATAATGGCGAAAAAAAGCATCGTATTGCTTTTGATATTCATTATGAACATTTTTTCCAAAACTTTTTATCGGTTATGACAGGGCAACCATTTCACTAGTTATTCAAAAACTCCATCTCTTAAAATTGTAAAATCAACATGGACATTTACCTTCATGTCTTTATATATTTTTTGCCATTTATCCTTTGTTAGCTTAGAATGTCTTACTTCGCTTCGATATTTCTCACCAAAGCCAAAGATGTCAGACTCAACTTCCTGACTATGAGCAATCACTCTACGTATTTCCTTTGACAATTTTTTCTCGATTGCTTTTTCCAGTGCTGCCACACTTTTGGGGTCCCCTTGATTGATATCAGGGTACACCTCTAATACTCTTGATTTGATTTTGACGTTCAGGTCAAATGTTGGCGTATCCGCATCAACTAACTTCATTTCTCGTTTCGACTGGATTGCATCAAATGCTACGGTTATTTTATTGGCAGGCTTTTGAAGAATTTCGGAAGGTACATCTTCGTTTTCCAGAACGGTTTCATATAAACCTACTTTAAAGGTATCTCTGACAATCTTTACGTAAAAGCTATCTTTTGCTGGAAGGGTACTGACCATTTTGCTGCCTTTAAAAAGAGCTATCCCACTTAATTCCACCAGCTCGTCATCTCTTTTAATAATAGGCATGGCAAAATCTTTCCCAGATGAATAGAAATCATGGGCAATTTGATGAAGTGTAGAAGAAATCATGTATTCCTGCTTGACATTTTGTTCAATTAACCTAAAAATATGCTGCCCAATATCCTCAATATTTTGATATTCGTATTTCAGTAATGTTTCTGTTTCACCTTCCGCAATAGCCATAAAGATTCCATTGCTGACACTAGCATTTTCTAAGTTTGTATCAATATAATAGCGAAGGTCTTTTTTTGCCAATTCCTCTCCAAATAGGATGACTCTCATTTGACCAACCATGATTTTTTTTGAAAGCTTACGATTGGCTTCCATCCGATTTCCTTTACTCGTATCGTTTTCTGTAGACAGAACTTCCACATTGCTTTGAAATTCGGGATTTACTTCACGAATAACAGCTGTTGTCTTTATTTTATCCTCTGTTCCTACATCATAGCCGACTAAAGTAGTTAATCCAACTTTATCCAAAATATTGGTTTGTGCACATCCATATAAAAAAACAAAGGAGAGAAGAATCATCCATCTTCCTCTAAGTTTGTTCATTCTTTTTCACCTTCTTTGATGTGAAGTTCTTCTTTAGTCGTGCTATTGACCAAAGTAAAATAGGGTAGACAAAAATTACGTAGAATGCAATTTGTCCAAACACCGTGTTAATTGTATTAATCTGTGTCCGTGTTTGAACCAATAATGTTCCAATTAGAACGATGAATGAAAATAGCCAAACAAACGACTTTTCACTTATCGGGAATAAACGAATTGCTCCGCGGTACGCAGCCCATAAGTACAGACATAGATTCGGTAAAATGATTAGCATCCAAAAACAAACAGCTACAAATTCAAAGCGTTCCATAAAGGGGAAGCTGATAAAACTAAATAATGTCAAGGTTGCCCATATCGTTTTCAATAGCTTGCCTTCACTGTAATATGCAATGGACACCATCATCACGGCTAAATAGATGATGGTTGTAGCTAATAGTCCTAAATGAACAGGTTTTCTAATTTTTTTCTTGTCTTTTACAAAGGGGTAAATTACGTTTAGTATTTCAAAGCCGATAATGGTAAAGGTCATTGATTGTGCCCCTTTTAAAATAGAGCGAATATCATTTTCTAAAATAGGGAAAAGGCTTTCTACTGTAGCATATTTCATGGGAAAGGCTAACATTGGGAAAATCCATAGGGAGAGAATGATACTAAAAAAAGACACGCCTACAATGACACGAAGCCCTCCTGTAAAGGCATAGATAATAATAATTAATAAAGTTGCTGACAGGAACCAGGTCTCGATGCTAGGAAAAATCCATGCTTGTATAACTTCAATATAATTTCGTAAAACTGAAAAGAACGCCACAGAGCAATAGATGACATAAATTGCATTTAAAAAATTGCCAATCCATTTGCCAAAAATATCAATTTGAATTCCGTAAAGATCATCAGAGCCGTAAATTTCTAACGTTTTAATCATACAAAACGTAACAAGATGTGTGGCAATCCCAGCCAGTAGAACAGAAATCCATGCATCCTGTCTAGCATCCTGATAGATAATGCGTTGAAATCCCTGTATACCAACCCCAATTTGAGCACCGTGTACCACAAAAAAAAGCAAATAAGCATTAATCATATCTTTAGGGCTAAGTTGTATAGGTTTTGCCATTTATTTCACCTTCAGTTCAACTTTTATCAGGTTTCACTGGCTCTGGGACAAATTTATGCTCATCCTTTGGTCTTGTCAAAGCAGGTCTTTTCGCTGTTAATGGGACAGGCATTCTAATAATACTATCCCGCATTTCCTTCAACCTCGGTGGATAGAAGGGCGACATGTAAGGAGCACCCAAGCTTGACTGACGTAACAAATGAATAAGAATAAAACAAAAAGCCAGCATGATACCATAAAAACCCCAAAATCCTGCAAGTATAATAATAGGGAAGCGAATAAGACGAATCACATTGCCCATCATATAACTTGGCGATGTAAAAGAGGCTAGGGCACTTAACGCAATGATAATCAGCAATATATTACTGGTAATCCCCGCCTGTACAGCAGCTGTTCCAATAACGATACCACCAACGATACCAATTGTTTGTCCAATTTTTGTTGGTAATCTGGCTCCTGCTTCTCTCAGTAGTTCAATAATAAATTCCAGCAGCAAAGCCTCAAATATGGGTGGGAAAGGAACCAAAGCCCTTGATTCACTTAATGGTACGAGAAAGGCTTGTGGAATCACTTCATAGTGAAATGTCAGAGCTGCCACATAAAACGGTGTTAAATAAACAGATAAAAAGAAGGCAGCCAGTCGTAATAAACGAAGAAAAGTAGCAATTTGCCACCTTAAATTTTGATCTTCTTGACTTTGAAAAAACTCAGTAAATCCTTGGGGGCAAACGATAGCCATTGAACTACCATCTACGAGAACCCCAATTTTCCCGTCTAAAATGCCATCACAAAATCTGTCAGGTCTTTCCGTCAAAAGCATTTGTGGAAAGACAGATAGTGAATTATCATCAATCATTTCAGCTAATACGGCACTATCGATAAGCTCATCGATATAAAGATCTGTGATTCGTTGACGCATTGTTTGAACCATTTGATCATTGGCAATGCCACGCATATATAAAAGAGAGACAGAGGTACTTGTCCTTGCACCAATTTTTACTTTTTCATTACAAAGATTAGGACTCACTATGTAGCGACGAATCAAGGAAACATTGGTAGATAGACTCTCATTAAATCCAACCTGTGTACCTATTACCTGCGATTCATTTTCAGGCGCTGACAATGCTCTAGACTCTCTGCTAGCGATATTGGCTAAAATAGTCTGTGGAAAACCATCTATGTGTATCACAACATGACCATTGACCATCAATTCTACGGTTTCCCTTAGTAGACCGGTTTGACTAACTTCTGCAATAGAAAGGGCCACCTCAATTGCCTCGGGGGTATCATGAGGCTTGCTCTGTAAATTAGCAATAATATCATTATTTAAAGTCTGATCATCAATCAGATTATCGATGTAAATAAGGGTGACGTTTGGTGGAAGAGATTTAATGATTAAATCGGCTGGATGATTCGTTGCATTTTTAATCGATTGAATAAAATGATCTGTGGCATGTGCAACTCTCACAAGATTTTCTTTAGGCGCCTCTTGAACTGGTTGTTGTTGTTTGTTGAAAGGTAGTTTAAATTTCATAGTAAATGGTAGGCTCCCTTCATTGCTAACTTCGTTTATAGAATAGGCTTTAAAGGGGTATTCTATACTTATTTCATTTATTTTCATCATGTAGACATATCTAACAAATAACGGTAATATAATAGTATTCTTAAAAACAGAAGGGAGATTAGCTTTTTTATGCTAAAACTAATTATCGCTAATTAAATTCCAATGAATTTAATAAAGGGGCCATCCTATAATTTTTTTAATTATAGGGTTCATTTAGTGATGCCCTTTTGCGATAAAAGAGAAGCATAATGATGTCTAATCCACAGTTATATTTTGTATACAACGGACTTTATGAGCTTGTTCTCATAGGGTCTTTTTCTGTTTTTAGGAGGTGATGATTCCCACAAAAATTAGCGATTGAAACATAAAATTGGAGGGAATAGACGTGGAAAAATATGATTTAGTTAGTGATTATCGTCACAATGAAAAATTAAAGGCAAGTTTTAATGATTTAGCAATGAAAACATTTGGTTTGGATTTTCGAGGGTGGTATAACAAAGGATATTGGAGTGACCAATATATTCCTTACTCATTTGTACGAGAAGGAAAAGTGATTGCGAATGCTTCTGTTTATAAGATGTCGATTCGCATAAATGGCAAGCGATTAAAGGGAATTCAGATCGGTACAGTGATGACGGATGAACACTATCGTCATCAAGGTTTGGCAAAGCAGTTGATGTTGCATATCATGAAAGAGTACGAAGGTGCCTGTGATTTCATGTATCTCTTTGCCAATAAAACAGTACTAGATTTTTATCCAAAGTTTGGTTTTAGAAGAATCCATGAAAGTGAATACAGCTTAGATCTTACCACAAGAACTATTCAACCAAAGCAGACCAGCGTTCAACAGCTGACAATTGAGCAGGATCTAGCACTCCTTGAAGAGTATGCAAAAAATCGTTATATCCATTTAAGTATGATTGCTGTTGAGGAAAATGAAAGTTTATTAATGTTTTATTTTACGTTAGTTTTCCCTCATGCTATTTACTATTTAGAAGAATTTGAAACAATAGTAGTAATGGAGGAAGAAGAAGGGGTATTAAATATTTATGATATCATCTCTTTACAGGCAACCAATGTAGAGACTGTATTAACAAGCATTATTAAGGATACCACAAAAAAAGTAGTATTCTATTTTACACCTGACTTTACAATCGAAGGCATGACAGCCACTATCACCACAAATGATGACGATGCCTTATTCATTCTCTCGAAAAAGCCCTTCTTACAAGGGCACTTTATGTTTCCTTTAACATCCCATTGCTAGGTTGGATGATCACTTCTAGCTGAAATATGAGCGACATTGGATAAAAAGTGAGCGCTTCGAACAAGAACAAGAGCGCTTTAACATGAAATTGGATCACATTTTCACATACCATAACAGCCTTTTTTAATTGACATTATAAATATTGGGCATTTCTCTATAGGATGGTATAGATAAAGTTATTTCATTAGGAGGAAGCAATGTATACAGTTGGTGTCAGCGATCCTCATTCATCTGTAGAACGCATCATTCAATTCCGATTTTTCGATTATTATTAGATTAAGTGAAGAGTTAATTTTATGGAGTAGCCAAGAGTTTAGATTTATAACGATTGATGATGCCTATTCTACTGGCAGCAGTATTATGCCACAGAAGAAAAACCCTGATGCCGCTGAACTGATACGAGGCAAAACAGGACGTGTATATGGTTCACTGACTTCACTCTTAATAACTATGAAGGGCTTACCATTAGCCTATAATAAAGATATGCAGGAAGATAAGGAGCCATTTTTCGATGCATTGGATACCGTATTAGCTTGTCTACAAATCATGTCAAAAATGATTGCTACGATGAAGGTAAACAGTGAAAACATGAAAAAAGCAGTCAAAGGAGGGTTTCTGAATGCAACAGAGGTCGCTGATTATTTAGTGAGTAAAGGCGTTGCATTCAGAGATGCACACAGCATCGTGGGTTCCATTGTTATTTATTGTGAAGATCATAAAAAAGCCATTGAAGATTTAACAATGGATGAATTGAAAGAATTAAGTTCGTTCATCGATGACGATATCTATGACTATATTGAGTATCAAAATATTTTAAATAAAGGGATTAAAGTAGGTTTATTATTATAAAAAATAAACCGTTATCTTGACTATAAATGGTCAACATACGGTTCCTTATAAGGGTGGAAAAAAGGCATTCATTGTAGACAAACACATTGTTCAATTAAATAATGTGTTTGTCTTTTTATCTATTGTTCTATTTTTAAATTAAAATTCAGAAAATCTACAGTCTGAGGTTGAGAAATTATTTTCACTCCATATTTTCTACTTTTAAATATTTAGTTTCACAGTAATAGCCTTTGCCGCCAACATAAACTTTCTCTATTTCATTCTTGCTATTGGTTGCTAGTTTAACTAATATTTCGGAAGGAGAGTGTAAAGAATAACCTTGTTCAAATACATAGACTTCTTTTTGCAAGTGGTGCTGTTCATAAAGATAGCAAGCTAATGCACCGTTAGAAGTGCCAGTCGCTGCTTCTTCATTGATGTCATATAGTGGAGCAAAATTTCTGCATATAATTCGATCGTCATTAAAAGTATACAGATGGGTCCCGACAACATGATAGTACTTGCTGATTTCTTTAATCTTTTCGAAATTAGGTTGCAGTGCATGTAATTGTGTTTCACTTATTATAGGAATTAAAATATCTTTTAAGCCGGTGGAGACAATTTGAATCGGGTATTTATTGTCTATAGCTTTACTATCAATACAGTCGATAAACTCGTTTGGAGATATAACATCATAAAATTTCGGTTTATTTTGTTCCATGAATATGATGTCATCTTTTATCGTAATAGTAAGAACACCGCTGTTTGTTTCAATTGTATAGCGATCCTTGAAAAGTTTATTTAAATGCATCAGTATCGTAAAAGAGCCAATTGTGGCATGACCACATAAATCAACCTCTTCTTTTGGTGTAAAATACTCAAATTTATAATCAGCCATTTCAGATGCTGATATAAATGCGGTTTCCGCATAGCCCAATTCTTTGGCTATCGCCATTTTTTGAGTAGTGGTCAATGTATGTTCATTCAATACCACTCCTGCTTTATTCCCGCCTTGATGATCCTTGCTAAAAGCACTTGCAACATAAACGGATATTTTCATAAAACATCTTCCTTCCTCATTTATAGTGAATTGTAGCATATAAAGAACTACGTAAAAATGTTGTTGGATAAATTTTTTAGCAACTAAAATCTCAAAAAATAGATTGTCTACTTTCTTTAAACACGGTTTTAATATTCCTTACCTCATCTATTAGGAAGTACGCGAATAGTAGCTGATTCCATCTTTGTTTTAACCTTTAACGTCAGCACCATGATAATGATGATGATCAATAATAAGGTGATAAGGGCAACGTCAAATGTATTCGTCATATCTTTGATGACACCAACAAGCATTGGAATGATACCACTAATGATATAGCCACCGAATTGAATCATCGCTGTCCA
Source organism: Lysinibacillus sp. BSL11 (assembly GCF_052928325.1). Classification (NCBI taxonomy): domain Bacteria; kingdom Bacillati; phylum Bacillota; class Bacilli; order Caryophanales; family Bacillaceae; genus Lysinibacillus; species Lysinibacillus sp. BSL11. Next base: position 59,380 of record NZ_JAVGCX010000013.1, on the reverse strand, counting down.
TTCACTTGCCTCTTTTGGTGTAGTTGTAGCATCTAAAGGTAAAATCATTGCTAACGGGAATAAACCACCAGCACCGATCCCTGTTAACGTCGCACAGAAAATAGGCGAGATGCCGCCCAGAATTAACATCAAAATGCCAATAAAGGAGCTTGAAGCACACAGTAGCATCCAAGGCTTTCTCTTCACGCTGTTATTAATGATAATGGGAATAATAAAGCTACAAATCATTTGCATGACAGAAAAAATAGTTACAGTTGTTGCGGCGTAGGCATCACTATATCCCATATCCTGTACTTTTGGAGCGAGCCATGTCGCTAGGGAATAATAGACGCCAGATTGTAAACCGAACATGACCATAAGGAGCCAAACATAACGATTTCCCCAAGGTAGTCGACTTTTTTGGCTTGCAGATTTCTCTAATGGCTCTTGAGATTGTTTGGATTTTTTGATAATTGGAATCCAAACAATAATACCCATAAGAGCGAATACCGACCATATCGCTAAAGCTGCGTTCCAGGATTGATGAAAAGCATGCATAGCTGGCACAACTAAACCAGCACTCAAAGACGCTCCAATTCCCATACCCGCAGAATATACACCAATCATCGTAGAAGAATATTTAGGAAATTCCTTTTTGATATAGCCTGAAATCAGTGGGCCTGTAATAGCAATACCTATCCCACTAAGAATAGCTGTTACTAATAAAAATAAAGGAAAAGTCGCCACTAACCGGAAAGCTGTTGATACACCAATTAATAAAACGGATAGCCCAATCGTCCATTCGATACCCCATCGTTCACTTAGCTTACCAGCCAATGGTGCAAAAATCCCCATACAAAATACGGGAAGTGCTGTTAATAAACTTACAACAACACTTGTCATCTGCAAATCCATTTGAATATTTTTCAATACTGGCGAGATAGATGTGATCGAAGCTCGTAAATTCATAGATAGTATAAACAAAGAAAAAACGCTCCAAATAATCGGAAAGTTTTTTGATTTCGCCATCACTGAAAACACCTCTTTTAGTTATTATTTGATATACTATAGTTAACTTTTAAATTTAAAAATAAACTATAATTAATCGATTTGTATACTATAATATACTATTTATGCAAAGTCAATGGGAGGGGTGTGCAGAATGCAGGAGGAACATATCGACTTATCTGGACAAGTTGGAGGAAATTTGCGAGAAATTCGAAAAAGCAAAAGGATGAGTTTAGAGGAACTGGCGAAAGTCAGCAATGTTAGTAAATTGACGTTAGGGAAAATCGAACGAGGGGAAACGAATCCGACTGTAAATATTCTTTGGAAAATTTGTAGAGGACTTAATATTCCGCTTGTCGCTTTACTATCTTTTGAGGAAAATATAGAGGTTCATCGTTTTGGCTCAGACTATCAATTCGTAGGTCATAATAACGACTGGTTTGTTGATCCATTATTCAAAACAAATGGGACTGAGTGGTTTAGAGGTCGTCTTGAACCGAATAGTGAATACAGCGAGTGTCACCTAGCAGGCTCCGAGGAAATTGTGCTTGTATTAAATGGGCAATTGGAGCTAAAGGTCGGAGAGAAAACCCATCAGCTAAACCAATGGGATGTCATTAAATTCAAGGGTGAAGAACTTCACACGTATATCAATCACTCGGATGAAAAAGTACATTTAATGCTGTCATTAACGTATACAACCCCATGATTGTTCAACAAAAATCCAGCAGAAGATGATACTATTTTGGGAGGAAAAAATAATTCTGATTATCGATTTCATCATTTATTATTTTCATGAATATCAAAAAAATCTTATAAGAAACGAGGAAATCGATAAAATTGGCGTCATAAATGAAACAACATCCTCTATAATTATTGATAAAGGCAATCCTATATTAATACCATTCAACCAAGCTCAACCACGAATCACTTCATATCACAATTAATGAAAGTGGACTCTTACTTTGATTGTGAAAATTTCAAAGAATTGTTTACCCTCATTGTCTTTTGAATATCATGCGTTTCCATACAAAAATCATCCTTACTAAGTTAAAGTAAGGACGATTTTTTTCTATTCAGATATAACCCCAAATCATACATAATAATGTTCCGAAAATGGTAACGAGCGCAATGATTAAACCATAATAAATATTGGTATAGATGGCTGGTTTATCATTTGTTTCACCAGCATGCATAAAGACAACTAACTGCAAGCCTGCCTGAATAAATGCTGTGACTAATAAAATAGTCATGGTAATCGGAAAAGATAGATTGAAAAAATATACACATGCCGCAAGGATCGTAAGGATTATGGACACACCAAACCCCATGACTTGTTTCATCGGGAATAAATCATTCATGTTACACCATTCCTTTCAAGTAAATGAAGCTGAAAATAAAAATCCAGACCACATCTAAAAAGTGCCAGTATAAAGAGAAGATAAACGATTTATTGGCTGTTTCTGGTGTTAAGCCACGTTGGATGAGCTGATAGACGATGAACATTCCCCAGAATACCCCAAAGGTAACGTGTGCACCATGTGTTCCTAATGTTGTTAAAAGGGCAGCCGTAAAGGCACTCGTCTGTAAGCTCGCACCAACATGAATATAGTGCATAAACTCGTAAACTTCAAAACCAATAAAAACGACACCGAGTACTATTGTCAAAACATAGAAACCTATCATTGCTTTCGTGTAGCCCTTACGCATAGCATGTATACCTAAGCCAATGGTAAAGCTACTTGTTAAAAGAATAAACGTTTCAAATAAAACAGGTGTAATTTCAAAAATCTCCGCTCCTGTTGGACCATTCCCAGTACGGTCTACTAAAACAAAATAACCTGCGAATAATGTGCCGAAGAGCATAATTTCAGCACCAATAAACACCCAGAAGCCTAATATATTCAATTGATTTTGCTGAGTACTATATTCTAAAGGGAGTGATTGATCGATTTTCATAATTGACTACCTCGCAATTTCGATTCCGTTGCTTTCACTTTTTCGACAGGTACATAGTGTCCTGGATCTTTTTCCAATGAACGATGAGCCATGCAAATAAAAATACCAATGGTTGTGAGAATTGTCGGTATCCACATTCCGAAAACAAAGGAGAAGCCCCATGCAAAGAAAATACATCCTAATATAAAAGGCACACCGCTATTATTCGGCATATGAATCTTTTCATATGGCTCTGGGAACAGTTCATGCTGATGATATTTTGCATCCCATAACGCTTCCGTTGAAATCACATGTGGCACCTTGGCAAAATTATAGTAAGGCACAGGGCTTGGTGTAGCCCACTCTAACGTGCGAGCGTCCCATGGATCCGACCCAACATTCCTTGGTGAATAACGAATACTGTAGATAACATTGTAAACAATTAAGATAAAACCAATTGTTAAGCCAATTGCACCGATAAACGAAATCATATTCCATAATCCAAAGCCAGTGGAGGCAGAATAAGTGTACATACGTCGTGCTTGTCCATCTAAGCCAGAGACAAACATTGGCATAAAGGCTAGTAACGTACTGATAGCAATAATCCAAGCCGTCCACTTGCCGATTTTTTCATTCAACATAAAGCCAAACATTTTTGGCCAATAGTAATGTAAACCAGCTAGCATAGCAAAGACAACACCAGGAATAATTACCATATGGAAGTGGGCAACCAAGAACATTGTGTTATGGTATTGATAGTCAGCTGCTGACATGCCAAGCATTACACCCGTTACGCCACCTATTGTAAAAGTAGGAATAAATAACATGGAGTAAAGCATTGGCGTTGTAAAAACAATTTTTCCTTTCCACAGGGTGAATAACCAGTTAAAAATTTTAACACCAGTTGGAACGGCAATGGCCATCGTTGTAATCGAGAAAATACTATTTGTTAAAGCACCTTGTCCCATCGTAAAGAAATGATGTGTCCATACTAAAAACGAAAGGAAGGAAATGATCACCATGGAGCCGACCATTGATTTATAACCATAGAGATTTCGACCTGAAAAAGTAGAAATAATCTCACTGTAGATCCCAAAGGCAGGTAAAATCAGAATATAAACCTCAGGATGCCCCCAGACCCAGAAAAAGTTTGCCCACAGCATATCCATACCACCATCGGAAGTTGTGAAAAAATTAGTAGCAAATAGTCGGTCAAAAGTTCCCATCGTTAAGGCAACCGTTAAAACTGGAAAAGCAAAAACGATAATCACGTTTGCTACTAATGAAGACCACGTAAACATCGGCATTTTCATAAGCGTCATGCCTGATGCTCTCATTTTAAGTATCGTCACAATCATATTAATACCAGTAATTAATGTGCCAAGACCTGAAATCTGTAAGGCAAATAAATAATAGTTTGTTCCTACAGATTGACTAAATTCATTATTTGCTAGAGGGAAATAATTCGTCCAGCCAGCATCAGGGGAGCCACCTATAACAAAGGATATATTTAGTAGCATAGCCCCCATGAAAAATAGCCAAAAGCTTAAAGCATTCAAACGTGGGAAAGCAACGTCTCTTGCACCTATTTGTAAGGGCACAATATAATTCATAAAGGCCATAATAAAAGGCATGGCCATAAAAATAATCATGACTGTTCCATGTGTTGTGAAGATTTCATTATAATGCTGCGCATCAAGTAATGTATTGTCAGGTACAGCCATTTGGGCGCGCATCATAATCGCATCTGCTCCACCACGGAAAAGCATCAGAAGGGCAGAAATTAGATACATAATACCAATACGTTTATGATCAACGGTTGTTAACCATTCACGCCAAAGGTAGCCCCATTTTTTAAAGTAGGTTAAGCCAACTATAACTGCTATCACCGTCAGTCCAATCGCAACCATCGATGCATAGATAGCTGGGCTTGGATGGGGTATAGCAAATCGTTCGAAGTACTCCATATGACTATGTCTCCTTTTAATTAATGATCGTTTTGTTGAGAAGCATGATCTTTAATGTGTGATGTGCCATGCTGATGTCCACCATTTTCACCCTCAGGGGCTGGCAGGAATGTTAAATGTGTACCCGTGTAGGTTGATTGGCCAACGTGTCCTGGTTCTAGCAACGTATTAAATTTTTCTTCTGTTAATGGTTCAGCTGTTGCTTTTACTTCCTTCACCCAATCATCAAACTCATCCTGAGTCACTGCTGTTACGTTAAACGTATTTTCAGCGAACCCTTTACCATTAAAGTTTGCATTTCTCCCCATATACTCCCCAGGTAGATCCGCAGCCAGATGCAATGTATTCACCATATCGGCCATTGCATATTTTTGACCACCCAGTTGAGGAATCCAGAAACTTGTAATCGGTCCGTAAGAATAAAGTTTAAATTCGATAGGACGCTCTGCAGGAATATACAAATAATTTACCGTTTCAATATCTTCTTCTGGATAGCTAAAATGCCATTTCCAGTTCGATGTTGAAGCATAAATAATTAACGGCTCTTCCTGTTTGTATTTCTCTGGTGTAGATTCCACCTTATAGTTACTTTCAACAGAAATAAAGGATAGGTACACTACAATTAGAACGGGTATACCTACACAAATGATTTCCACCTTTGTACTCCCCTTAATGTGGGGAGGCTTATAGTCAGGGCTTTGCTTAGATGCACGAAATTTCACTAACATATAAGCTAACAACACAAAAACAATGAGTATGATAAAGGACATAATCCCTATCGAGAGCATAATATCTTTGGCTTGCACTTGAGCTTGAGGTCCTTTTGGATCTAATACTAACAATGGGTCACAGCCTGTTAGCATTGTGACAATAGTGGAAAGACCAATTAATCTGAGCCAACTTTTTTTCATAAACAAACCCCTTTAACTATTTCATTGAAGTGCTATAGGCTACTACGGGTTTGTATGGAATTCGATTCACAATTGATTTTTATAATAGGGGCACTTCTTTTGAAAGACAAGGCGTTTTCCAAGATAACACAGAATGTTCTCAAACGAGAAAAATAATTTCAGTATAATTTTATAGAGGGAAATGCGCATCAAGTAAGGGCTTTCATCAATTAGAATGGTTTGAAATTGAAAGTGGATGGTGAAAGTAATAAGGAAATGGATGGTTAGCTTCAAATATTGTTATAGTATGATTGTCTTTTTAGCTTATTTACTAGAGCTAAGAAAGGATAAGGCATAACCGAGGTGAATAAACATGGATTGGAAACCTGATCGAACAGTAAAAAAAGCGATTTATAAGCAGCTCGCAGAATACATTGAGAAGGGTATTGCAGATGGAACATTCCCGCCCGATAAACCCTTACCATCTGAGCGCTATTTAGCAAACGCTTTGAGTGTAAACAGAAGTACGGTAGTGAGTGCATACGATGAATTGGAAGCAATGGGGCTGATTGAACGGAATCGTGGAAGTGGCACAACCATTAGTAAAGACATCTGGGGCATCACGAGGAAACGGATTCCTAGCTGGAATCGCTATATTGAGGCAGGTTCCTTTTTACCGAACCTTCCTGTTACCCAAAAAATTAGAAAAGAGGCTATTGAGCATAAATTAATTAATCTAGCTACTGGCGAATTATCAGAGGATCTTTTTCCAAAAAGCGCCTTGAGAGAGATTACCGCAACGCGTTCATTTATCGGTAGTCTTGGGTATGATCATCCTTTAGGGAGTGACATATTACGGACAACCCTTACACGGCATATTAAAAACAGCAGGGGAATTGAGACAAAGCCGTCCTCCATACTGATTACATCAGGAGCACAGCAAGCCCTACATTTGATTGTCCAATGCCTGTTAAAGCCTGGAGATGCAGTCGCCATAGAAGATCCTTCTTACAACTTTAATCTGCCTATCTTTAAAACAGCAGGCTTACAAATCCATTATCTTCCTGTCAACAAGGATGGCATTAAACCGGATGATTTGCAAGTATTATATAAAAAACATCGAATTAAAATGATTTTTCTAAATCCTGATTTTCATAATCCAACAGGGTCTTCCTTAGATTTGAAGAAAAGAGAAGCTATTCTAGACATATCCTCTAAACTAGGTATACCAGTAGTAGAAGATGACCCCTATAGCCTAACAGCTTTTTCGGGGGATAAAATGCCTACGCTTAAATCGCTCGATAAGAACGGGAATGTTTTATATATTAGCTCTTTGTCCAAAATTGTTGCCTCAGGCTTACGAATCGGATGGATTGTTGGTCCTACATCTGTAATTGAACGACTATCCGATGCCAAGCAACAAATTGACTTTGGGCATTCTAGTTTCACACAATGGATCGCCAATGATTTTTTAGAGTCCCCTAATTTTAATTTGCATATTAAGCATTTAGTGAAGGAATTAGAAACACGACGAGATAGCATTGTACAGAGCCTCGATATGTATTTAAAGGACATAGTGACGTTTTCCATTCCACAAGGTGGGATTCATTTATGGTGTCATGTTCTCAAGGGATATAACGAAACGCAATTACTTGAGGAATCCATTAAGCGAGGCGTCATTTATGTTCCTGGATCTACGATGGGCTCCAAAAAGGGTTTTGTACGCTTCACTTACGCCAGAGAGGATGTTCATTCAATCAATGAGGGGATTAAAAGGTTTGCACAAGCTCTAAATAGCTTCTAGTAATTTTGTAAATTATAGCCAAGTGGATGGCTGAGAAAGTGCTTAAGTGGATGGTTTAAATTCGTTAGAAAGTATTTAAGATAGAGTCATGGATAACAACTATCCATCAAGGCTAACTACTATCATGGCAGTGTGGATGGATTCACAATTATTCACACAAGTAATGAAATCTGTAAATTGGGAAGGTGATAGAGAAACCTTGACTGCTATGCCGAGGACGTTAGGGAAGAGGTAGATCGCTAATGCTAGTAGGTGAATGCTTCACAGAGGTTATTGGAAAAAATCGCTAGAGCCCACTTTTAATAAAGAGGTTATAACATTCACAACACCGATTGTTAAAGTTGTCTGAAAGCTTTACCTGTTCGACCAATTTCATTTTTAGCTTTAGCTGCTGATGAAAAAAACCAAGGCAGTCACTACTTATTATATTTTAAGGCCAACGAGAATATAGAAAGGATATAGGTACTCCTTATATATTCAATTAAAACTAGTTAAAAGCATCACTTAGCCACCTAGCTCTGCAATACCGTCAGCTCGCTAGGTGGCTGGCTGCTTTTATAGAAAGATTGAGAAAACAGTTAAGTAATAATATCTGATTATAAAAGTTTTGTGATCACTCAGTTAGTGGTGATGATATACAATATTATTTTTTAGTTACTATATTAATGCCTGCACTTGCAGTACCTATTACATTAACTGGTAGATTCACTGTTATTGAAGGAATATAAAAAACTATTAATAAACAATCACCTATCGATATAGGTAAGGGTGAAATATTACCTGATGCGAAAGCTATTTTTCCTAAGGTTACAATCGGTAATGTTATGGGGGGAGTCAAATCAATAAAGGCACTTGTACCAGTGAAAATATTACTTCCAACGGGTGCATGAAAAATTTGAGCACGGATTGTAACAGTTCCTTCTACTAAAGGTAATGATCCTAATGGAGAAAATGACGCTGAGATAGCTGTAATGTTACCATTACAAGGAACTGTTAAGGCTTCACTTGTGTTTCCATCTATGTTAATGACATTATTTATAATAGAAACGGTATTTGCAGTACCGAACCCTATGCTACTTGCGAGTCCAACTAGAGCTTGAATATGTGATGTTGAATTTCCGCTTGAGAATGCAATTATAGTGCTGTCAGTGGTAGAAGAAGGGTTTAAACAGTTGGTTTCTGTAGCCACAAATGGTCCTGATTGATCGCATGCTCTAAATGTTGACAAACTACTATTATATCGACAATTATCCATACAAGAACTTATCCCCTTTCTATTTATAATATGTAGTAAAGAGTATTAGGCATGAACAATAACCTTATGTATGGGTATTTAATGTGAGTAAAAACACTTTCAAATGGTTCACAAATGAACTACATATAATATAGATAAGGAAGATCACTTTGAGCGACAAGTGATCCTTCTTTTTTATACGTCCATAAGGAATACAGGTTTTAGTCATCGCATGTATATTTAAATTCCGGATTAGTCTGAATAAAATATCCACTTCTAACTTGCCCTGCCCAATTCTGTAGTGCTTCTTTCCACGCTACACTTTCAAAAAACTCATCTACTGTTGTTGTTTCAGAAAACCAAATTAATGGTGTGAAGGGTGCAAGTGGTCCCGCATCACCCCAAATCCCCCCAGCTTTAATCGTACTTTGTTTCACAAGAAGCAAGGGGAGCCCGTGTTGAAAAGACATCGAAGGTTCTATTTGCATGAAAGGTGAATAGGGTTCTAATTGATCCGTACGACGTGTTGGCTTTAAAAGGGCAGCTATAGTTCCGTAACTAGAGTTTACAATTCTACGTACATTTTCTAAAGTGGTGTTAGGATACTGGTCTGTATTGGGTAGTGTTCTAGGGAAAAGAAGAACCTCTTTTATTTCATTAAACATACGAATAATGAATCGCTGCTCTTGTGATAATGGTGGTTGCGATGGCCCCAGAGTAAATAGGTTCTGATGGCTAAAAAAAATAGGTATACGGAAAAAAGCACTCGCTGCTTCATTGAAATCATCAACAGCTTTATAAAACTGATCTATTTCATTATTAGTAGCATTTTTTCTAGTTTTATTCTCACTCAATTTTTTATCACCTCCTCACGATAACTTATTCATAAGTTGGAAGGGAGGTTTGTGTTTACATACAAAGTTCACTATTCATTTTTATATTCATGAATCATTTTAAATAGATATTTATTTCTAGGATTATATATTTTTTATGAAAAAATAAAATGAAACTAATTATTCGTCTGTTCAACATTTTTGTTTCAGAAAAATCTTTACCTGCACATTTAGGGTTCTTATGAATAATAATGAAAGATGACTGAGCACCTATTTTTCCATGCTGTAAACACCACAGAATAAAAGTGCACTTTTTAACTGTTTCTTATCAACAAAAGTTTGAATATCCATTGATTTTGCTAGTGCTTCATTAGTTATTATCGCCTTTATTCGACTGGCAATTTGAGTACCTGCTGAATCACCGTCAATAAATAATTGATTTGAGACATTGGCCTGTAAATATTTGAGCGCCTGGTTAGCTTGTATAATTGGTCCTAGATATTGCGGTGGAAACATTAGTGTTTCGCGTAGTCACTGCTACTTACAAGAAGTCACCCCTACCATTTACGAATTAACAAGGGAAGGATTATTTATAAAAATAACGACAACAAAAAAGTCGCATTCCAAGAGTTCAGGAATCGACTTTTTGTGAAAAAATTATGTAAAATACATTGAAATGTGAATAGTCTTGTGATAAATTTATAGAGATAGACACTGTATAATTATTACACAGCGCATTATCCCTATTTTAATTATACAATACAATCTATTGTGTCGTCAACAATTTTAATTTTAATTTTTTGAGGGGTGGTTGCGATGAAATTAACAGGGGCAAAACAGCAGATTGGGGGAACAAACAACGAAGAAGCTCCATTCTTTGAGACAATCAAATGGCTTCCTAAACATGTGAATGAAATTGAAAAAGATAAAGAAAGTAGGACTGATACTATATGTCAGAGAAAACCATTTCAGTTGAGACAAAAGCGCCATATGGCATGATTGCCATTTTATTTATCGGGGCCTTTGTTGCTATTTTAAATGAGACCTTACTCAACATTGCACTACCAGCCATTATGGACGAATTCGATGTGAAAGCCACTGCAGTACAATGGCTTTCAACAGGCTATATGCTAATTAACGGTATTTTAATTCCTGCCAGCGCGTTCTTCATTCAACGATTTACGGATAAAAAATTATTTATTACAGCGATGGCTCTGTTTACATTAGGTACATTTCTAGCTAGTATTGCACCTGCATTTGGTGTGTTATTAGCAGCACGTATGATACAAGCTGCAGGCTCAGCGATCATGATGCCTTTATTAATGAATGTTATGCTGACAGCATTCCCTGTAGAAAAACGAGGAGCTGCAATGGGGATGTTCGGTCTTGTGATGATTACAGCTCCAGCGATCGGCCCGACGCTTTCTGGTTGGATAATCGAGCATTATAGCTGGAGAATGTTATTTGACCTTGTGCTACCAATTGCCATTTTAACTTTAATTTTTGCAGCCTTTAAATTAAAGGATGTAACACCACAACGTGCGATTAAGCTCGATGTGATTTCTCTTATTCTATCAAGCATTGGTTTTGGCGGCTTGCTTTATGGCTTTAGTTCCGCAGGTGAAAAAGGATGGGATCATATCCTTGTATATGGAACTATTATTATTGGGACGATTGCATTAATTACCTTTACCCTTCGTCAGCTACGAATGGATGAGCCCATGCTTGAGTTTCGTATTTTCAAATATCCAATGTTTGCCTTATCCTCAGCCATCTCCATCGTTATTTCGGTAGCGATGTTCTCGGCGATGATTTTAATGCCTATTTACGTACAGACCATTCGTGGTATTTCACCAATGGATTCAGGTCTGCTCATGCTACCTGGTGCCATTGTGATGGGAATTATGTCGCCGATTACAGGGAAGCTCTTTGATAAATACGGGGCAAGAAGCTTGGCTGTATTTGGCTTAATCATTACCATTGTAACGACGTATTACTTCAGTAAAATTAGCATGGATACAGCTTATTCTACATTGGTGCTGCTGTATACATTACGTATGTTTGGGATGTCTATGGTAATGATGCCTGTGATGACAAACGGTTTAAATCAGCTACCAGCACACAATAATCCACACGGTACAGCTATGAACAACACATTACAGCAGGTTTCTGGTGCGATTGGTTCTGCGGTGCTGATTACGATTATGAACAATAAAACAACTGCCAAGGCAGAGGAATTGACTGCAGGTGCGATGAACAATATGAGTGCCAATGCAGCACAGGCTACGACACAATCTGCCAGCGAAGTAAAACAGCAAATCTTAAACGAAGCCATGCTGCATGGCATCAATTATACGTTCTTCCTTTCCACATTGATTGCGGCCATCGCACTCATACTTGCCTTCTTTATAAAGCGAGTTAAGCCTAACGATGATAATCTCACAGGTGGGGAAGTTGCTGGAAAACAGGTAGAGGAATAATGAAAAGATAAAAAAACAGGCGTTGCTTATGCTGAGCAACGTCTGTTTTTAATACAAAGAACTTTAAGAATATGAAAATAAATCCAAAAATTAAATTGACATAGGAAACAACTTACAATACAATTTGATTGATTCATCAATCATTTTTTTGAAGGAGTTTTGAAATGGAATCTAAACTTACTATTAATGAAAAAAAGAAAATAAAACGATCCACTATTCTAAACGCTGCAATCAAATTATACAGCGAAAATGGTTTTGCAGAGACAAAGGTGGCAGAAATAGCAAAAGAAGCAGGTGTTAGTTTTGGAACAGTATTTACATATTTTGAATCGAAAGAAGCACTTTATGAAGCAGCGATTTTAGAACCATTGGAGGAAATTAAAACATATTTTATCGAGATAGAAAAACACTTTAAAGGCGAGCCTCTTGATATTGTGAGAAAAATGATAGATTGCCATGTACAACTTTTTTCAATGAAAAGTGAATTTCTACGATTAATTCAGCAGGTTCTAGCAAGACCTGATCGATATCCAAAACTCTTTAATGAATTAAACGATTTCGTCAACGGTTTTATTGTTAGTATTCATCCTGTTATAGAAGCAGGACAAAAGCAAGGTTATTTTTATGAAGAAAATACATCCTTAATTGCCGAGTCATACCTATCCATCTTAAATGGAATGCGTTTAACGTTTATCGATGAGTATACAAATTTGATGTGGAAAGATATAACGAGACAGGCTTTGAGGTTATTCGGTCCTATCACTAAAAAGGGGTGAGTAGTATGAAACTAAAGGATATCCATCCTAATGTCAAACTTCGTCTAGCAATGCAATTTATAGGCAGCCTTATGTCCATGGCTGTTATACCTTTTTTAGCAATCTATTTTTCTCAAAAAATAGGAGCTACTCAAACAGGAATTATACTTATCATCATTGTGATAAGTGGTGTCATTGGTGGTTTAATCGGCGGTCACATTTCAGACAGAATAGGTCGAAAAAAAATAATGATTTATGCTGAAATAGGTTTATTACTTTCGTATCTGTTTATCACTCTTTGTAATTCACCTTGGTTCGATTCACCATATCTTTCTGCTGGCTTCTTTATTATTAATATGTTTTGGGGAGGCATGTTTCAGCCCGCAGCACAAGCTATGATTATTGATGTAACTAATTCTGAATCCAGAAAACTTGTTTTTACAATTAGCTATTGGTTAGGGAATTTAGCAACTGCTATTGGCGGAATCATTGGCGCATTTCTCTTCAAAAATTACTTATTTGAATTATTTATCGGAATATCATTTATCTCTTTGCTATCTGTATTAATGACCATTTTTTTAATTACGGAAACCTACATACCCGAAGAACCTGCTAAACCATCAAATCAAAAACAAAATTGGGCATTAAAAGAAATGTTCTATAGTTTTTCTACCGTTTTAAAAGATAAATTGTTTATGTTTTACATTATAGGAGGGGTCTTAATCCTTTCATTGGAACAGTCTTTAACAAACTATATTGGCATTCGTCTCGAAAAAGAAATACCTCATCAACTATCTACATTCTTCAATATAGATTTCATGCTTGATGGCACAAAGATGTTAGGCTTTCTACGCACAGAGAACACCATTCTTGTGGTTCTCTTATCCAGTGTTATATTATTCGCCTTTAAAAAATGGCGTGATCGCTGGACGCTAGTTACAGGCATGCTGATCTTTTCGATATGCTTTAGTATTTTTGCTTTTACAAATAATGTGTTAATTCTTTTCATCGCTATGTTTATTGGAACAATCGGTGAACTGATGTATGTTCCGATAAAGCAGGCAATGCTAGGCGAAATTGCACCACCCAACGCTCGGAGTACCTATATGGCTTTTAATAGCATGACCCTCTATGGAGCAATGGTAGTTTCTTCACTGCTAATCATCATAGGGGAGTGGGTTCCACCTATTTATATGGGAGGCTTACTTCTTCTACTAGGATTAACTGGTACATTTTTGTACTATATAGTTACAAAAACACTAGATTTGAGAGTCAGTGAGAAAAATGAAAGTCAAGTACCTGTTTCTCAACTTTAATTTCGATTGAATAATTTGAGAAAACTTATTTACAGAGTCCAAAATAATTTATATGAAAATCCTAGTTGATTAGTCAGTACAATTCGTACTGGCTTTTCTATATGGTAGTGGGGGAGTATAAAATGCCATTTCCTAGTAAGAATAAAAAAGGCATTTCATCCATAGATGAAATACCTATTCTAGTAGTTATTGAGCTAATCGTTGGATAAAGGCTTCTAATTGGATCAATGTGACATTGTCGTTCACTCCGAATGTGCCGTCACCTTTACCTACGGTTACTTTATTCGAAGCAAGGATCGCTACATAATTATTTGCCCAATGTGAGCCTGGAACATCAATAAATTGTTCAGCTGTTCCTTGCTGTGTTAAATGAAATGCTTCCACTAAGACTTTAGATAGTTGCCCACGTGTCATTGGAGAACCAGGATTGAATTTTCCATTATCATCACCCGTAAAAACGCCAATTTTTTTAAGTGCCTCTGCAGCACCTGCATATTTCGATGATGGCTTAATATCTGGGAAACTTGAATTCGTATTACTCGTATCTAAATGTAATTTATTGGCTAATCGAAGAGCTACCTCTCCACGCGATGCATAAATGCTAAAGTCAATTTCCGCATCTTTTACTTCTCCATAATCAGAGAAGTTGGCAATACGTTTTGCCCCTACATAACGTGAACCCCAATAGTATGGGTCATTCACTGTATCTACCTTAACCCCAGAACTCGTAGTAGCTGAGATAAAATTATTGTCACCTATGTATATACCAACGTGTGAAACACCGCTTCCAGAAGTATTAAAAAATACGAGATCACCCGTTTTTAAATTGTCTTTTGAAATTGAAGTACCTTGCTGGTATTGAGCTTTAGATGTACGTTCTAATGAAATGCCTAGCTTAGAAAAAACTAATTGTGTATATGCTGAGCAATCCACACCTGTCTTAATATCCGTTCCTCCATATTTATAAGGAGCTCCAATATATGCTTTGGCTGTATTTGTTATATCTGCTATTGTTGCCGCTTTCGCATCATGAATACCCATACCTGTAAAGAACATAAACGATGCGAAAATGGGTAGTAACCATTTTTTCTTCAAATCAATCTTACTCCTTTCAAAAAGCTTTCGCCTTTGAACTAAAGTAAGAATAGCATGAAATAGGGTAGAGTTATTTTTCAATAATATTACCGATTACCCCTAAACACCAAAATTGAAACCTTAATTTTAATTGTGTAAAACTTTTGCAATAATAATGGACAATTTTACTAAAAATATATGAAATTAATGGTTCTATAGGGACATAAGTGTTAATTTAAATGTTTTATCCAATTGAAAAACCGATATTTTAATAGTAACTTTCCAGCTATTTAAATCATTATTAAGTGTTTCTCACGTTATGGCACTAAGGATGGTGGTAGAAAATTCTATTTATCAACGTATCTTCCATTTTGTCTCTTTAAGGAATTTATACAGCCTTAGACATGTGGACATGCGCTGCTTTTTATGTAGCTCCAGTATCTTCAAAATCATTTATTGCTAAATAGGAATGGTTAGCCTTAATGTATGTCTTTTTGATCAATGGATACGTTAAACTATAATAAAAATAATAAAGAAACATACGAGAGTGATAGAGATATTAAAATCGAATGAATACTAAACGAGAAGGAGGCACTCCATTGCAGCAAATTTTTAATGAATTAATAAAACAGGACATCAAGCCATTTCTAATCAAGCTAGGCTACAAAAAGAAAGGATTGAACTTCTATCAAACAACTGAAAATCTTATCTATCTCATCAATTTTCAAAAATCCTCTGGTAATACAGCCGACACTCTGATGTTTTATGTGAATTGTGGGATATATGCAGCTGAGCTGGCACAGCTACAATCAAGAGAGTGTGTGACAGCACCCAAAGAAGCAGAATGCCACTTTCGAGCAAGGATTAGCTCCATTGTCGAAGATGCACCTGATCGATTTTCCATCACAGCCACTACAAATTTGGACGAATTAACCAACATATTGCTGCTGGGGTTAGAGGAGGTTCATAATTTCTATGAAACGATGACTTCCGCAAGATCCATTGTTGATTATTATATAGCAGGGCCATTTTTGCACTTGGGCGAAGAAAGTTTTCATTTGTTATTACAAGCCAATGATGTAACAACAGCAAAGCTCTACTACAATGCATTGCAGAAAAAGCATGGAACCGAACAGAGGTGGTCCATTTTCAAAAATAAATACCAAGCCATTTTCAATCAATACGGTGTGGAACTTGGGGAAAATTAGGCATCAAAACCAGAACTCATTCTTGAACGAGTATCTGGTTTTATATTTTAGGAGTTGTTCAGTATATTATCTAGTATTCTTCCAGTTATCGGCATAAAAAAATGGAGGATATAACCACCTAAGCAAACTGTTAATAATGTACCGACACCGATGGGGCCATTAAAAATGATAGCTAATATTAAAAATAAAATATAAATAAGGGTTCTTGAGAAGAAAACCGTTTTTCTTGTTAATTCTTTGATGATCAAAGTAAGTCGATCTACAGGAATTGGTGCAAAATTTGTATGTAAATAAGTTGCCGTTCCTAACCCCACTATAACTAATCCAGTAGTAAAACAGACAGCTTGGCTAAACAAAATATCTGGTGATACTACATCGTGTAATAAAAATAACCATATATCAATCCCTATGCCAGTGATCAATGCGGTGATCAACCCTAAAATTTCAGGCCTTTTTCTAGCTAATAGGGAATTACTACCTATTAATAGGAGAGCTAAGAGGATTTCCCAACTACCTACAGTTAGCCCCACATTTTTAGATAATCCTACTAGAAGCGCATCGAAAGGTGATGTACCGAGTTTAGATTGAATCGTGAGCGAAATACCTAGCGTTAAAATTAAAATGCCCACTACATAAAAGACATATTTCAACTAAAAGACCCCCTTCTACTATTATTATTGCAAATACAACAAAATTGCGTTAAATTGACTATATACTCTTTTTGTTGCATTTGCAATATAAATTCTAGGAAGAGTTACGACAAAGGAGTGGAATCAATGTCTGTTAAATTAGAGAAGTGTGAGCACGCAGATTTAAAACAGCTTCAAGCAATAAGTATTGAAACATTTAATGAAACATTTAAAGATCAGAACTCCCCCGAAAATATGAAGGCTTATTTAGAGCGTGCCTTTCATGAGCAACAGCTAGAGAAGGAATTGGCCAATTTGGATTCAGCGTTCTATTTTATCTATTATGAGGAAGAAATAGCTGGTTATTTAAAAGTAAATGTCAATGAAGCACAATCGGAACTAATGGGGGATGAGTCATTAGAGGTGGAGAGAATTTATGTTCGACATCAATATCAAGGAAAAGGGCTTGGCAAATACCTTATGAATAAAGCAATAGAGGAGGCTGTAGCTCAAAACAAAAAAAGCATTTGGCTAGGGGTTTGGGAGAAAAATGACAGTGCCATCGGTTTTTATCAGAAAATAGGCTTTGTCCAAACAGGCGCCCATTCTTTTTATATGGGTGACGAAGAACAAATTGATCTTATCATGACGAAAACACTAGCCAAAATGTTATGGCAGAAACGTTGATTCACAACATTTCTGCCTGCTATTTTAATGGCTTCTATTTTTCTTCATCGCCTCAGCCACCGCATCAGCATGTGGATTATCCTCTTTATAAAGTTCCTTTATTATATTGGCGTAATCACTAGCATTTCGATTTTGACTTAATTTATAGGCTGCCTGCACTTCTTCCACCTTTATTTTAAACCCCTTTATTCCTTTCATTTCTTGCTGCAAAAGCTCAGGAGATAGTTTATCCCACAACACAGGATTTTCACGGAATGACTCATATTTTTCAAGTAAGCTAGTCAAATCTTGTTCTAAAGCTATTCCTTCAATCAGACTTGCCTTTCCATATACATGGACAGCTTGATAATTCCAGGTTGGCACATTTTCATGCTCATACCAAGAGGAAGAGATATAGGCATGTGGACCATTAAATATCACGAGAATGTCTTGTACTTCCTCAAAGGTCTTCCATAAAGGGTTACCATAGGCTAAGTGACCAGTCAAATAATAGTCATTCTCGATTTTTTTCAGCAACACGGGTATATGAGCTGCAATTGGCTTACCTTTTCTTATTGAAACGATTGTTGCGAAGGAATTATGTTGAATAAATTCTTTGATTTCTTCTAAATCCGATACTTTGTAATACTTAGGAACATACATGGAAATCTCTCCTTATACATAAAATCATCGCGAGTTTTTTGAATAAAAAAATAATTATGCAGGGATGTCTTTACATTTTCTACTCAACAATGTAGATTTTATTATAATCAATCACTGGCACCTCTTAAAAGTGCCAATAACGCTATTTCTAAAGGAGCCAAGAAGCATGCTCGAAATGACCCCAAACTTGAATAATCAGGAACCACTTTACCTTCAATTATATAACTATATAAAAGCAGAAATCCAAAATGGAAAGATAAGAGCTCAAAGCAAATTGCCGTCTCAGCGTAGTTTAGCTAAACATTTACAGATTAGTCGCAACACAGTAGATGCAGCATATCAGCAGCTTCTTGCAGAGGGCTATGTGATAAGTAGAGAGCGAGATGGACTATATGTGGTTGACCTTGAAAAAGGTTATTTTCAAGGAGGCCCTCACCATTTTGAACCACAACTAGCGACTCAGCAGAAACAAGACAGACCAGCGATTAAGTACGATTTTAATTATGGGGATATTAATCTAAAAGATTTTCCCTTTAATATATGGCGTAAATTATCGATGCAGAGCCTTGATGAAGAACAGGCTCAACTCCTTTTATATGGAGATCCACAGGGAGAGCTGGAATTAAGAAATTATATGGCAAGCTATCTTTATGAATCAAGAGGGGTGCAATGTAGTGCAGAGCAAATCGTTATAGGAGCAGGCTTGCAGTTTCTTCTGGGTATCGTATGTAACCTAATTGGACGAAATGAGCTTTTTGCTATGGAAGATCCAGGTTATTATCGCGTTCGTTACCTGTTTAAAGATACTGGGATAAAGGTGAAACCAATCCCACTTGACGAGCATGGTATTCATATCAATCCGTTAAGGAAAAATAATATCAAAGCTGTTTATGTCACCCCCTCCCATCAATTTCCTCTAGGAACGGTTATGCCTATCTCAAGAAGATTAGCATTACTAGAGTGGGCAAAGGAAGAAGATGCTTATATCATCGAGGATGATTATGATGGAGAATTTCGATATGCTGGGAAACCGATTCCTGCACTACAGGGATTAGATTCGAGTGATCGCGTCATCTATATGGGCACCTTTTCAAAATCGTTGATTCCAGCCATTAAGCTAAGCTATATGATATTACCTAGAAAATTAATAGATGTATTTCATCAAAACAATTACTATGTTCAAACTGTGTCTAGACTCCATCAGCATACGTTACAGCTATTTATAGAGAGTGGGCATTGGGAGAGACACTTGAATAAAACACGAAATAGTTATAAGCGAAGATATGAGGCCTTACTAAAGTCCATTCATCAAACTTTCGGGGAAAATGGGAAAATTTATGGAGCGAGCAGTGGCTTACATATTTTACTTGAACCAAATAATAAGATGACTGAAGAGGAATTGATTGATACAGCAAAAATGGTGGGTGTTAAGGTCTACCCTACTTCTGTTTTTTATGCAAATCCCTTGGGTGTTCAGCCTGCAAAGGTATTACTTGGATTTGCTAATCTAGCGGAAGATGAGATTGACACAGGCATTAAGCTATTAAACAATGCTTGGTTTAACAGTACTACAATGACGTGAATCTCTTTCAAAGTTCTATTTCTACATTTCTTGTATATACATAGTAGAGAAAAGTGGGAGGGGGATTTTTATGCAATTTTATTATGGCCATCAAATGCCATTACGTGTATTAGATGAAGCTGAATTTTGGAAACATCAAGAAGAGGAGCATACAGTAGTAATCAGAGAGCTTGTAAAAGATTTGGAGCAGCAATATGTCGATGCGTTAAAGGAATGGGAAAAAGCTTTCGCTCAAACACATCAGCAAGTTGTGAGATATATAGAAACCGTCAATCGTTCACAGGGACAAGTTTCTCCAGCTTTGTTTCAGGATATTTTACAGCTTACTTCCTTCTGTCTGCAACAGAGTGATCAATTTATTCAATTTTGCCGAACGCTTATGCAAGAAAGTCAACCGATAAGCGCCAATCCGACAGCTAAAGTTGTATTAAATCATATCATTGTAGAATCCGAATATTTTATCGGGATTGCTCAAACCATTTTATATCAACAGAAATACTAGGTCTTAACGTCTGGAAAATGGAGTTTGGAGAAGGGACACTTGCCATACTCCATTTTCAGGTCGCTACACCCTAAAAACATTAACTATTCGGAATTTTCTCTTTATATTTAAAGGAGAGGAGGCTTAAAGAATAGTTTTTAAGTGTATCTGTGTGAACAAAGTCATTTAAAATACTTTCAATTGAATGACAATGTTGATTGATTAAATTAATTTCTTCTATATAATTTGAATCAATCAATACTTCTTTTAATGTTTTAAACACTACTTTCTGCTCGTTAAATAAATAAACCAGTTCAAACCTAGCGTTCAATATTAGAGTGGTAATCTCAGGAAAAATAATTCGATCCTTTAGTACTTCAAGAATGGAATCCACGGATTTTACTCCTTCAATAGCTTGTAAAGCTGAAAAAACACCATTTAATAACTCTTCAAAATCAACCTTCATCAAAATCCTCCATCAATCAAAATCCTTTTTGATCATAACATTTTTTCAGAAAAATTTTAATGATTAATATTTTCCTTCAATAATGTGGAAAGACTATTTAGACAATAGTAAGTTGTTGAAAAACAAATCCCTTCACATACTTGCAGAGGCTAATAAAAATCCATAATCTGCTCACAATCATTTTTTTAAAATAACAACAAATAAAACATCAAGAAAGGTATTATTATTGTTTGTTTAGATTTTGTTCAAACACAGTATGCTACTATCTCAAAAGGGGTTGATTGTAAAAACTGTGAGCAATATGATGTAAAGATACATCATAAATGATCGATCTTTGGGGGCACGGAAATGAAAAAAAATACCATAATTATTGTCAGTATAATCATGCTTTTTGTGATTGTTTTTTTGATTGGTAATTGGCAATATTTCTCCAATAATCAGCCGAAAATTATACATAAAGGTATAGGAAAGTTAGAGGAAGAGCAATTATTAAAGCCTGTAAAGCTAGAAGGCGAATGGGCATTTTATCCAAATGTATTAATTTCTTTGGGGGATAATGTTGATAGCTATCAACATAAAAAACTGAATTTAAATGTACCCTTTAATTGGCAATCATATGTAGAGCCAAATGAAGAGGGGCTTTCGGTGGGAACCTATCACGTCAGCATAGAGGTACCATCAGATGGATTTTACGGCCTATATATTCGAACGATTCGTCAAGCTAGTCGTGTATTCATTAATGGCGTTGAGGTAGGGGCTAAAGGAAATCCAAGTACCGTTTTAAGTGCGTATGCATCTGAAAATGATGATAAATATACCGTGTTTTCTCCTAGTGTCAATAAAAAACTAGACATTGTCATCCATGTTGCAAACTACAATTATCCTCAGGCTGGAATTGTTTATCCTATTGAATTTGGTACGATGAAGGCTATTCAAAAGCATTATCACTGGAAATTGGTTTTAGATATAGTAGTGAGTATAGGTCATATGATAGTTGGTGCGATCTATGTCTTTACATTTTTACAGAATCGCAAGCGTAAAGAAGAGTTATTTTTTGGTCTTTTTACTATTTCATTAGGGTTTTATATGTCGTTTATCAATCAAAAAGTGTTTTTCCTGTTATTTACTGATCTATCAACGGTCAATCAATTACGTCTGCAATTAGGAATCATTCCACTTGCATTGCTTGCTTTAACATTTTTTATAAATGCGATGTATCCACAATTACTAGAAAGAAAAATTTTATACACGCTTGCCATATTGCTTGGTATCGTGTTTGTTATGTACGGTATCTATAATCCCTTTACTAAAAATGAAAGGGCCTCCTCAGAATTTGAAATGATTATGAGAAAAATAATCTATATTAGTGTCACCGCTCCGGTTATTTTCTATAATATATGGATTCTTATAAAGGTCATGCTAAAACGTCTAGAGGCTGTGCGTTATGTGCTAATAGTTATTACAGCGATTAGTTGTTATTCCATTTTACTCATTTGTAACTTTTTATTTGGGACGCCTTTTGACTATACAGAATTTTTGTTATTTTTACTAATATTATTTGGCTTTGCCTCATTATTAAATTATCGTGCCAATCAAGCATTTTTAAAAATAGCAGCATTGTCAGAAGAATTGCTTGAACATAACCAAATGAAGAATGAATTTCTTCTGAAAACATCGCATGAACTCCGTGCCCCCCTAAACGGAATATTAAATTTATCCAAATCCTTAATGGAAGGTGCTCAAGGACCATTAAAACGATCGCAACAGGAGCAAGTTATTCTAATTCACAGCGTTACACAGCGCATAGGTCATTTAGTAGAAGATTTATTGTTTTCTTCCAATCAAATGACAGGAGAATTAAGGATTAGTCTACGTAGTGTATCTCTGTCTGTTATACATGAAGTAGTGGCCGAAATTCGTAGTGTAATGCCCAAAAATAGTCAAGTAAGGGTAGCAGCAGAGATAAACTGGGATTTGCCAAAGATCTTCACGGATGAATTACGCTTTAAACAAATTTTATATAACTTGCTGCATAATGCTATTAAATTTACACAAAACGGAACAATCACAGTCACTGCGCATGTTGAACAGCAGCAGATGGTCATCCAAGTAAGTGATACAGGCTGTGGAATTGCGACACAAGAGTTAGATCGTATTTTTAACGCCTTTTATCAAGGAAACAATCATCATAATAAAGAAGGGTTAGGTTTGGGACTAAGTATTACTAAAAATATTGTTGAAAAATTAAATGGTAACATTCATGTGACAAGCACTGTAGAGGAAGGTACAACATTTACATTTACAATGCCTCTCTCAACACCAGAAAACGTAAGTAATGAACAAGATACCATTACATCGCATACCGATACAGAAATACAGCTTCGATTACCTCTTATTTATAAAGGAAGTGATAAAAAAATACTGGTGGTAGATGACAACCATGTTAATATAAAAGCTTTAACGGAAGCATTAAGTTTAAAGGGATATACAGTGATCGCCGTAGATAATGGCTTTGATGCGATCGATTATATTAAAACCAATCATGTAGATTGTATGTTAATCGACCTAATGATGAATGGGATGTCAGGTTATGAGTTATGTAAACGTGTACGTAAACAATATGATATGCTGGAACTACCCATAATTATCTTAACTACAGTTATGAAGCAATCTGACTTACTGCAAACGTTAAAAGTTGGGGCGAATGACTATCTACAAAAGCCGATTTCTACCGATGAACTTTTTATTCGTATTGAATCTTTATTGGCTGTTCGACAATCTTCAATCGATGCGATCGAAGTAGAAATGAACTATTTATATTCACAGGTCACACCACATTTTGTATATAACACCCTTAATACGATTATTGGTTTAAGTTATACAGATATGGAAAACACACGTGAAGCTCTTTATTGTTTAGCCACTTATTTCCGAGCAAAATTGAATGTTCATTACCGAAATAGCATTGTCCCCATTGATGAGGAGATGGAACTTGTAAAAGCCTATTTATCGATTGAAAAAATGCGCTTTGGAGATCGTTTACGTATTAAATATGATATTGACGAATCTATTCAATTAGGAATCCCTGCTTTGTCCATTCAACCATTAGTTGAAAACGCAGTATTCCATGGAATCTCTAAGAAAGTAGAGGGAGGGACCATTGAATTAAGCCTACAGAGAGAGGGACAATTTGTAAGAATAAAAATCTATGATAATGGTGTAGGAATTTCAGAAGAAAAAGTGCACCAATTGCTTAATGAAGAAAGTACAAGAATTGGCTTTATGAATCCATTAAAGAAATTTAAATTAATAAAAAATGCTAGTTTACGAATTTACAGCGAAGAAGGAAAGGGAACAACAATTGTCATTTTATTACCAGAGGGTGGTGGCACATGAATATAATGATCGTTGATGATGAAAAATTGGCTATTGATGTTTTAACTATTATGGTTAAACAGCTTGCCCAATTTCAGATTAACATTAAGGGGACATTTACAAATTCAACTGAAGCCCTCCATTTTCTTGAAAAAGAAATAATAGATGTAGTGTTTTTAGATATTGAAATGATTGACACACACGGTATGCAACTTGCAAAGCAGTTACTACACAAGCAACCATCCTTACAAATTATTTTTGTTACAGCTCATACACAATTTGCAGTGGAGGCTTTTGAAGTAGAGGCAACGGATTATTTATTAAAGCCTGTGCATGAAAAACGACTGATTATTGCGTTAACAAAAGCACAGAAAAAAATGGTCGTTACGGTGGCGCCGAGGGATGAGAAGAAAAACTCATTATATGCGCATACATTAGGCAGCTTTTATCTACTGGATGTTCAACATAATGTGATTAAGTGGCGTACAAGAAAAGTACGTGAACTATTTTTATATTTACTATTTCACCAAAAAAGACCTATGTTAAATGCAGTTCTTTTAGAGGAATTGTGGCCAGATTTGGACTTTGAAAAGGCAGCTAGTAATTTACATACAACTATTTATCATTTAAGAAAGATATTAAAGGACAATGGCATTCAAGATCCAATACTCTTGGTCAATAATCACTATAAATTAAATGCTGAAATTCAAACTGATTATGATGAGCTGAATCAACTATTGGAGCAGGATCAACATGATGAGAAATCCATTCAGCAGTTATTGAATTGCTATGAGGGTGATTTTTTAATAGATGAGGAGTATTTATGGGTTAATCAAATTAGGCTCCGCTTAAAGCAAGCTGTATTACATGTGCTTGAACAGTATATTGCACGTCCAAACGCTGCCCATACTTTATTAAAGTATAATTGCCTACAAAAGCTATTAGAGCTAGATGAATATAATGAACACTATATGTTTCAATTGTTAGAATTCTTAATTCAACAAAATAGAAAACAAGAATGTATAAAATTCTTTGAATCGATAGAGGCAAAATTAGCTGAAATTGATCTCCCTGTGCCAGAAAAAATTTATAGACAATACAACGAGTATATAAATCATTAGATTATCAAGAAGTGGGGAAAATTCCTCAATATACTATTTCATCAGATGGAGAATTAGAAGCAACCGTAATTTACTATAAATTAATTTAATCCATGGTATTCAATAGAACTGAAAACGTATAGAAAGGGAGCTAGTATATGAACGAAGAGCAATTATTTAAGCAAATGAAAATGTGGCGTAATTGGACTGTTGAATTTCTACGTACAATCCCTGAAAATATTGCTGATCAGATACCCGCTGGACATCATAACAATATTCGTTGGAATGCTGGTCATCTATTAGTTGGTTGGGATCATACCGTTTTTCCAGCTGTTACACAAGAAAGGCGTTTGCCCCTATCCTATCATGTAATGTTCCCAAGTGGCAGTAAACCAGATAACTGGACTGAGCAACCGCCAACAATGGATCAAATCATTATACTCCTAGAGGAACAACCCATTCTTATTGAACAAGCTTGTGAAGGACATTTACATGAACCGCTTAAAGAACCTTTTTTAGGTATGAAAACATTAGGCGACATGGTTGTCTTTCATATGAACCATGAAAATTTACACATGGGGATTATAAAAAGTATGATGCAAACGCTCTTAAAGAATGAAGCCTAACTGATGGAATCAGTTGGCTTCATTTTTCTATATATACCACGGCAACAAATCCTCCATTTTCTTACCTGGCTTACTTGTTTTATCTGTTACGATCCATGTGCCGTCTTTCTTTTGCAGTTGATAGCTTACATTTGTACCATCCGCCCTTTTAAAGACCATATAGCCTATATTACCCTTGATAAAGGTGACAGGGTCTATGACATTTTTGTAGGGAATCTTTCGATCAGGAAATAAAATATGGGTCACTATTTCCTCTGCAATCGTAGCAAGGGGTTTCATATCACTATTTATTTCAGCTTGATATTGCAATTGATCGTAATGATAGGAAGTATACGATGCTAAGTCCAGCTTAAAACTCTGCTGTATATCTAACAGTGTTGCCCTATAGAATGCGTTTATTGCTTTTTCTACATCATCTGCCTCATGTATATAGCGAAGTGTGCTGACACCAGTTGGACTGACTTCAAATGTAATGATTTCCTTACTGTAGGGTGGGGAATGTGCATGCTCAAAGGTAGTAGCTTCCACGTCAACCCTAAAGCTAAACTGACTTTCTCTGACAATCTTTAAAATTTTCACATCATATAAGCCGTACTGCTTAGGATAGCCGTAGTAATGATCAATTTCCTTTTCGATAAATGGATTAAGGATTGTAATGAATGTGTCCCTGATTAGTTGATCATCAGCTTGTTCACTTTGCGCATAAATCTTACATGGCACAATGAACATAGTGAAGATAGCCATTAAAACATAAGCAAATTTTTTCATGGAATAGTGACCTTTCTGCAGGATGATACTTTATAGAGTGCACCAATCACAGCAAATTATCGAGCATTTTTAAAGAAAGGGAGTTGAACAATGGGAAAAATAATACTGCCCTTTTTATGTATGCTTTTGTTATTTCCAACAGCTACTTGGGGGTCAGAACCTGAAGGCTTAAAATGTCCAAATCCAGATGTATTGATGAAAACAACGGAGAAAGACAAAGATGAGCTTAGTCAAGCATTAGCTGACATCATTCCAAAAGTATATGGCTCAAGCCCTGATTATCAGGAGTGGCAAACTGAGGTGATAAAGCCCATGCCCATATTAACTGGCATGGAGGAGAATTACTATAAAATGGCGGTGAACTTCTGTGGAGAAAATGTGGCTAATCACTCCTGGTTTGTTCGATTAAGGTTTCCAAGATTACTGCCAGCGCAAAGTGCATCACTAGGTGAGCTATATATCGTGAAAGAGACAAATACTAAATGGGTCCATTGATTTCAATATCATTAAAAAGGAAGAATCCATAAAATGGATTCTTCTCTTTACGACATCGCTACCGTTTTCGTTGCTACAGTTTGTTGGAATGCCTGATCATGCTCAACAATCACCATTGTGAGATGGGAGCTTTTTATAAGCTCTTCAATCTGCATGCGTGAATAGATATCAATATAATTGAGTGGTTCATCCCAAATATATAAATGAGCCTTCTCACACAAGCTTTTAGCAATCAGGAGCTTTTTCTTTTGCCCACCAGAATAATGAGAGATATCCTTCTCAAATTGAATACGCTCAAAATCCATCTTGCGCAGGATTGATTTAAATAACGTCTCATCAATACCATACTCTTCAATAAATTCCGATAACAATCCCCTTAAATGGGATGTATCCTGTTGAACATAGGAAATGACTAGACCTGAAGCTAACTTTATGGAGCCTGTATGTTGGATGGGCTTACCTAGAATAAGTTTTAACATACTACTTTTTCCGCTTCCATTTTTGCCATCTAAAACAACTCGATCCCCTTGTGCCACTTTGAAGCTAATAGGCTTATTCACGATATGGTTATCGTATTGAATGGATACATCTGTTACAGCAACCATTTCTTTAGATGAACATGCCAATGGCTCTACTTTCAATGACTCAGTTTTTTCCACATTTTTTAGCAGCTTTGATTTTTCCTCAATAGCTCTTTGTTGTCTGGATTCCAGATTCTTTGCTCGTTTCATCATCTTAGCTGCTTTATGCCCGACAAAGCCTTTGTCCAGCTTTGAACCTGAATTGGTTGTGCCATTTTTGGAGGCTTCCACTTGATTAGACCATCCTACCGAACGCTTTGAGGATTGTTTTAATCTGTCGATATCTTTTTGCAGTCGTTGATTGGTTACTTCTTCGTGCTCCTGCTGTCGATCAAAATTTAACTTCCAAGAAGAATAGTTTCCACTTTGAACGTCAATATTGGCTCTATTGATCGATAGAATATGGTCAACACAGCCATCTAAAAAGCTTCTGTCATGTGAAATTAAAATAAATCCTTTTTTCCTGCGAAGATAATCTGAAACCGTCTTTCGTGCATCCGTGTCTAGATGATTGGTTGGCTCATCAATTAATAAAAATTGACCCTCTGTCAAAAACAACGCAGCAAGCAGCACCTTTGTTTGCTCGCCATTGGATAATGTTTTAAAAGGACGATACATGACCTCTGCATCTACATGTAGGTAAGCTATTTCACGTAGACATTCCCAATCCTCTGCCTGAGGACAAATTTCCTCAAATATTTCGTGGGTATATTTATTTGGATCTGAAACAGGGTAGGGGAAATAAGTAAAGTCTACAGAAGAGATGATTTTTCCGCTATACTCATATTTTCCTAATAACAACTGAAAGAATGTTGTTTTACCTCGTCCGTTTCTACCGATAAATCCAAGTTTCCAATCCGTATCGATTTGAAAGTTGACATTCTCAAAAATATTGTCAAAGCTGCTTGGATAAGAAAAAGTTAAGTTTTGTACTTGTATCATGGACATGATAATTCCTCCTTTGTATTACAACAGTTTACTTTTCATACAAAGTCGGTCTATCCATCTATGTTTTATTTCTCCGTATAAGCAGATGGATATTAACGACTTATACGGAGTGTACATGCGTCACAATAGTTTCTGAATCGCTCATATTTTTCCTCTCCTTTATGGGTAAATGAAAGGTGCAAAATCAACTATGAAAGCAAGAAAAAAATCCCTCCACTTGTGCATTGGAAGGATTAGTCTTTCACTGAATAAATACGATTTGCCATTTGTGTCATGACAAATACAATGCAAACTGATTGTTAAAAATGGATAGACTAACCCTATATTTTGTGTTTGAAATCATTCAATTCAAATGAAAATATAGTTTAGTTCTTCATTGTCCATTCATCAGTCCTCTCATAATTGTCTTTTTATAGTAACAAATTTTTTTACAGAATACAATGTAACCTTATTTTCAATTCTAAACTGTCATTATCTAACTGATGCCGCTAGCTACAAGTAGAAATAGAAAAGACATACATAGAGTAAAGTTGAAATTGCTTAGGACAAGCAATACAGCAATGATTAATTAACATTTTTAATTTAATAATTAATTTTATTTATTTTATAATTAAAAAAATCAATTTTTATTATTTACATATTTAATTTCTTTGTTATATAATCAACTTAACTTAAAGGAAGGAGTTCACTATGGCTTATCAAGTAATCACAAATTGCCCTGTCTGTAGTAGAACATTAAAAATTACGAAGTTACAGTGTTCTCATTGTCACACGACCATTGAAAATGAATTTGAATTGTCGAAGCTAGCATCCTTATCACAGGATCAGCTTCATTTTGTGGAAGTATTTTTAACCTGCCGAGGAAACATTAAAGAGGTTGAAAAGGAACTGGGGGTTTCGTATCCAACAGTTCGAGGCAAGCTAAACGACATTATTTCATCCCTTGGCTATGCTCAAAAAAAGAAAAATGAAGTAGACGAGAAAAAAATTGTAAGCATGCTGGAAAATGGCGAAATCACAACAGATGAAGCGATAAAGCTCTTAAAAGACGAATAGGGAGGAACGGACCATGAAAGAGGAAATCACAAAAGTGTTAACCATGATTCAAGAGGGAAAAATTGATGCGGATAAAGGATCAGAGCTGATTCAAGTGCTACAACAGAAAGAAGAATCAGAGAACAAATTTGTGGAAAAAACAAAGTATTTAGAAAAAACATTAAAGGTTCGTGTTGTATCCACCGAAAATGATAATGTTACGGTAAACTTGCCGATTAAACTTGTCAAAGCCGTACTTATGGCAGGACACAGCATCGCTGCGAGTATTCCACAATCAGAAAAATACGTAAAAGATATCGACATCAATCTTCTTCTTGAAGCAATCGAAAATGAATTAGACGGACAAATTGTAGATATAAAATCAGCAAACGGGGATTCCGTTGCAGTCTTCATTGAGTAGAGGCGACGAATGATGCATGTAAAAGTGAAAGCAAAAGATGTTCGCTTTACAGTCCCAGTTCCCTATACCGTGCTAACCATTGTCCTCTCCATTTTAACTTCTAAATGGATTCAGCAACAAGCCAATAAGTGGACAAAGGCATACTTCGATCGAAAGAACATAGACTTTACCTTTCCGCTCATCGACAAAGAAATGCTAAAGCCGATTATCAAGGAACTACAAAATTATAAGGGACTCGTGCTAGTCGATGTCAAAGCTCAGGATGGGACTGAGGTTAAGATTAGACTATAATCCCAAAGATAGAATGGTTAGAGCATGTTATGATAAAAGCATGCTCTTTTTTAATGAGTGTCATTTGAAACGTGTAAGAGATGATAATTATTTCAGGATTTACATATAGAAGCTACTATTTTTCAATGGTACTTAAAATAGAACATTTCTTTCAGAATTCTAGATACATTTTGATAGATAAAGATGTTCATCGTTTAAAATAGATTTTTGATTTGGGTATAAATGATTAGTGGTAATCTACTTGGAACTACATAATTAAAAATACTGAATAATCCAAAAATAAAGAAGTTTAGAATCTTGATTTACTTTTCATTTGAAGGATGGTACACTTAAAACTATTGAACAACAACTATATATTGTGTTCGTTTTACAAAGGTACTACTACATGTAGTTTAAAAGGGAAGTTCGGTACAATTCCGACGCTGTCCCCGCAACTGTGAAGCTGACGATGATTGCAACCACTGTGCATTTGCATGGGAAGGGAATCAGAGAATGAAGCAAAGCCAGGAGACCTGCCTTTATAAAACAAATTTATCATTTCTTCGGGGATTAAGAGATGGGAACGTCAGTATTTTTGGTATGTTAACGTTTCCATTTAGCCTATCTCTCTAGAGGAGATAGGCTTTTTATTTTATGAAAAGAGGGATTTCTATGAAACTTTATACGAAAACAATTTGTCCAAAATGCCTATGGGTAAAATCTGAACTACAACGTGCAGGACTTGAAGCTGAAATCGTTAACATCGATCATGATGAACAGGCAAAACAAACGATTATTGACGCAGGTTTTTTAAGTGTGCCTGTTTTAGAGATGAATGAAACTTTTATAGGAGATGTTCAGGAAATTGTTTCTCAAATTGAGTTGATTGCTCTATGATCGTTTACGCGAGTCGTACAGGTAATGTCCGAAATGTTGTATCCAAATTAAAGGCAGAATGTATCGAGCTCTCGGAGGGATTGCGATTGAACAAGCCCTATCTTTTAATTACCTACACAGATGGTTTAGGTGACATTCCAGCAAAGGTACAACGTTTCTTAGAAAAAAACAGGGATTTTTGTAAAGGAGTAGTTGCCAGTGGCAATAGTAATTTCGGCCATCATGTATTTGGCGCTGCTGGTGAGAAAATCGCCGCTACCTATCATGTACCCTTAGTAAGGAAATTAGATTTACGAGGTAATCAAACGGATTACGAAGCAATACAAACGTTTTATGAAACGAGGGTAATGAGATGAAAACCTATTTAAAGCTTAATAATGACGTACTGAATCGTTATAGTACAACTGGATTACTTGAGTTAGAAAAGGACCGCGAAGCTACGCGCCGCTACTTTTTAGAGTATGTTAACGTACGTTTGCGTTATTTTATAGATATTGAGGAAAAAATCCGCTATTTAGTTGATGAGGGCTACTATGAGAAAGCATTTATCGATATGTACGAGATGGAATTTATTAAGAAGCTGTACAAGAAAGCCTATGATTATAATTTCCGCTTCCCATCCTTTATGAGCGCAAGCAAATTTTATGATAGCTATGCTATGAAAAGTCGTGACGGGGAAGAGATCTTAGAAAAGTATGAGGATCGTATTGTCATTATTGCTTTGTATTTGGCGCAAGGAAACACAACTCTAGCAGAACGCTCTGTCGAAGCAATGATGGAAGCCTACCAGCCAGCGACACCAACTGCTTTAAATAGTGGTAAGAAAGCACGTGGTGAATTAGTCAGCTGCTTTAAATTATCAATGGATGACTCCATGAACAGTATTGCTGAAAATATTGGCTATTGTTTAGAGCTATCACGCCTTGGTGGTGGAGTAGGGGTCAACTTAACAGATTTACGCCCTTTAGGTGATCCAATTAAAGAGATATTAAATCGTGCAAGTGGTGTCATCCCAGTAGCAAAACTGTTAGAAAATTCTTTCAGTTATTCGAATCAGCTAGGGCAACGAAATGGCTCAGGTGTTGTCTATCTAAATATTTTCCATGCAGACATAGAAAATTTCATATCATCAAAAAAACCAAATGCTGATGATAAAATTCGCCTCGCAACCCTTTCAACAGGGATTATTATACCTAGTATTTTCTTCGAACTGATGAAACGTGATAAGGATATCGTCTTGTTTAGCCCATACGATATTTTTAAAGAATACGGTAAACGTATGTCTGAGCTTTCCATTTCAGACATGTACTACGAGCTACTTGATAACCCAAAAATTCGTAAAATTAAACGTTTAAATGCACGGAAGCTTTATACAGAGGTGAAAAAAGCACAATTTGAATCAGGCTACCCGTTTGAAATCTTTGATGATAATGTCAATAAGGTACATCCTTTAAAAAATATTGGACGTGTCAAAATGTCCAATTTATGTACAGAAATCTTACAAGTACAAGAGACAAGTATCATTACGGACCAGGATCAACCAAATGACTATGGATTAGATGTATCGTGTAACTTAGGTTCCATCGATATCCATGCAGCAAGTAAAGTGAATGATTTCGGCGCATTAGTCGATACAGCCATGCACCTATTAACAAATGTATCGCAAATGACGCATATTAAAAATGTACCGTCTGTTGCAAAAGCCAATCAATTAATGCATTCTGTAGGGCTTGGCTGTATGAACCTCCATGGGCATCTGGTGACGGAGGGCATCCTGTACGGCTCTAAAGAGTCTATTGATTTCATGGATCACTTTATGGAAGCGATGAACTATTATTCACTGAAATCTTCGATGGAAATGGCAAAAGAAAAAGCTGCAACCTTCTATCGATTCGAGGACAGTGATTATGCATCTGGTAGCTATTTTGACCAATATATCAATAAAGCTGAGGAAGAATTGTCACCTGTTGTATTGAAGGCACTTGGCAATATTCCAATCATTACGAACAAGATGTGGGAAACGTTAAAGCAGGATGTGATGCAATATGGTCTATTCCATTCCTATCGTTTGGCTATTGCCCCAACTGGTAGTATTTCATATATTCGTAGCTGTACGGCTTCAATCGCACCATGTACAGAGCGCGTAGAGGTTCGTGATTACGCCGATAGTAGAACCATTTATCCAATGCCTCATTTAACAAATGACAACAGCCATTTATATGTCGAGGCATATGATGTGAATCCGTATGATTTAATTGATTTATATGCAGCTTCTCAAAAGCACGTTGACCAAGGTATTTCCATGACGCTTTATGTAACAGACAATTGGACAACCGAACAATTGGCTAAAGTATACATTTATGCGTGGATAAAGGGCATTAAGTCCGTTTACTATGTTCGTCAACGATTACAAAGCTTAGAGGAGTGTGTAGCATGTCAAATATAATTTATGAGGCAGTCAATTGGAATAAGGCAACAAGTGAGCTTGCCCAAATATTTTGGGACCAGCAATGGAAGCAAATTTGGTTTCCAGAAGAAATTGCGGTCAGTAAAGATATTAAACAATGGAAAAGCTTTGAGCATCAGGACACATATAAAAAAGTATTTGCAGGATTAACCTTACTGGATACTGTTCAAACAAATATTGGGATGAATCGTGTTGCCGCTTATACAGATGATTTACAGGAGAAGGCTGTTCTAACCGTTTTTGATGCATTCGAGGCGATACATGCCAAGTCCTATTCTTATATTTTCACAACGCTTTGTACAAACGAAGAAATCGACGAGCTATTTGAATGGGTCAAGAAAAATGAATTTCTACAGTATAAGGCCAATAAAATCGCAGACATTTATAATAGTATTGAAGAAGGCAATCCAGAGAGCTTATGGAAAGCGATGTTCTCATCCGTTATGCTTGAATCTTTCTTGTTCTATTCTGGCTTTTTCTATCCACTATACTTAGGGGGACAAGGCTTCCTACGAAACAGTGCCGAGATTATTTCACTCATCTTGCGCGATGAATCTATCCATGGGGTAGCAGTTGGATTTTTTGCTCAAAATCTATTCAAGCAATTTTCAAAGGAAAAGCAAGAAGAGCTACATTTATGGGGCTATGAGCTATTATTAGATTTATATCAAAATGAAATGAAGTATACAGATGATATTTATGCGGAAACAGGATTATCACCTGAAGTGCGAGCGTATGTACGTTATAATGCTAATAAAGCATTAATGAATGTCGGCTTTGAAGCCATGTTCCCAGAAGAGGAAGTCAATCCAATTGTGATGAATGGTATTCGTAATGAAGGCTCCACATATGATTTCTTTTCACAAAAGGGCGCTACGTATGCGAAGGCAAAAGTTGCGCCAATCACAGATGACACATTCAATTTTAATCGTTAAGGATGAAGAACAATGAATCTAGAAGTAAAAATTAAAAAAGTTCACGCTGATGCCATGCTACCGATACAAGCCAACCCTGGGGATGCGGGCATGGATCTCTATTCCATAGAAGCAGTAGAAATCCCAGCAGGCGTAGCCAAACTCATTAAGACAGGTATACAGATTGAATTACCTAAGGGAACGGAAGCCCAAATTCGACCAAGAAGTGGACTAGCATTAAAGCATAGTGTAACCGTACTGAATAGCCCAGGCACTATAGATGAAGGCTATAGAGGCGAAATCGGTGTTATTTTAATCAACCATGGTCAAGAACCATTTATCGTAGAAAAATCAATGCGCATTGCTCAAATGGTTATTCAGCTTGTTCCTTCTATTCAATTAGTGGAAGTAAATGAATTATCTCAAACGGTCCGAGGCGCATCTGGATTTGGCGCAAGTGGTACGAAATAGCGTGTATATATAAACCTCATAAAGTTTACTTAAAAATCCTGCGAATAAGCAGGATTTTTTTCTCCTTCATAATAGTAGAAGGAAATAATAGGGTTCATATGGAATGAAGTAATGATAGCGAATTAAAGGAGCTAATAAAATGAAAAAAACATATTCAGGTATTTTCCTTATGTTGATTGTCCTTCTTACTTCTATCACAACTGCTGCAGCAGCTAGCAGTCAACTAAAAGTGGACGGTATGATAGTACAAACGGAGGTGAAGCCCGAAATAAAAAACAATCGAACAATGGTACCTTTACGCGTGATAAGTGAAAATTTAGGGGCTAAGGTGCATTGGTCGGATGGCAAAGTGACACTGACCAAAAGTGAGATGAGAGTCAGTTTAAAGTTGAACAGTAACAAAGCCGAAATAAATGGAAAAACGGTAATATTGGATGCGAAGCCATACCTAAAGAATGGACGCACCATTGTACCATTACGTTTTCTAGCAGAAACTCTTGGCTGTAAAGTTCATTACGATCATTTAACGATCTCAATCGATACAGAGCCATTGATGATTAAGGGGATGAAAGTGAAAGCATTCCTTCATGAATACCACATGACAATGGGCGGAGTAGTCGAGCAAATCAATGGCAATGCCTATATGGAAGAAATGCACCGTATATTTACTAAAAATATGGGCACGAAGATAAAACAGCCTGACGACTATACATGGTCTGTCCATAGCACCGTAATTGGGGGCTATTATAAAATGGGCCAATATGATTTCCTGAACATGGAAGGTAGGAGCATAGCACGTTATGATCTCTATTCGTTGGTGCAATCTTCAGATAAACCTTTGACTGGACAGCCAGACGTGTTGATTTATGATGCAACTGTTGACCAATGGTATGAGTTTAACAAAACAGCAAGTGACTCTATTTATTCGTTAATGGAAACTGCGACGAGAAATGGCTTTGTGACAGTTATTAGTAATACAGTTCCATGATGATGAATCCATTAAAAACGCAGTAGAAGAGCACATCTATGAATAAGATGTGCTCTTCTTTATTTTATATAGTGAGGATAAAAAGTGCTATTCATTTTTATTTACATTTTTATTTAGAAAAGTACTAGGCATGACTACAAGAACTACTGTTCCACGAGCACAAAGCGTATCCTGCGCATAAACCTCAGTTTCTACTTTCCATTTTTTCGGGTGAATTTCTTCAACAGTGCCAATTGCCTTTAATGGAACATGTTGGGGTGTTGGCTTTAGGAAATCTACATGAAGGTTAGCCGTTACAAATCGAGGTGGCTCCGCTCCATCACCAATTTCATGTCCATTTTTACGATGCAAGGCAAGCGCTGCCGACCCTGTTCCATGGCAATCAATTAATGAAGCAATTAAACCACCATAGATAAATCCTGGAATACCCATATATTTTGATTCAGGTGTATAGATTGTAATCGTCTTTTCACCATGCCACCCTGTGCGAAGATGATGACCATCATCATTCAAACGGCCACACCCATAACACCAAGCGATATCATCTGGATAAATATCTTGAATTGCTTTTTCTACTTTTAATTCTTCCATTTTTCTCTCCCCAATACTCTAGTATTATATGTTTCTAATCGAACGTTAATCATTTAAGTATAATTAATCATTGCCATTCCATCAATAAAAATCTAAATATTCCATCTATTTAAACTATGCAAGAAAGCACTACCATACACAGCTTTTTAAAATTTCCACCCTATGTAAAACGCTGGCATGGTGCAACAATGAAAGATGGTATACTAAACTATAAATAGAAAAATGTAACGGATTACTACGTTCTTTTACCGTGCTGAAGTAGGAATTAAAGGAGTCAAAGGGATGTCATTAGAAAAGATAATCGATTGTATTTGCAAGGAAGCAACCAATAAAGACAGAAAAAAATTAGAAGAATTACTAGAGCAATTGTATGATTATGAAAGTACTAAAATACTTGATATTTACCCTTATCAGATACAAAGTAATGAAAAATATAGTCAAGTAGAAGTATTCTTCGATAAATTAGAGATGGTCGATTTCCAACAAAAAACGCAGGATTATCATTCGTACCAGAAAAGCCTAGAAAAATTTGAGAGATTTTTTGAATTGATGTGGTTAAAATCATCTGAATTTTATGCATTTTATTATTTACCAGATCCTTTATATAAGGATCAATTGTATTATAAAGTCTACGAGAATGAGTGGAATAATAAAATTATACCTAAAGATCTTACAGAAGGCATTTTATTAAACATTGATGAATACACAATGTTAATTTCACTAATAAAATTAGCTGTTTCGGACCATCTCCATTTACATTTTATTTTACCTGAGGAGAATATTGTATTTAGTGGGAATGGCTTAGCCTTTTTAATTTACAGCCAACATAATCTTGAGTTATTAGAAAAGGTTGCTAATACGGAGGGGCTCTATATCCGTTGAAAAAGTGAGAGAACATTCCCAGCAACATGAAGCTAGATAATATGAAACATACCCTAAAAAAATAGCAACAATCTATGTTTCCGTACAGATCATTGCTGCTATTATTTAAAAATCATTTGTTTTGCTATCGATAATTTATGGCCTCTTTAAATTCATCGGTAGCTAGGATATTGTAAAACATATTTCTACTGTTTACGTTTGCTATTGTCCCTGTGACTGTATTGTCTATCCATAGGTAGTATTCATCATCGTTTAGTTTGATCTTATACTGCGGAGCAATTTCGTTATCGACCTCACCGAATTCTCTAGCTTTTTTAAATGTTTTTTCTATAATTTGAATATCTTTGGCATCGGAGATTTGTTGTAAAGTATCGGGTTGCACTTCATCGAAATTAATTAATTCTTGAATTTCTATCACCTTCGATGCTTCTTTCTGATCGTTACAAGCAACTAACGCTAAGGAACAAATCATTAACAACAAAATTATTTTTATTTTCACCTTGTCTTCACCCCTTTTTGTTCAATCTAGTATATTCCCTTATGAACATTTCTTCAAACTGCAAAACCCTCAAAGTATTTACATATTCTAACAGTCTAAAAAAGGTTTAACCATAGCATAAAAACTTATATGAGAGCTTTCCCCTTGAATGGAATTTATAGTATGCTGATTAAAAGGGAGGAGAGGGATTTTATGCTTAAACAATTGATTGTTGGGGATACAACACAAGAATTGGCTTCTACTCGTCGCATACTGGAACGCTTGCCCGACGAGCATTTGACATGGAGGCCACATGAGAAATCAATGACACTAGGAGGTCTGGCCACGCACCTAATCAATCTGCTAAACTGGCAAATGGCTATTTTACAGTACTCAGACTTTGATCTTTCGACCGTTCCGTTGCGACGAGAGGCAATAGAAAAGCGAGATGACATTCTCGATGAGTTCGATGCAAACGTAAGAAAAGTGGAAATGTTGCTTACTGAATGTGATGAGAAGAAGCTCGGAGAGGAATGGACGCTACGTCACGGTGACCATATTATTCGCCAGGAGCCTCGAGCTATTGCGTTCCGCACCTTCGGATTAAGCCACATGGTCCATCATCGAGCGCAGCTTGGGGTATACTTGCGACTTCTCGATATTCCAGTACCAGGCATCTACGGCCCCTCTGCAGACGAAGAAGGTGAGTAAACTACTTCCATGAATCGCTATTTAGAAAGGTATGAGGTGTTCGATTGAATAAGATAATGACGAAAACAGAACGATTAATTATTCGATTAATGGAAGAGGAAGATTACTCTTCTTGGCTTACGCAATATGAAAATCGTTTACCTTCCCAGCATAAGTACGATGAAGGTAAATTAGATATGAGCATCTGTACGAAAGAATGGTTTCGTGATTTAGTTACTAAGCATCATCAGATGGCTGAGGATGATAAGGTGTATGTATTTGGCGTATTTAGAAAAACAGATAATACGCATATTGGTTTTGTAGACTTCTCAACCATTATGAGGGAAGAATTTCAATGGGCTAGGTTCGGATATACCATTCATAACCATTTTTGGAGAAAAGGTTATGGTAAAGAGGCTGTAAAAGCAGCGATTGATCTAGCATTTAAAAAATTAAATTATCATCGAATAGAAGCTCATATAAACCTCGACAATACGGCATCTATAAAATTAGCAGAAAATGTTGGAATGCTTTATGAATGCACGAGGAAAGGATTCATATACGAGGACAACAAGTGGACTGATCAGCTGGTTTATTTTATAAATGAAGAAGACATTTAAAAGGGAGGAGCTGTATGTACGACATGGAGAACTCTTTAGAAGTGCAAAAGAAAGAGGATATAAAAATTTCAATTGTCATCCCAGCCCATAATGAAGAAAAATATATTGGAAAATGCTTAGACTCTATTTTAAAGGCTTCCAAATCCTTTAAAAATCAAGTGGAGATTATTGTTGTCTTAAATCGCTGTACAGATCGAACAGAGGAAATTGCAAAATCGTATAATTGTATCCTACTAAAAAATAGCGATAAGAACCTTTCGAAGATTAGGAACGCTGGCGTTGATATAGCAAGAGGGGAAATCATCGTCACAATTGATGCCGATACACAGATGAACGAGCACCTTTTATCTAAGGCAGAGGAGAATTTAATCACAGGAAAGTACATTGGTGGCGGTGTTACAGGAAAGTTTGAAAGAATGTCCTTAGGAATTTTTGTTTCAGCTTTGTTATTAATCGGACCACTATTTTTAAAATATGGTGCCATTTCTGTAGGCATCTTTTGGTGCTACAAAAAAGATTTTCAAGCAATTAATGGATTTAATGAAAATATGCTCATGGCAGAAGATGCCGATTTTGCTAAACGATTAAAAGATTGGGGAAAAAAGAACGGAAAAAAATACGGAACGATTCCAAATGGGATGATCACTTCAAGCAGAAAATTTGATAAGCATGGAGACTGGGTTTTACTTAAACGTCCTAAAATGATCCTAGCATACCTTAAAGGTACAGATCAGAAACATGCGAATGAAGCATATTATGAAAATGAAGATCGATAAAAAGATACCGTAACGTTAATCGAACAAGGATTAACGTTTTTTTGTTATCACACTAGCTGGAAAAAAGAAAAGAATTGAATAATTTTTTATAATAAATTATTCTTTATTACATCAATATTGATGATTCATTTCAGCGAAAGGATGGGGATTGATATAGCTGACGTCAATGTGTCAAACCCTAACAATCAGAATGATGAATAACTTTGAAGATTTAATAGAAAAAGAGTATTCCAATATAGCAGGCATCGCTATTAGAAAAGATAATCATTTAATTTACGAAAAATATTTTGATGGGTACACCCAAGATGATGCTTTGCATATAGCATCTGTCACAAAAAGTATCATCTCCATTCTTATTGGAATGGCAATTGATAAAGGATATATGAAAAATATAGAACAGCATGTGTTAGATTTTTTTCCGAATTATACAGTAAAGCGTGGCGAAAAAACCATTCAAAACATCACCATAGCAAATTTGTTGTCAATGACTGCACCCTATAAATACAAGTCAGAGCCTTATACGAAAGTATATTCAAGTGATGACTGGGTAAAAGCTGCATTGGATTTGCTGGGGGGCAAAGGTAATATGGGGGTGTTTAACTATTCTACCGTTGGCACACATATTTTATCAGGTGTTCTTACAAATGCCACGGGTCAATCTGTCCTTGATTTCGCTACAGAAAACTTGTTTAAACCTCTTGCAATCAAAGCACCCACAAATACAACTATACAAAATAAAGAAGACTATTTCGCTTTTCTGAAGGATAAATTTGTCACTGGCTGGATAATAGACCCTAAGGAAGTAAACACCGCTGGTTGGGGACTTACTTTAACGCCACGGGATATGGCCAAAATAGGTCAGCTCTATTTAAATGGAGGTGTATGGAACGGTCGCCAAATTCTTTCTTCTCAATGGATAGAGGACAGCACAAAAGTACAAAGTCGATCAGGAGAGCTGTCCTATGGTTATTTGTGGTGGATACTTGATGATTGCTATGCAGCTTTGGGGGATGGTGGAAATGTAATTTTCATACATCCTCAAAAGAAGATGGTCATTTCGATTGCTTCGCGCTTTATGCCACGTGCCAAGGATCGTGTTGAATTGATTAGAAAACATATGATGCCATTGTTTGAATAACAGCTAGGGATAATAAAAACTCCATTTTGATCAGCATCAATCAAAATGGAGTTTTTATATTGAATGAAGGGTATGAATGAATCAATTTTGCAAATCATCTTTAAAGGGCATAAAAGCATCTCCTTTATTGACTACAAAAATAATACAAGTGCAAGTGAAAAATTGCAAGCCATCCAAAACAGTTTTGGGGTTCTGTTCAACTTTGTTCAAAATGAGATTAATTTTTAGCAGTATAACCAATTAAGGTATAGCTTTTTTGATCAATTTTTTTATTAAACTAACAATAATACTTGCAACACCCATTTTAGTACTGTATAGTTCTAATTATGACAAAAGTAAAATTAATGAATCAAAAACGTGTGATTGAAGTAGCTGCAACATTATTTTTAGAAAAAGGATTTGCTTATACAAGCATGGATGAATTAGTTCGTGTAAGTAAAGTTTCAAAGTCTAATGTGTATTATCACTTCTCTAATAAGGAAGAATTGTTGGAAGGGGTCGTTGATTATTGGATTGAAATGTATCAATCTGCAATAGATGACTTACTATCTCAAAACCAATTATTAGTTGAAGATCGTATCAAATTGTTTTTAAAGCAAATATCACAAGGAGTTCAGACGAGAGAATATAAGGGGAGCTGTCCATTTATTACGCTTTATATTCAAAGTCCTACAAATGCCACAAAAGTAAAAGAAAAAATAGGTCTTTTTTTTAAAGGCTTACAAACGAAAGTTTCTCTATTCCTTAAACAAGGGGTAGAGAATGGTGAATTTAGAAAGACAATAAATATTGACGAGGTTGCATCTCTTTTTATTACAAATCTTGAAGGAGCGCTATTTATTTCAGAAACACTGGAGGATGCAACTGTAATCATGAAAACAGCAGATCATTTGTTTAACTTGCTTCGATAAAAGAAGCATTTTTTTTACATCAAATTAGTACTAAGTAGTACTACAAGGAGGATTTTTTATGAGAACCGTATTTTTAACTGGTGGAACAGGTTTTATTGGAAAGCAATTAGTCGAGGAATTAGCCAAAGAGCACGTTACAATTCTTCTATTAGTGAGATCGAAAAGTAAAGCAACACGCATTTTTCAGGAAAGAGGCATCTTAAAAGAGGCAAATATGCACTTTATTGAAGGTGATTTAACGAAAATAGACTTAGGTCTGAGTGTTGAAGATAAGGAGAGGGTATTGAAAACGGATGTGATGATTCACGCAGGAGGCCCTATGGATATTCAAGCGACAAGTAAAGAGGCCGCTTCCGTCTTTTTAAATGGCGCCAAACATATTAGTGAATTAGCTAAAAGTATTCACCAATTAAAGGGCTTGCAGCAATTTATTCATGTTGTAGGCTATATGAGTCCATTTGATGATAAAAATAGCAAGGTTGCGATAGATGTATTTAAAGAAGGAAACAAATTTTTAAAAATAAAAAATCCATATGAGAGAACAAAGTTTTTAGCAGATCTATATATCCGTCAGCAGGCATCAGCAGTAGGTTATCCGCTGTCTGTCATTAATCCGCCAACTGTGG
The DNA here is from genome assembly GCF_052928325.1 of Lysinibacillus sp. BSL11. Classification (NCBI taxonomy): domain Bacteria; kingdom Bacillati; phylum Bacillota; class Bacilli; order Caryophanales; family Bacillaceae; genus Lysinibacillus; species Lysinibacillus sp. BSL11. The sequence continues at coordinate 16,339 of NZ_JAVGCX010000013.1, read as the reverse complement.
TCGGTAGTAGTAAAACAGGGAGTACAGAGCAGATAGCAGGATTAGGTTTGCTTGTGACAAGTATGCGAAGAGGGCTCATGCCAGTGATTCCTGGAGGTAAGGGATATAGGTTGCCACTGATTTCAAACGATGAGATTGCGAAGTTTATTGTGCAGGTTTTCAAATTGGAGCAGCCGGCTATTCAAACATATACACTTGTTGAAGACAAAGAGAACGATCCGAACATTGCTGAATTATTAAGTGTCATGTCGGAAAGTATGAATATGCGTGCACCAAAAATCTCTGTTCCAATGCCGCTTATGAAAACAATAATGAAAAGTGGAGTAAGTAAAATAACAAACATTCCTTCTGATGGACTGAATTTTATGACAAAACGAACATTTTCAAATGGTTCGGTGAAAAACATGATGGGGGGAGATTGGTTTAAGAAGACGAGTGTCATGAACTTTTTCCCTGCCGTAGTAGCTGATCTGGATTATCGATTGATGTATCAAAATGGTGAGCTTCATCATTTATTTGAGCGAACATTATGCGATAACAATACCCTTTACCAATTACAAGGAGAGGGGAAACCGTTTATTTTATTACATGGTTTATTGAGTGATGGAGAGGATTTATTTCCTTTAGGAAAAGAGCTTCATGAAAAAACAGGTCGTCCTGTATGGATCATAGACCTTCCTGGTTTGGGACGTTCTCCTTTTAAACGAGAGAAAAATCCTTTAAATATCTATTTGAATGTAGTAAAAAAGTTATTGGAGAAAGCTACTAACGGTGCCCATCTAATTGGCCATTCATTTGGTGCGTATATTCTTTTGGAAGCATTAGTACAAAAGTACATAGATAAGAAGTATACAATTACTTTACTTCAGCCACCTGTTGCCAAAAAAAATGCTCAATCAATAAATGTTCCTCAATTTATAAACAAATGGACATTGAAATTGGCAACTACTAATTTAATAGAGCGTTATTTATTAAATAATGGTTTATTTGAAAATACGGAGAGCATCCCTGAACACTATATTCAAAAAATAGGTAAAAGTTTTACTTCTCCTAGAATTTTAAACACTACTGTTCAGCTTAACAGTTTACTATCGAAAAACATTCAAGGTGATTTCAATGAAGTAACAAAGTATAATCTTCACATTATTTGGGGGGATTCTGACAGAGGCTATTCTGCTCCTTCACATCTGGGTAAGGTTGATTTTGTTCCATATGGTCATCATTTTCCTCTTAGCCATCCGAGTGAAACGGCTAATTTGGTCATAACAAATAGTAGTACTAGCAGATGAGCGTGTGGGATAAATAAAAAGCATGTAGTAAGATCGTTGTGTCTTTGAAATAAAGTTGCTTTGTGAAGAAATATTCTTAAACTCCCATGAAAGAACGTTTTTTTAGAAAATGAACTTGCAAATGAAGATGAGATCTTTCTTCGGTAAAAACTAATATTTAGTATCCTTTGATATTACAGTCGAAAAAGTATACACCTAGCCAGTTGTCGAAATTTATTTGACGACTGGTTATTTTAAAAATTAAAAAGTCCAAAACTAAAGGTTTAAAAATGAAGGAAAATTATTTTATTTTTAAGGAAAGCAGAAAGAATTTTGAAGCTAGAAAGGTAAATTTTTGGTGTCCAAAACCTATGTGACCTTTTACATTCATTTTATCTCACTATTATTAGTATACTTTTCAATGAAACACAACTTCCTATAATTTATATTATGTAAACTAAAATTATTTGGCGTGGAGGAGGGCTTGAATACACCAACTACCCATAATATCTGTACTTTTCGACTTGTAATTTTCAAGTTCCTTATAATTTTCATGTGAACGATAACTCTCCTTTTTTACGATAATGGGATGATTTTGTACAGATAATAATTATTGTTTAATACGATATCTGGAGGTTTTATACTTGCAACTACACGCTGCCATTGACGAATTTGTATTGTATATTGAGATTGAAAAAAATTACTCGGAAAATACGGTTACGAGTTATGAATACGATTTACAGCTCTTCTTAACCTTTTTAATGGAACATGGCTGTTCAACCTGTTTAAATGAGATTACCAAGACCCAAGTACGTCGCTTTATCCAATATCTATTAGGATCTTTAAAACAAAAACCTCGTTCGGTGAACCGAAAAATTTCTTCCTTAAAATCGTTCGCCAAATATTGTTTAATAGAACGATACCTTGCTAATGATTTTACGCACGGGATTGAATCGCCAAAGACCGATGATAAACTTCCTGTGTATATGACATTAACGGATCTAAAGCAGCTATTTGACTATCTAGAACGCGCCCAATCGCGTTTTTCGATGCGGAATGAGCTCATGTTTAAATTATTAGCAACAACAGGTCTAAGACGTTCTGAACTTGTTTCATTAATATGGGAACAAGTTGATCTGGTAAATGAAACAATTCGAATTGATGGAAAAGGAAAAAAAGAACGGATATTGCCCCTTCATCCACACTTAATGCCGCTTCCGGCATCTTATAAAGCTTCTTTAATATCCTATCAAATTTATCCATCAGAGCCAGTTTTCCCTAATAAAAATCGTAAAACATTAGATCCGCGTGGGTTACATTTCATCTTTAATGATGTGTTGAAAAAGTCAGGCCTCCCACCTACCCGCTTTACACTGCATAACTGATGTTACAACAAAATAAGGAAAACGTGTTAGAGTGCCTTTTAAGCCCCATGGAGATGGGAAGATTAAAAAACACTATCTTTTCGTATAGTTCTACAAAAAGAATAGCGTTTTTTCTTGTTTAGTGGATATATTTTCCTCAGCTGCTGACTTAAATTAAAATGTGACCGCCTTCTACATGAAGAACGGTTCCGGTCACGAAACTATTTTGTAGCAAGTATAGTACGCTTTGTGCAACATCTTCAGCTCTTCCTATTCGTTTCACAGGGAGTTTGTTTTCAAGTGCATTATAGAAGTTATTACGTGCTTCTTCAGGCATTTTGCTACGGGAAGGTGTATCAATTATTCCAGGTGAAACGATGTTTACTCGGATCGGAGCAAGTTCTAAAGCCAAAGTCTGGCCTAGATTCGAAATAGCCGCATTGACTGCACCTAGAATTGCTGAGCCAACCATAGACTTGTAGGCTACAACCCCAGAGAACAAAGTGATTGAACCGTTTGGTAAAATTTTCGAAGCACCGTATTTCGCTGCATAATATTGTCCCCAGAATTTGTTTTCAAACAGTTTTCGGGCTTGGGCTGTATCCGTTTGGAGGAATGACCCGCCGGATGTTTCTGCCGCGCTTACCACAAGATGATCGAACTGGCCGATCTTTTCAAAGAAAGACTGGACTTGCTGTTCTTGCGTTGTATCTAGAGTATAAGCCGTTGCTCTATCTCCTAGTTGCTCTTTGGCATTCCGTAATTTATCTTCGGAACGGCTGGCAATGACTACTTCTGCCCCATGAGCTATTAGCTGTTTAGCTGATTCCAAACCAATCCCAGAGCTTCCACCGATCATTATAACTTTTTTATCTTTTAACATGTTTTTCTCCCCTTATACGTTTACTTAATAGATTAAAAATTCAATACCTCTTGTAGATGTAAATCAAGTTCGGATACAAACTTTTCAACTTTCGGATTTTTGACTACATCATAACAAGAGAAACTCTTTAAAGGTTTCATTCCGAGAAATTTCTGTATACGATGTAAATGACTTAATGCTTCTTCTAGGCTGCTCCCTTCAAAAAATTGACTGGGATCGTTAAATGCTTTTTCAGGAGCATTCCAGGTAGTCGAAAACATATATTTCTTTTCAGTCAACAACCCGCCTTCTCCATACTGATCAGCACCCCTAAAAAATAAACCATAAGCATATACTTCATCCATATACGACTTCAATAAGCCCGGGACACTGAACCAATAGATAGGTGTTTGGTAAATGACAATGTCAGCCCATATAAATTTTTGTTGTTCTTCTTCGATTTTATATCCTTTTTGAATAATTGTTGTTTTTACATTGTTTTTTTCACTTAAAAAACTGACCATTTTGTTCATCAATGTTTGGTTTAAATTCCCCTCTGCTGAACTATACTTCTGATGACCGTTAATTATCAGTATATTTTTCATCTTTATCTAGCTCCCTCAATTATATGATTTCTAAAAAACTACCCAGCGTGTAGATGATAACCCTTCTGTACTTAAGGTAAAATTCAAATCGTTTGCTTCATCCGGAAGAACACTCATGATTATGTATCAATAGCAAAAGCATTGATTTATATAGTAATGAGAGCAAACGGTAGTTTGTTTCGTTGATTTCTTGCAATAATTTTAGTCACCTCCTTAATAAGGGATGAAATTATAGGTACAACGATATTATAAATATAGTAACTTCATTTATGGAAATAGTGATATTTATTTCATAAAGTTTCTGAAAGTATACTATTGTGATATGATAAGGTGAATTAAACAAAAAAATTTTTCAGGAGGATGTTTCATATGAGTGTTATTGAGCCAGTAATATTAACCAAAGGAGCACCAGGTGAGACTTGCCCCATTGCTAAAACGCTCGACGTGATTGGGACTAAATGGACTTTTTTAATTATTCGTGATCTGCTTATAGAAGGAACAATGCGATTCAGTGACCTATTGAAATCAATGAATGGAATTAGCCCGAAAACACTTTCACTCCGTCTTAAGACACTAGAAGATCATGGGATATTGAATAAAAAGGTATTCCCGGAGGTTCCCCCTCGTGTGGAATATACGTTAACAGACAAAGGAAAACAATTAGAAGGTATTTTCATTGAATTAAAGAGATTTGGATTAAATTTATAAATAATTAAAATAAGTCATTCTCTAAATTTTGGTAAGTTAATTATGAATCATATCAGAGCATTTTTTTAAAATCTATTTCTCAGGCTATGAACTATACAAACTACGCTATCACCGCATATTGATAGTAAAGTAAAGCTATTTTAGCCTTACACCTCTGTTACTTAGGGGCACTCCTATCCCAAGTGACCCTTTTTATTTTTTTCCTTAAAGTGTTCCTTAACACTTTTTTAAATTTATTTAAAAGAACCTAGGCTGCTTCACTTTTGTCTTTTATTAGATTTTGCAAGATCAAAATCAACACCTTTTTTAAATACTTTTTAAAAATTCAGAGTATCAAATTTATTACTTATCCATTGGTTCTTTATAATGTGTAAAAAAGAGTCGAACATACAAATTTGTATGTTCGACTCTTCAAGTATTCCTGTTTTAGAATTTCAAAATATATTTTCTTATGGACTTGAATCGTGATTCTTTAACAACAAGCTAAGTTCATTTCTCTTAGAATAATTTTTATGAATATTAGACAAATCTACATTAAACGATAATTAACATTATTTAAACGAATAACCCCCTTTTGAACGATAATCTATAGGAACCATCCGATAACTATAAGTTTGTGTCAGCGGTATTTATATTATGTAAACTAAAATCATTTGGCGAGGAGGAGGGCTTGAATACGTCAACTTCCCATTATATCTGTACATTTCTACTTGTCATTCTGAAGTTCTTGGCTGTTCGAAGTATTCTAACAGTCTAATTTTTTGAATATTACTAAATAAATAGAGTCAAAGAGTCCAAAGTAAAAATGGACAACCTTACATTGAATATTGTAAAGTCATCCATATCTCTAGTTAATCAAATAAATAATCCTTTTCATGCACCTCCTAAAGTAGAAATATCTATTACAAAATACAAGAAGGTGATTCGTATACTAATTTAAATACATATAAAGTTGTTAATAGGTAATCAAAAATTTTATTAATTCATCATACATTCTTTCGGAATCATGCCCGAGCCAAATTAAATGACCCCAATTTTGAAGAATACAAAGTTTCGAATTTGTGATGTTATGTTGTGCATGATAAGCATGTTCAACAGGTGCAGCACTATCATTTATACTATGTAAAATTAATGTAGGACACTTAATTGAGCATAAATCAGCTGCAGAAATTGTTCCAGTTTGTGATAAGTCGATCATAAAACCATATCCAGAGCGTTGTCAATTGTTCATTTTACGAAACATCTCAATATCAACATCAGTAATTTGAGCGGCTACTTCAATATGCAGAAATGGCAATTACATGTACCTTTTCGATATTCAAATGATTGAGTATAGTTAAATAAGCATGGCAGGCTGTTTGAAGATCTTTCCCGAGAAGTGGATCTGTATTACAATATCCAGCTCTAGAAGGAGTTATTATTGAATAACCTTGTTCCAATAATTCAGCGTAGCCAAACTCTTCTTTACAATTAGAATGTCCACCATGAAACACAAGTATTGGTGTACCTTTTCCTATAATTGAATATTCCATTTTTCTTCCAATATCGTCAATGAAATTATCGATAACTCTTTCCTGATAAAGCTCCGTTTCCCCCATTGAAGTTTGCACAACTTACACCCCTTTTTTAAAAAAAACTTAGAATATTGATACATATATAGGATCTAATATCGTTTTATTCTTTTATTAACTTCTTGTACATTTAGTTCTACAAAAAAATGCGTAACCCTGCCTTAGATGAGAAAAGAATTGCACGATCATTATATTGGATCTTTAATGAAAACGAGCGCTGTTTCTTATTACAGTATCACACTCAATTGTTGAATATCACATGGGAGTTTTTTCAACATTATAAACGGTTCAGTCCTTAAAACTTCTTTTTCATTCCCTGAGACAATTTTACGGACTTCTTTTGCATTTGAAATGATTCTTAAATATACGAATAAGAAATGTCCAGACTTGTATATGGACAAGAATCTACAGACCCTTCGTTCATGATATTGGTTCACACTCTACAACAGTTGTTGGGCTCTCCATAGATTTTTATCAGCTATGATTTTTCAATTAGTTCGATAGCATCTTGTTTCTTTATTTCCATGTTTACATCCCTACAAACTCTTATATGCTCTTTTGCTTCCAGCTTATCCCTCTATAAGTAGTCATCTATTCGGTCTATATCCCGATGTTTTCTGTGCTTCGGCGGATGTCTCCACCTCCTTGTTTCTTTCAAGATTGGAGTTTGTTCTGTCCTTCACCATAGTTGACTTGGCTACTATGACTTCTCTTGATTCATCTGACTATCACTAGACAAATTGTTAATTAAAATAACCCTCAAGAGACCTCCCTGGGTAAGCACAAACACTTTCTTCTCATGTAACTCCCAGATTTACTGTATATGATTCGGACAGTATTAGACTTCGCTTTGTTATGCAAGCTTATCCATCCCAAGCCAACCTTCTATCTGATTTCTGTTCAACAGTTCGAGAGTTTGCGTCCTATTACCTCCAGATTCCACGTAGCCATGGACACCCCTGTCTTTTGCTAACAGATCCTACTGCCAAGCCTGTATGGACTTTTACCATCGAGTTGTTGTCATGCCGGGCACACATAAAAAGCGTTAATCCATTTGGATCAAAACTTCATTTATTCATCTTGTATCTCTTTGTTTAACTAATGCGAAACAATAAGCTATAAAAACAGTGGTAAATAGTAACGCAAGTAATGTCCATCCATTAAAGAAGATACTATTTGAATATGTGTTAAGTAATGGAATTTGAGTTATTTTAGTAACTGAATCATTATTTTCAAAGACTAATAATCTAAATTCTCTTGCTTCTTTAAAAGTAAAGAAATATATCATACTCGAAAGAAGGAATGAAAATATAATTATTATTTTATATTGCATTGTCTTGTAAGTTCTTATAGCAAAAGAATATGCAATTTTAAATGTACCAATAATCGAAACTATCAAGAACGGCATTAAAAATACTAAAGGAAAGAGTCCTGGATTACCATTACTAATATTATTCTCTGAACTACCTATCAAAACTGGTTCAGTTAAAAAATTAATCACGTAAAAGGCGATAGAAGTAACAATTACGTTTAAAGAATAAAAAAACAATGATAATTTATTCACTTTTCCCCCTCACAATCTTTAAATTATCTACTCATGTAAACTGTATTGATTTTATCAGATATTTTTGTCCAACTTACATAATTAGTAGATGTATTATATTATCCACCGTCTGGATCTTTATAGCCTACATAATTTCCACCTTCAGTGTCATAACCATGTATTAGTCTCCAATGGTAGTTTTCTCCACTAAGTAATAACCACACTGCTCCAACAGGATTATTACCGTTTTTCGCTGTTTGGATACCTCCAAATGTTGGTGCACCACTAGAATTAAAGTTCCATCCTGCCATGTCATGATTTAAGTAAAGTTTTAGACCATTTGCAAAAGAAATATCTAAAGTATTTTCTGAAAATGTGGAAACCTCATTCGTTTGAATTTGACCTTGCTTTGCTTGTATTGAACTCCAAATTTATATCTTTGAAGTTCTCTAGCACCCTCGAAATCCTTAGCTTTTTGAGTTTTCCATAATAACAGCCGTTTATAAATGAGCGAGCTTGGAAGAAGGGTACATCTGTCCTACCCATCAGTAACGGAACGTGTAAGACAAATGGAATCATTGGGAAATATAAAAAAATAAACTTTAGAAGTTGATTATGAGAAATTAGGTTTACCAATCCAATGCATATTTGAAGCCACTGTAAAAAATGGTGACTATAAATCTTTTTAAAATTATATCGAGAAACTTCCTAGTATAGAATTTGGTTAGCATAGCAGGGAGCGCGTACTATATGTTTAATCTTCTTTCCATTAAAACTGTATCATGCCATATCCCATCTAACTGAGCAATTTTTTCTCTTGTACCAACAATTCGAAAGCCCATCTTTTTATGTAATTGGATACTTGATGTATTGATCGCAAAGATGGATGATTGGAGTGTCCAAAACCCCTCCTTTTCACTCGTTTCTATTAGTAATTTAAAAAGCCTTGAAGCAATACCCTTGCCTTTATGATCACTTGATAGATAAACACTAACTTCTCCCACTCCAGAATAAACAGCGCGTGTAGAGACAGGGGAAATACTAATCCAACCAACTACTCTATTGTGTTCCTCTGCAACAAAGCGCAGGGCCGCATGATGTCTTTCCTCCCATACCTGTTCACTTGGCACAATTGTTTCAAAGGTTGCTATCCCTGTTTCGATTCCCTCTTTATAAATATTTAATACCTCTTGTAAATCTTTCTTTTCCATTTTACGAATAATTAGTGTGTCCATCTCATTTCCCCCTTAGTATTTTAAAAAGGACTGCTAGCTTGCGCTAACAGTCAAATTTTTAACAACATGTATTTGATTGATTGACAAGATTAATACTACATACGCCTGTTTCTGGTAATTCTAATTCCACACGTTTCGACGCTTCTTCATCTCCTGATAAATAAGCTGTTATGGAACGAACCTGTTCATAGCCTGTTGCCATTAAAAATGTGGGTGCACGTCCATAACTTTTAGCTCCGACAATATAGAAGTCCTTTTCAGGTTGACGTAGTATTTCTTCACCATGCGCCCTTACTGTGCCACAACTATGAACATTTGGATCAATTAGTGGCGCTAATGCTTGCACACTTTCTGTTGCTGAGTCAATCGAAAGGCGTAATTCGCTGTTAATTGATAGGTCTGGTCTATTTCCCGCATTGACAATAAGCTCTTCAAATCCTGTTAATACTTTTTGTTCTCCGTTTATAGTACCAACAATATGGATGTTCTCTTCTTTCTTCACCTGTGAGATATAGAAAGGAGTTATTACTTCAACCTTACCTGTATCTACTAATTCGTGAATGCGAACACCGAGTGCGCCACGTGCTGCTAATGCATCTTTTTCTTCTCCACCATAGGCTTCTTCTACAGTTCCTTTACGCATAATCCATACTAGCTTTGTTGAAGGGTTTTCTCTCTGTAATTCAGCCAAAGCTAATAAGGTATTGATCGCTGAATGGCCACCACCAATAACTGCAATTTTCTTATTAGCATATCTTTTAGTATTCGTATTAATTTCTGGGATACCATACTCAATGTGATCTGCTAATGCTTTTTCATTTTGGAGCCATACACCTGTAGAATTTGCTGGGTTTGGGTTCCCCCATGTTCCTGTTGCATCAATAACAGCTTTTGCCTCAATAATATCGATGTCATCCTCTTTTTCAACATATATATTAAAGGACTGATTGAATCGATTTTTTGATTTCATTTTATCATTTTTTTGTCTTGAAATAGCTACTACTTTGGAGTTCAATCGGATACTTGGTTTTATTTGTCTTAACTCTGCCAAAGGTTTTAAATAAAGATCAATTAACTCATGCCCGGTAGGTATTGTTTCTAAGTTAGGTTCTACCCAATCAGACCCCTCTAATAATGATTTAGCAGCTTTATTGATGTTATATCGCCATGGTGAAAATAATGTAACATGCCCCCAGGTACGAATATTGTGTGCTATTTCATGCCCAGCCTCAAGTAAAATAAATGCTTGCTTTTGTTCCACTAAATGAGCAGCTGTAGCTAATCCAATGGGACCTGCGCCAATTATGACAATCGGTAAATTCTTATTGGGGTTATTAACACTCTCCTGTACTTCAATATCCTTAGTAGTACAACAAGATCCATTTTGGTTGATTACTTTTAGTGTTTTCATCATTAAATTCTCCTCTTTTTTATATAAGCATTCACTTATATAAAATGTATTTTTTACGCCTAGCAGTTAGCTAGACGTTGTAAACTTAGTAATTAACACATTTCAATTTCACACATTGTTTTATCAATTTCTTTTATAGCTTTTTCAAATTGCAACCATGTCGAAGTGCCGTAACGAGCTATATCTCCTTTAAAGAAGAAGTTAAAAGCAAACTCTTTAGCCTGTATCAAAGTGTATTCTCTACTAATCATAATTAACTTCAAATAAGCGATAAAATAATCTTTAGTTAATACACTAGCATGGTTAACTGTCATTATTGTATCCTCCATTCAATGGATTGAATAATTGCTAAGACAGTATTTAAGGTATCTGTTTAGCAAGATGTCGGTGAGTATCCAACTAATACTAAACCTAGTTCACCATTCTCTTCTTCTGCATGGATCGTAACATCTGTTAATTGCGGTGCAATATCAGGATGAATTGCGACCTCGATACCTTCAATTGTTTGAATTGCATCTTCTTCTGCTGGTGCTTCTAAGCCTACACCTAAATTAACACCACAGCAGCCTGCAATACCAAAGAAACGAAGCGTTTTAACCTCTGAATCAGCTAATACCTGTTCTAAATAATTTTTACCTTCTGGACTCATTTTCATTTGATTTTCTCTCCTTTTAATTCATGTAAACCTTGTGTTCCGACTGGTGGCGTTATTACCCATGGAATGGCCACGAATTGATTATTGCTGATGGATCTAACTTCTTTTAGCCATTTCGTTTCAGCTTGTTGTTTTTGAATTAATGTTGGACTTGTTGTATAGATAGATGAAAATGTTTGATTAACAACCCACCAATCAACAGATAATCCAGCACGGTGTAAATCTTCTTGTAAGCGCGAAGCTTCATAAACAGGTGTTGCTTCAGGAAGAGTTACAATGGCAACACTCGTATAAGACGCATCACGCAACCTTGGTAACAGGTTAGAAACAGCTGGAGGAATATCCCCTTGTGAACGGCTTATTTCGAGATGATAAGCTTCTGTTGCGTCCAGTAAAAGCAACGTATGCCCTGTTGGTGCAGTATCAATAATAATGACTTCATCTTGATGATTTTCTACAACGTTAGCAAATGCTCTGAATACAGCTATTTCCTCTGTACAAGGAGAAGCTAAATCCTCTTTCACAAATGCTAAACCTTCCTCATTCATCGTTTCACTTGCCTTAGCAAGCACTTCTGCTTCATAGTTTGCCACTTCTGCTTTTGGATCGATACGACTGATCGTTAAATTTTTAACGTTATCATCACCGAATGTCCAATTGAGGTGTGCGGCAGGATCTGTTGTAGTTAAATGTACATGAGTACCCTCTTCCGCTAATCGTAATGCAATATAAGAAGCCACCGTTGTTTTTCCAACCCCACCTTTACCCATCGTAAAAATGAGTTTCGGCTTACGCTCTAAATAATCTGCAATCATTTCTTCTATCCCAGGAATCTTAGTTACTTCATTTGATCCATCTTCATGTATAACTTCTTGGTCAGTCATCCATGCTTGCATACGCTCAATACTTGATAAAGAGTACGGTACAAAAGGTAAGTAGAATTGCTCAAATTGATTTAGTTCTTCAGGAATTCTTGCTATTGCATCAGCTTGACGTGCAATGAAAGCCTCTTCGATATCATCTGTAGAATTTGCATTGCTCATATATCCATTAATTAGTAGGGTCTGATTTTGAATACCTATTTCAAACAATTCGCGAGAAGCACGTGCTGCTTCCTTTAAAGGATTTTCTTCTGGGCGTGTCACTAACATTAACGTTGTTTGATTAGCATTCTTTAAACGTTCAACTGCCTCTTTATAGACTTCACGTTGTGGTTCTAGCCCTTTTAAAGGACCTAAACAGGAAGTGCCAGTCGTGTTATCATCTAGAAACGTAGACCATGCAGAAGGCAATTGTAGTAATCGTAACGTATGCCCTGTAGGTGCAGTATCAAACACGACAGTGTCAAAATTTCCAATTACTGAAGTATCAGTTAATAGTGATGCAAATTCATTAAAGGCAGCAATTTCTACTGTGCAAGCACCAGAAAGTTGTTCCTCCATATTTTGTAATACCACTTCAGGTAGTTTTCCACGGTACGGACCAACCATTTGCTCTTTATAATGTTGTGCCGCCTGTTCAGGGTCCAAATTTATCGCAAATAAATTGTTTATGCCTTCAATTTTAGTTGGACTATTAGAAAGCGTTTGGCCAAAAATATCTTGTAAGTTGGATGCGGGGTCTGTACTAATTAAAAGTACCTTTTTCCCTTCCTTTGCAATGGTAATTGATAGGCTACACGCAACCGATGTTTTCCCAACGCCCCCTTTCCCCGTAAAAAACAGGAATGGGGTGTCTGGGAAATAACTTCTTGTAAAGCGTTCCATATTACGCATCTCCTTTTAGTGACAAGCGTACTTTTGGCTTTTGTAGTAATTCGTCTTCTGAAAGTCCTGACCACTGTGAAAATTGTTCATTTGTTGGATATATCCCTTTACAAAGTAATTCTCCATCCACAAACGTTGCAGGCAAGGCATCAATTCCTTCCGACATTAATAGTTGATTGATTGCTTCGTTTTCTACAAAAGCATTTGGCTCGTTTGTAAGATTTAATCTTTCAGCTTCTATGTTTGTTTTCTTTAAATTATTCATAATAAATGACATACGCAATAATTCTGGGTCTATAGAGGGTCCACATAAGCCTGTAGAACAGCACATTGCTGGTTCATAGATATGAATTTTTTTCAATTTATTTCAGCTCCTCAATTACAAATTGTTCAATGCGTTTACCAATTGCATCACGAACATTTTGAAATACAGACCATTTCTCTTCATCCGTACCTGTCGCTTTCGCTGGATCTTCAAATCCCCAATGTTCACGGCGAACGTGAGGAGGTGTCATTGGGCATTTATCAGCTGCATCTCCACATAACGTGACTACTAACGTGGCGTTATGTAATGTCTCCATATCAATTAAATCGGATGTATGATTTGAAATATCAACCCCCACCTCGGCCATCGCTTTTATAGCATTCGGGTTTACACCATGTGCTTCAATCCCAGCACTTTTAACTGTCCAATTGGTTGGTAGTAGCTTTTTTGCCCATCCTTCAGCCATCTGACTTCGACATGAGTTTCCTGTACATAAGAAATAAAGTGTATTTGTCATAGTAATTGCTCCTTATAATTTAATGGTTTTAAAGTATTTTTTCTGCCAACGTAGGGCAACCCATACAAGTCCGATGAGAACAGGTACTTCTACAAGTGGACCAATAACAGCAGCAAATGCCACGCCACTGTGAAGGCCAAACACGCCAACTGCTACCGCAATCGCCAGCTCAAAATTGTTACTTGCAGCTGTAAAAGAAAGAGCTGCTGTGACAGGATAAGATGCCCCTACTTTACGGGAAGAGAAGAATGACACAGCAAACATAATTACAAAGTAAATAAATAATGGGATTGCAATTCGTACCACATCAAGTGGCAGTTCCACTAATTGCTCACCCTTTAAGGCAAACATCATCACTATCGTAAATAACAGGGCAATTAAAGTAAGTGGTGAAATCTTTGGCAAGAATTTTTCCTCATACCACTGTTTCCCTTTTGTTTTAATGCCTATCCATCGTGTGAGGAACCCTGCAGCAAATGGTATCCCTAAGTAAATCAGTACGCTCTTAGTAATTTCCCACATGGAAATAGAAACACTAAAATTCTCTAAGCCAAACCAACCAGGTAATACATTTAAGAAAAAGTAAGCAAAAATTGAATAAGTCACGATTTGAAAGATGGAGTTAAACGCAACTAAACCAGCTACATATTCACGGTCTCCACGTGCTAAATCGTTCCATACAATCACCATTGCAATACAACGAGCTAAACCAATCATAATCAGTCCAGCCATATACTCTGGATAATCGTGCAGGAAGATGATGGCTAAAAAGAACATTAAGAACGGTCCGAGTAACCAGTTTTGAAAAAGAGAAAGTAAAAGCACTTTCCAATCCTTAAACACACGCCACATTTCTTCATACTTTACTTTCGCTAATGGTGGGTACATCATGACAATTAACCCGATAGCAATCGGTATGGATGTTGTGCCAATAGACATGGCCTCTAATGCTTCTCCAATATTAGGCATTGTCAAACTTAATAAAACACCTATTCCCATAGCAACAAATATCCATAGGGTAAGGTAACGATCTAGAAAAGAAAGCTGCTTGGTTAAAGAATTATTATTCATTATCAGTTCCCCCTACATGGCAACAATCTGTGCCACAGTTGCAACCCTTTAAAGGCTGAATTTGTTCTAAGATGCCCTTCATCAATGGCGTTTGATCCTCTACTAAACGGTAATGTTTCCAAGTCCCTACTTTTCGTTCCGTAATAATGCCTGCCTCCTTTAATTTTCGCAGATGTTGACTAACGGCTGGTTGTGATATGCCTAGTACATCTACAAAATCACATACACATACCTCCCCATTCTTCATACATGCGAGTAATTTAATGCGATTTAAATCTGCAGCTGCTTTTAGTTGTTTTTCAATTAGTGTATTTTCCATTTATCTGCACTCCTTATATAATTATTTGCTTATATATTATTTTAAATAAAATCACCTCGTTAAAGAAAGGTGAATTAATCCGTATATAACTATATTCTTATATTATGATTTAATGTTTTGAATTGCAACAGATTTTTGTAGATTTAGAATAAAGATTGAGCAAAAATACCTCACAAACCTTTATTTTACGTTAAATAAGAAGAATTCCTTTTTGAAAAAGATTGATCAAAAGGGATTCTTCTTTAGCAGTTTTAAGTTAGGTTTTTATAAAAAAGTTTGATCATTTTCCAACTTTGTTGCTCCACAATGGCGCCCTATAATGGAAAATGTATAACTAATATTTCATCTGCATATTATCTTGTAGTATTTTCTCTGCAAGTTTAATGTTTTCTTTTAGAAATAAAGGTAGTTCCGTATGTGCAAGAACCTCTGATGTAGTCATCCAAATAACATCATCCACTTCTTCAGTACTTTTAGCGTAAGGTTCTCCAGATTTATGATGACATAGGAAAACTATATCGATGACATTTATCCCTGATTCTGTCACGAAGGAGGAGCTATTTACATATTTAATGCCTGTAATTTCGCTACCTACTTCTTCAAAAACTTCTCGTTTTAATGTTCTTTCCAGAATATCAGACGAATCACCTTCAATTTCACACTTTCCTCCTACTAATGAGAGACCTCCACCAGCATGCTCCTCCTTTTCACTTCTACGGATTAAAAGCCATTTCTCTTTGCGACGAATAGCCCCTTCTACATTTACTACAAACATAAAATACCCCCTAAAATTTATACTTTATCCATAAACACATGGCCCATTTTATTTCGTAGACGCATTTTTTTCTGCAGAAATGCGCCCGGTTATAGAACCTTCAAACAATATTCTGTTAATCATATCACACACCAATTATTACCATCACGACTCAAGCACTTTAATTTGAACTAATAATAAACTAATTTTTTAGATTATTCTCAATATTAATCCTCCTAATTTCTCCAAAACCCTTATTCAACAATATGGCCCGATCGTAATATGAGGTTAGCCAGTTTTTTTTCTGGTTGACCTTTTTCTTTTAGGTCTTATTATAACGGTAGTCGGGGTAGAACGTCTGGCCCGTGGGACTAGATCCCGTCCGCAAAACTGTTCACCCCCTACTTGTATAAACATGTTTCGAG